>NZ_JANRHM010000015.1:0-88351 GCF_024733785.1 Barnesiella sp. ET7
GTTTTTTCTATTTAACACGTCCCCTTTTACCTATACAATCTCTGGTTTTTATAATATTACTGATACTCAGACAGAACTTTCAAATAACGAGTACCTTTTTCACAAGTTTTTTTTTATAGAGATTTAAGAATTATATTGTTTGCCTTATCTACAACAGAGGTATCTAACGAAGCCAAATAAATACGAGTCGTGCTCTCTGAGTCGTGCCCCATAGCCTCACTGATAACCGATATGGAAATATTTTTACTTCGTGCAATACTGGCCCATGCGTGGCGAGCCACATAGCTGGTCAAGGGTATGGACAAACCTATCTGCCGGCCCAACTGCTTCAATTTGTTATTCACCAGATGTGCGGCATTCCTATACTGTTTTCGCTCATCTATATATACACTGCGAATGATAGGCAATAAATAAGGGGAGTCCAATGTATCATATTTTTCTATAATCTCTTGCATAGGTTTCTCCCATTTGATAAAAAGCCGCTGGTTTGTTTTTTGCCGACGATACGACAATATTCCATTCTGTATATCCTTCTTTCTCAAAAAGGCCATATCTACAAACGACATTCCTCGGGTATAAAACGAAAACATAAATATGTCGCGAGCATAATCCAACGACGGATTCATCCGTAAATCCAAATCTCGTATCTGGCGAATTATCTTCAACGGCACTGCTCGTTTCACCGTTTTGTCAATGCCTGTATATACATGCCTAAACGGATACCTCTGCATTGTAAATCCCTGCTCTACGGCTCTGTTGTATATGGCTCGGAGATTACGCATATAAAAAGAGGTGGTATTCGGGCAAAGACCGGAAGCCTTCAAATAGATTTCATACGCGACCATTACGTTTGAGTCTATCTGGTCGATACCAATCTCCTGCCCGTCTCTAAATCGTACAAAACTATTCAGAGTTGTAGCGTACGTCTCGGCCGTACGTCTCTTCCCGATTTGGTTTAATTGCTCGATAAGCCTCCTTGTAAATTCCAAAAACTCCCTATTTTCTATCGGGGTAGAAAAAGCTTGGACAATCTGGTCTGCAGTATAAACCACCCCCGATTGATCAAAGGTGTCGACAATATCCTCCAGCCGGGCTAAATCGGCACTCACCTTTTCTTTCAACGAAATCAGATAATGTTGCCGATTATTATTCCTACTGTTAGAAAAATCAAATGCCATATCTTCTTCATTCCACTCATCGGGATGCAACTTGAATCTTGTACGAATCTGTCGCGTTACTCGATTATGAATGATCTGATAATACAACACGCCCTCTTTCGAAGGGATGGAAGAGGGGCGGAATTTTACTTTTATTGTTGCCATATTACTTATATAAGTTAAACTACTCTCTATTCTCTCTCAACAAAAACAACAAATCGTCCAACGACAAAACCCGTTTGTCAAAGGTGATAAAAAGTAATACATTCTCGATTCTGACCATAACCGGCGCCCTCTTTTTATTATATTTTCACCCTACTTATGGTCTTTTCAAAAGTTCGATTTCTTTGCCATGTAAATTCTCTATAATGCTTTCATAACGGCTCAAACAAGAATTTAGAATAATTTTAAACTGTATCTGCCGGCGAATTGTTATCTTTATCACCCAATTACAAACGACGACGATATGACAACGCACGACTATCATCACTTGGTCAATTTGCAAAAAGCATTCTTCAACGAACATATTACCCGCGAAATCCCCTACCGTTTGTGTGCCCTCGACCGCCTGGCCGAAGGAATTGCCGACCGGGAAAAACAACTGGCCGAGGCTTTGCGGGCCGACTTGGGCAAGTCGCCTTTCGAAAGTTATGTAACCGAAATCGGTATCCTGCTGCACGAGATACGCATCGTCAAAAACAACCTGCAGAGTTGGGCTCGCGACCGCCGGCGCCCCACGCCTCTCTTCCTCTTCGGCTCTCACAGCCGCATTCATTACGAGCCTTACGGGTGTGTGCTCATCGTTGCCCCGTGGAACTACCCGCTGCAACTGGCGCTGTCGCCTCTGGTGGGTGCCATCGCGGCCGGCAACTGTGCCATCATCAAGCCCTCGGGCGAAGCGCCCCACACGGCTCGGGCCCTGCAAGAACTCATTGGCGAATGTTTCGAAGAGGAGTACATCGCCGTAGCCGATGACCGGCGCGAGACGACCGAGGAGCTGCTGCAGGAGCGGTTCGACTACATCTTCTACACCGGCGGCGTGGAGTATGGCCGCCACATCATGCAGGCGGCTGCCCGATACCTCACGCCGGTCACGCTCGAGCTGGGTGGCAAGAGCCCCTGTATTGTCGACGACGATGCCCACCTGCCCACGGCTGCCCGCCGTATCGTGTGGGGCAAATTCCTGAACTGCGGACAGACTTGCGTAGCGCCCGATTATCTACTGGTACACAGCCGGGTAGAGTCGCATCTCATCGAGCTGATGCGCCGGGAAATCGTGCGGCAATTTGGCCAGGACCCGCAGCACAACCCCGACTATCCGCGCATTGTCAACGCGCGGCATTTCGAGCGACTGGCGGCTCTGCTCTCGCACGGTACTCCCCTCTGCGGCGGCACCTGCGACCCTACCGACCGCTACATAGCCCCTACGCTGCTTACCGACATCGACCCGCAATCGACCCTGCTCACCGACGAAATTTTCGGACCCATACTCCCCGTAATTCCGTTCGACGACATCGACGACTGTGTCGAGCACATCAACCTGCGCGAGAAACCGCTGGCCCTCTACTACTTTACCCGCAGCCGCAAACGGGCCCGCTACATGATACAGCACACCTCGTCGGGCGGCGCCTGCATCAACGACACCATCATGCAGATTGTCAACAGCCAGCTTCCCTTCGGTGGCATCGGCAACAGCGGCATGGGGGCCTATCATGGCCGCACCAGTTTCGAGACCTTCAGCCACCAGCGCGGCGTAGTCACCTCGAACCAGCGGCTCTACTCCGAATTCCGGTTCCCGCCCTACGGCAACAAACTGAAGTGGCTTAAACGGGTTTTGAAATAAAAAATGTTACTCTTGTTATCTAAGAATTTGGATACCACATTGCAGCGCGATATGATACGCCTCGTCACCCCGCAGTCCCATGCGGAGCCCAAGGGGCCTATTTTCTCTCTAATATCTCATCCCAACATTTCATAGACAAAAGACAATCATTTTGAACTGCACCCCAAAAGTTTCGTATCTAACTTTTGGGATGCAGTTCATTTTAAGACAGTCTTTCTTGTGTATGACAAGGATAAGTAAACACTTATCTCACAACGACTTTAAACGAAGACTCTTTTGTACAAATCACATAGACGCCAGAATCGGACAACCGTACAACCCGATCACTCCCCGTATAAACGATCTGCCCTATAAGATTATACACCCGATAAATATCTTCTCTATTCTCCACATGCAGAGTATGACCAACAACATAGATGCGATGTTTTTCATTAACAATCGCTTCAATGGCACTTTCATCAGCAGACTCTACAATATATTCAAAGTTCTTCCAATACTCGGAAACCCGATAAGCATCACTGCAGTTAATTGGCACATACAGTGTTTTATTATAGTCGCTAAATGTCTCAGCATCAATTATCGGGGGTATACTAGCTTGAACATGTACTTCCTTCAATTCATTACAATATGTTGTATTTACAACCGATTATTACTCAATATTTTATAGGTAATAAGTCAGAAATATGGTCGTTGTCTTTAATTGTACATTCTAAAGGGTGAAGATTTAACGCTTTTATTGATTATTAACTCAATTAGGATAACAATATAGGCGGTATCTTCTATTTTTCTATGCAATTCGTTTCCAATATTCCACTTCAGTTTTAGCTTATTGTTTAAGACGATAACAAAGGTAATGTATTTTGCTTAATTTATTCAATATTTCTTTACAGCACCATAAAGATTGAGTATTTCGCGCATTAAGTTGAGAAGAAAGATGGAATATCTGCTATTCTTTGAATAGTAAAATTTAAGAGGGAGAATCGTGTGGTCCTCCCTCTTAAATTTTATCATGTTAAAATATTATAGCTATTCCTAGGAATACAAAAGTTATCTTAGTTCTTATTTTGCTCAAACAAAAATGAATCAAAAGCATTTTCTGCTTGAATTCCTATTTTCAAAGTTCTATTGTCATCACTACTATTCGATAGAATCGAAACAGTCATGGTGTTTCCATCATTTATTTTTATAGAGTACCACTCTCTTTCTATTTTTTCATCTTCATTATCTATTGGAAGAGACTCACCGTTTTCAGACAACGCATTAATCCAAAAACTTTTATAATTCGTACATTTAATGACATAAACGCCACCCTCATTGGGTACTTCTATCTTGTTTTTATTGATATTTGATACATTGGTTTCCCATTTCATCGCTTCCCAATCTCCATCTTTTTCCTCGCTTTCACATGCGACAAATGTCGTTGCAAAGATTATTAATAAAAGAATTTTGAATAAATTTCCTGTTTTCATACCGTTAGTGGAATTAAATTGATAAAAGATTTATGTATAAAAAGTTATGTATACTTTTAATGGGCAAATATCATACACACAAACTATATGCAATATTCGCAAAATTTCTGAACATATGCAAGCAAGTAGCTGGAAATTTTGTCAATGAATCAGGGAATGTGCCTAGAAAAGGAGTAGTCCCTGGATTCTCAGACCTTGAAATAATGGCATTGAATATGACATCAGAAACTGTTGGTATTGACAGTAAGCCATTGTTGTTTGCAAAGCTACAGGAATATAAGATTGAAATTCCCAATCTTATATCACGCAGACAATACAATGACAGACGTAAAATCACTTCCTCCCTATGCAATACAATCCGGGAAAGAATGGCAGCGGAAATTGATGGAGGAGAAGATTGTTTCTGCATTGACTCTAAACCGATAGAAGTATGTCGTTTTTCCCGTTTCAGGCGTTGTTGTATGGGAAAGAAGAATTTTGAGAAAGCACCGTCAATCGGATACTGTGCATCACAAAGAGTGTATTATTACGGATATAAACTCCATGCAGTCTGTGGATTAAGTGGAGTCATCCATTCCTTTGACCTCACAAAGGCAAGTGTACATGACATTCATTACCTGAAGGATGTAAAAGTGGACTATAGTAATTGTACTGTCATAGGGGACAGAGGATATATAAGTGCTCAGGTACAATTGGATCTGTTTGAAACTGCCAATATCAGACTGGAAGTACCATACAGAACTAACCAGAAAGAATGGAAACCTACATTTCCAGCTTTTGCCAAAGCGAGAAAAAGAATCGAGACTCTATTCTCGCAATTGTGTGACCAGTTTATGATTATAAGGAATTATGCGAAAGATACAGACGGATTGTTTGCCCGGATTGTCGGGAAGATTAGCGCACTTACAATCCTGCAATATATTAACTATAAAAATGAGAGACCCATTGGTAGAGTTAAATATGCGCTAATTTAATTCCGCCAACGGGTGAAAGCAGAATAATATTTTGGAACGATAGTTCAGCTTGTAAAAAACTGGATACCGCATCGGAGTGCGGTATGACTTCTACCAGGCACAATCTTCATTTGAAAAGTATATTTCTATCCACCGCCATGCACATCTTTATAACTTGACAAAGAGACTGCGACGACCGCTCCGTAATGATTGCGATTCGCTCCCAAATTTGTATCTTTGCATTTGCATTTATAACAAGGGACAAGTGGAAGAAGATTTTTTGAACGAACTCAACGAGCAGCAACGCGAAGCCGTACTCTATACCGAGGGACCCGAACTGGTGATTGCCGGTGCCGGGTCGGGAAAGACTCGGGTGCTTACCTACAAAATAGCTCACCTCCTGCAGATGGGGTATCCCCCCTATCGTCTGCTGGCGCTCACCTTTACCAACAAGGCGGCCAACGAGATGAAAGAGCGCATCGCTTCGGTGGTGGGTATGGGCACGGCCTCGCGGTTGTGGGCCGGCACGTTCCACTCGATCTTCTCGCGCATCCTGCGGGCCAATGCCGACCGGCTGGGCTATCGCCACGACTTCACCGTATACGATGCCGCCGATTCGCTCTCGCTCATCAAGAGCATTATCCGCGAAATGCAGCTCGACGACAAGGTCTATAAACCGTCGACCGTGCAATCGATTATCTCGAATGCCAAAAATGCCCTTATCGAGCCGCAAGTCTATGCCAAGAACCGCGAACTCATCGAGATGGATACCCGCTCGAAGCGGCCGCTCATCTGCGAGATTTACCGTATCTACCGCCACCGCTGCTTTGTATCGGGGGCGATGGACTTCGACGACCTGCTGCTCAACACCAATATTCTGTTCCGCGACCATCCCGACGTGCTGCAGCACTACCGCGACCTCTTCGCCTATATTCTGGTCGACGAGTACCAGGATACCAACTTTGCCCAGCACCTCATCGTGAGTCAGTTGAGCAAAGGGCACAACCGCATCTGCGTGGTGGGCGACGATGCCCAGAGCATCTACTCCTTCCGGGGGGCCAACATCCACAACATTCTGGGGCTGAGCAAGGAGTACCCGGGCCTGAAGATATTCAAGCTCGAACGCAACTACCGCTCTACCCAGAACATCGTGAACACGGCCAACAGCCTCATTGCCAAGAACAAGGAGCAGATACCCAAGCAGGTATTCTCGCAAAAGGAGGTGGGCAACAAGGTGAAGGTAATCAGTGCCTACTCCGATTTCGAGGAGGGGTTCATCGTCTCGAACCGCATCGCCGAACTGCGCCTCACCACCCACTGCCACTACAACGACTTTGCCATACTCTACCGCACCAATGCCCAGTCGCGTACGCTGGAGGAGGCGCTGCGCAAGCGCAACATCCCCTACCGTATCTACGGGGGCACCTCGTTCTACCAGCGCAAGGAGATCAAGGATGCCATCGCCTACTTCCGCCTCACCATCAACCCCGACGACGAGGAGGCCCTCAAGCGGGTCATCAACTACCCCGCCCGAGGCATCGGCAACACTACGTTGGCCAAGCTCATAGACCGGGCACACGAGAGCGGCGACAGCCTGTGGAGCGTGATTTCCGACCCGCTGAACCACCACCTCGAGGTCAACAACGGAACGCTGAACAAACTGAAGGGCTTCAAAGATCTCATCGAGAGCTTCCGCCAGGCGGCCACCCGCCAGAACACGGCCGAGCTGGCCGAGACCATCGTCCAGCAATCGGGCATTCTGCGCGACATCACCGCCGAACGTACCCCCGAAAACATCAGCCGGCAGGAGAATATCGAAGAGCTGCTGAACGGTGTCATGGAATTCTGCACCCTGCGGCAGGAGGCGGGCGAAACGGAGACCACCCTCTCGGACTTCCTGGCCGAAATATCGCTGGCTTCCGACCAGGACAACGGCGACGAAGCCGAGCAGGACAAGGTGACGCTGATGACCGTACACGCCTCGAAGGGACTGGAGTTCAAGCAGGTATTCATCGTAGGGGTCGAAGAGAACCTCTTCCCCTCGTCCATGTGTCAGGGTAGCGAGCGCGAAATCGAGGAGGAGCGCCGGTTGCTCTACGTGGCCATCACCCGGGCCGAAGAGAACTGCACCCTCACCTACGCCCTCACCCGCTACCGCAACGGCCAGACGGTATCGTCGCCCCCCAGCCGATTCATCAAGGAGCTCGACCCCCGATATGTCGACCTGCCTGCCCAGGAGCGGCTCGAAGAGCCTCGCGAGGAGAAAGCCCCGTGGCGCAGCTCGTTCGATGGCGAATGGGGACGCAAACCCTTCCGCCGCGACGACAACGAAGACAACCGCACCCCGGCACCCCGCCCCTTCACGGCTCCGGCCCCGGCCAAGCGGCTCACCCGCATCGAGTCACGACCCTCGGGAACAACCCCGTCGGCATCGCAAGCCTCTACCACGACGGCAGCCGGCACCGTTGCTGTAGGCAGCCGCATCTGCCACGCCCGGTTCGGCAACGGCACCGTGTCGGCCATCGAAGGCACGGGCGACAACAGCAAGATTACCGTCGAGTTTGACAACGTAGGCCGCAAACAACTGCTGCTCAAATTTGCCAAATTCACCATTTTATAAAACCATAAACCACTCAAACCGATACCCGCCATGCACAACGACATGCTATCGCAAATACCATCGCCCTGCTACGTGCTCGAGGAGGCACGCCTGCGCCGCAACCTGCAACTCATCCGCTCGGTCAAGGAGGCCGCCGGGGTCAACATCATACTGGCATTCAAGGCCTACGCCCTGTGGAAGTCGTTCCCCATCATCCGGGAATACATCCCCTGCTCCACCGCCAGCTCCATACACGAGGCCCGGCTCGCCTTCGAAGAGATGGGCAGCCCCGCCCACACCTATTCGCCAGCCTACACCGAGCGCGATTTCCCCGCCATCCTGCGGTACAGCAGCCACATCACCTTCAACTCGCTGAGCCAATTCGAGCACTTCTACCCCCAGGTCGTGGCCGACGGCAACCGCGTGTCGTGCGGACTGCGCATCAACCCCGAATACTCCGAGGTCGAGACCGACCTCTACAACCCCTGTGCCCCCGGTTCGCGGCTGGGCATCACGGCCGACAAGCTGGCGCACCTGCCGCAAGGCGTCGAGGGGCTGCACTTCCACACGCTGTGCGAGTCGACCTCCTACGACCTCGAGAAGACCCTCGTGCGGGTCGAAGAGCGATTCGGCCACCTGCTGCCGCAAGTCAAATGGCTCAACATGGGCGGCGGCCACCTGATGACCCGCCAGGGCTACGACACCGACCACCTGGTACGACTCCTGCGCGACTTCAAGCAACGCCACCCCAACCTCGAGATCATACTCGAGCCCGGCAGCGCATTCGGCTGGCAGACGGGCCCGCTGGTATCGACCGTGGTCGACATCGTCGAGAACCACGGCATACGCACCGCCATACTCGACGTATCCTTTGCCTGCCACATGCCCGACTGTCTCGAGATGCCCTACCAACCCGCCATCCGCGGCGCCGTCACCACTCCGGCCCCCGGCCTGCACGCCTACCGCATGGGCGGCAACTCGTGCCTGAGCGGCGACTACATGGGCGACTGGTACTTCGACCACGAGCTCACCGTGGGCGAGCGCATCATCTTCGAAGACATGATACACTACACCACCGTCAAAACCACCATGTTCAACGGCATACCCCACCCCTCTATCGCCTGCCTCAGGAGCGACGGCACCGTAGAGATGTGGCGCGAATACGACTACAACGACTACAAGAGCCGCATGGATTGACCCCACAAGGGTCAACCCATGCACCCCTCGATTTGTTACACCTTAAAAACCAACTTTTACAATGGGAACATTCTTAGGCATCATAGCCCTGCTCATCACTCTGGTCGCCTTCATCCCCCTGCTGGGGATACTCAACTGGATCACCATACCCGTGTCCATCATCTTCCTCATTATCTGTGCCATCCTCAAGTCCGACACCGGCAAGACCCTCTGCATCGTCTCCATCATCGTAGGCCTGCTGCGGCTCATCTTCGGTGGCGGCATCCTCTAACCCTCGAGGTCTCCTATGACAACCATCTATCGCTCAGGCATCAGCCGGGGGCTGGTCACCGTTATCGCCCTCGTCCTGCTACCCGTCTATGCCCTCATGATATACCTGTCGGTGTGGATAGGGCTCGCCCTGCTGGTCATCCTCACCGCCCTTATCGTCGATACCCTGGTCAATACCCGGTACACCATCGACCACAAAACTCTGCGGGTACAAAGCGGACTCTTCGATAAACGACAATTCGACATCGACCGCATCACCGAAATCGCCCGCACCACCAGTTTGGAGAGCGCCCCGGCCACCTCGTTGAACCGCATCTGCCTGCGTCTGGACAAACGCCAAACACTCATCCTCTCGCCCCGGCAACAACAGGCCTTCATCGACCACCTGCTGCGCATCAATCCCCGCATCATCGTCAAGCCACCGCTATCGACATCGGTCAAACAAGTATAGAGGCTAAGGTTACCCCACTCCCAACACACCAAAGTGCAAAGGGAAAGGATAAGAATGCGGCTCAGCAAAAAACAGAGATAAACTTGTTTGTTTTGCGCTCTCCTTGCTCTATCTTTGACTTATTAAATACAGCCGTACAATCTTGTAGGCAGTGACATGAATGTGTTGTGATTCGCTTTCAAATTTGTATCTTTGACTTATTAAATACAGCAACAACGAACCAATCACCGACGGGGCACCGTTGTGATTCGCTTTCAAATTTGTATCTTTCAAGAAGATAGGCTGCGGCTCGGCAAAAAACACAAGTAAACTTGTTTGTTTTGCGCTCTCCTTGCTCTATCTTTGACTTATTAAATACAGCATGCAAACAAAATGGAATTGTTGACGCCAAGTTGTGATTCGCTTTCAAATTTGTATCTTTGACTTATTAAATACAGCCTTAGCATGTTTAGTTTCACAGCTTCTTTAGTTGTGATTCGCTTTCAAATTTGTATCTTTGACTTATTAAATACAGCTTAATGACTTTCGACCCAACAGACGGCCAAGTTGTGATTCGCTTTCAAATTTGTATCTTTGACTTATTAAATACAGCCAAAGCTTTTGACTGATGCAGAACTGTGGGGTTGTGATTCGCTTTCAAATTTGTATCTTTGACTTATTAAATACAGCTTCAACGTCTTTATTTGTTGGTATGTTTTTGTTGTGATTCGCTTTCAAATTTGTATCTTTGACTTATTAAATACAGCACAATCTGCATAGTACCTTATAAGTCAAACAATTAAAACAACAATCAGAATTAAAAAACTGAAGCTGTATTTTGTTAAAAAGCCGGCTTAGCTACCGGCTTTTTGCTTTCTAAAAAAGTTCGAGTTGTTGAGGAGGCACTTGCGACTTTGTCTCCTTGGCCTGGTAAAATATCTCCATCATCCCGAATTGTTTATCGGTGATGCACAAAATTCCCACTTTCCCTAACGGAGGCAACGAAAGTTTTACCCGACGAATATGCACCTCGGCATTCTCTCGACTGGGACAATGGCGCACATAAATAGAAAATTGGAACATTGTGAAGCCATCTTGTAAAAGTTTTTTACGAAATTCGGCATAAAACTTGCGCTCACGCTTCGTCTCTGTCGGCAAATCGAAAAACACCAAGACCCACATAATGCGATATTCGCTAAAACGGTCGAGATTCATCACATCTCAGGATAAACAATTTTACGCAGTTCTCCACTAAAACATTTATAGAGCGATGCCGTAGTTTGGGCTACGGCCACCATCAAAGGGCTACGACGCCCTTGTACACTTACCTCTACGGTAGGTAGAGACAAGAGTTTGGCCTTCAACTCGGTTGTCAGTATGGCATAATCAAGGCCACTCGTCAGGATGTTGCATACCTCACGGTCGACATAAGGACGATAGGGTTCCATTATATCATCGGCCAGGCAATAGGCATTGTAACGATTGTGATGATGGATACCCCATGTTGGCAACAAGCCACTAACAACCAATGCACGCGCCACCACCGCTCGCACTATGGCATAGCCATAGTTAAGCAGATTGTTGGGTGGGTCACCTTCGCGATCACGACGGAAATACCCAAGTTCGGGAAAGAGAACCGACCAATAGTAGGCTGCTGCGCGAGCCTCCATATTGTCGGCATCGCCACTGCGTACCTCGCCTACCCAGGCTCGCATATTTTTTGCTACAATGCCTCTCGACTCCAGAACGGCCGCCTGATTGGCAATTTTCTGCTGTACTGTCTGCTGCCACAGTTGCTTTTTCAGAGGTTGCGATGCCGCGAGTTGATAACGAAATCGTTCGTTCTGCGTTGTATTTCCACACAAAGGGAGCATCAGCCCTACGGGCATCCGGCTCGGTAATCAACTCGCTGCGGATCGACTCGATGGCTGCCCGACACTCGCCCACGTTCAAATTCGACCACCACACAAAATCCTCGAGAGTGGCCGGGGCGTGACTCAGGAAATACTTCCGGGCCAACAAAGCGAGAGCCTCTTCCCGCAACATGTCCGGGGCTTGAGGTATTCGGTCATCGACCAGCGCATAGGTATTCTGCCTATCGTCCAACAAGCCGTTGCAAATAATACCGTCGGCCTCGGCTCTACGCAGATAGATTGACATCACGTGGGCATTATCGACCAGGCCCTGCTCCTCGAGGCTTTGCAAGAGTGCATCCTTCGGCACCGACCCCTTCCCCTCGAGCGACCGGCGAATAAGGTCATTGGCACGTTCATACTCCCACTCTTCAATCCTTCGTCCGCAATACAACAAATATCCCCGAATAGTAGCCCGGTTCTTATCGGTACACAACGAGAGCATCCACCGATAGTCCTTGGCCGCTACCAGTTGCCAGGTACACCGAAACAGATGCTACCGTACAATGCTGCCCGCATCATACGCTTCCCGGAAGGCCTTCATCGAAGGCTTCTTCAGCCGCATACCTACTGCCCAGCGCATCATCCTACACTCTTGAGCCTGCACCATACCCATCCACGAAACCAAATCGGGGACGGAGGAAAACTGCGAACTCGCCAATTGTTGATTAAGAAGTCGTATATGCGAAATATCCATAGCACTTATTGTTCTGTAAAGATAGATGAAATATAGGCGACTCGACTGATCTTTGTTGAAAAAAACTCGGCCTATAACTAAAAGCGAAGAGAAAGAGGTACCGGATGTGTAAAAAGAGATTTGACCGAGTATCGGTAGATAACCGTAAAGCGGCCTGACCGATAAAGCCACAGAGGGGCGGCAAGCCCGGCGAACTGCCTTTACCCGAATCTCGCAAGCGATTCCCGGCCAATCGACCCGGCCGGACCTGAAGGGTAAGAGGCATAAAAAAGAGGTTCAAGTTTCTTGAACCTCTTTGCTGAGCCACGACCGGGACTCGAACCCGGGACCTTTTCGTTACGAATGAAATGCTCTACCGACTGAGCTATTGTGGCGATTGCGGTGCAAAGGTAATACTTTTGAGAATACCGACAAACTCTTTGGCCTATTTTTTTCGCTGCAACCACATATTTTTTTCGCCCGACTCGCCCGACGGTTTCCGAATCGGCTGGTCCACCCTCTCATCGAAGAGAGCTAATCGGCTTACTCTACGCTACTTACACAGCCAATACCCCTTGCTGAAAACAAAGAGGCGGAACGAACTGCATCGCCCCGCCTCCTGTTGTGCGTATATCATCGACCGGCTATTTGGTTTTCTGCCGGCTGTAAGTCAACTGCAATCGGATATGGTCCATGTCGATTTCGGCCAGAGCCGGAGCCGAGATGTAGGGAACTATGTCGGTCACCACCTCTTGCTCGTTGTACGAGTAGTAGTAATAGCTGCTACCCGACGATACGGTCTCGCTGTATACCGATACGGGTACGAGCACAATCTCCTCGTCGGCATCGGTAATTTCGGTACCCTGGCGCTTCTTCTCGATAACATCGTTCAGGAAGGTACGCAGCCCGGTAAAGCTATACTTGCGGGTATCGCTGTTGTATTCGGCATAGAACGAGCGTACATTGTCGGCCAGCTCTTTCTTCTCGAAGAAGCTCTGAAGCTCGCTCTTCCGCACGAAGAGCAGGAATTGCGGCGGCTCGAGTTTGTAATTGCTCTTGGGCAACTCTTTCAACGGGACTTCCAAGATGAGCGAGTTGATGAGGCCCTGTATGGTAGAACCGCCAGCCCCTACCGACTCTTCGAACGAGCGGACAATCTCGCGTGTGGGGAAATGCAACAGTACGTTCAAGCCCGCCGGAGCCTGCAAATAGACCCGACCGGCATCTATATTGCTCTGCAATGTAGGGTCTATCTCTAACCGGATATGGTTGCCTGTGCTAATTTCGGGCGTTACAGCCATAAGGGTCTGGGTCGAAGCGTAGGTAGAGTCTTTATCGTTAATGACCGTGGTTTTGGTGTAGTGCAGGTTCATCACCGAGTTTTGCACATTCACTACGCAACCGCTGCCGTACGAGGTCTTCACATAGAAACCGGGGAAATATTGGGTAAACCGGCTGGGCGAAGAGAATACGAGCGGATCGGTTTTGTACTTCTCGAAGAGCTGCTCGGCCATGGCATCGGGCAACTTCACCCGTATGGTCTTGTAACCCAACTCGACCAGCGAATCGGGCAAGCCCAGGAACGAAGCGTTGTAACTCTTCAAAGCGATGGGAGCGCTCTGTGCATTGTAATATTCGGCCGGATCGACACTGCTGTATACCGGCGATTTGAGCTGTTTCTCGAGCGGATAGACACTCAACTGCATGGGCGCCAGCGAATCGCCTGTAAACGACTCGGTGTTGTAGCTCAAGTAAAGAACCAGCGAGTCGAGACGATCGACACCTACCGTATCGAAAGTAGAGGCCGACATAAACTGCGTGAGGAAATCGGTCTCCAACTTTCCGTATCCGGGTATCGAAATGCGCCCGATCAACTGGGTTATCGTGCGCCCCACCACACTATCGTTGGGAATAGACTCGGCTGTTACCATCTTTTGGAAAGAGGAATCCACCACGATTTCGAGATCCGTATCGACTATCGACGAGCCTATCATGCTGTTTTCGTCGCCACAGGAAGAGATGCCGATGCCTAAAGCAAAGACAAGAGCAACCGGCAAAAATTTAAAAACTTTCATTTCTATTTAGTAACTGACGTTATTCGTTCCCTACAATTTTACTGTAAAAGTCGTTATAGGCATCAATATAATTTTCGGGGTCCTGATATCCCAAGAAGGGGATATTCAGTTGCTGAACGTAATCGGTAACTTGAGAGTCGATGTGCTGGCTGGCCTGAATGACACCATCGCAATACTGCACGGCCAGCTTGTTGAGCATAACCGGGTCTACCGAATCGCCTACGGCGAAGGGGAGATCGCTATCCTGAATACCCTCGAGTTTCAATTTTTCGGCAAATCGAGGATCGAACGGAACTTTAAAATCATTGTCGTACAACGAGTAAATCACCTTGGCATCACGGAACGAGGGATCCTCGGCATAACTCTTCTTGATGTACAACGGAGCCAAGGCCGTAATCCAACCGTGACAGTGGATAATGTCGGGGGTCCACCGCAACTTCTTCACCGTCTCCATCACACCACGCACAAAGAAGATGCTGCGCTCGTCGTTATCGGGGCGCATGGCCTCTTCGGCCACCCCGTCGGCACTACGCTGAAAATAGTCGTCGTTGTCGATAAAATAGACCTGCATACGAGCCGATTGAATAGAAGCTACCTTGATGATAAGGGGGTGATCGGTGTCGTCGATGATCAAGTTCATACCCGACAACCGAATGACCTCGTGCAACTGATTACGACGCTCGTTAATAGACCCGTACTTAGGCATAAACGTACGAATCTCGTGCCCTCTATCCTGAATACCTTGCGGCAAATGGCGACATACATGGGCAATCTCCGATTCCGGCAAATAAGGAGTGATCTCCTGGGCAATAAATAGAACTTTGGCTTCTTTCATTCTACCTCTTTAAACTCGATTAGTTTTGCAAAGATAATAAAAAAAACGGCGGGAACCACGAAATATTAGAAGTATTAACAACAAAAAATCGTCAGACTTCTCATATTTTCCCCTCAACCCAAAATATTTAAGGCCACAATCCATAAAAAAGCTCTCTTTGATTTCGTCAATTGGGTTTTATTTGCTTCTTTTGCACGATTTTTTAACCAAAGTTCAATTATGAAAGTATTCACAACAATCGCCGAATTGCGCCAACAGCTCGATTCGGACAGGAATGCCGGTAAAACGATAGGACTTGTACCGACAATGGGCGCCTTGCACAACGGACATTTGCAACTGGTAAAGACCAGCGTCGCCAACAACGACGTGACGGTGGTGAGTATATTTGTCAACCCTACCCAATTCAACGATAAAAACGATTTGCGGCTCTACCCCCGCACGCTCGACAAGGATTGTCAGCTGCTCGAGTCGGTAGGCTGCACCTATGCCTTCGCCCCCTCGGTCGAGGAGATGTACCCGACCGAAGATACCCGTGTATTCAACCTGGGCCCCGTGGCCGAGGTGATGGAGGGTAAATATCGTCCGGGACACTTCAACGGCGTGGCCCAAATCGTGAGCAAACTTTTTGACATCGTGCGCCCCGACAATGCCTATTTCGGAGAAAAAGACTTCCAGCAGATTGCCGTCATCCGAGCCATGGCTGCCCAGTTGGGATACACCTTCAACATCGTGGCCGTGCCCATCGTGCGCGAGGCCGACGGCCTGGCTCTGAGCAGCCGCAACACCCGGCTCACCGAGTCGCAGCGAAGAAATGCCCCCAAAATAGCCGAGACTTTATTTAAAAGTCGTACCTTTGCAGCCGATCATTCGGTGAAAGAGACTATCGATGAAGTGGTCGCCACCCTCAACGCTATCCCCGAGATGCGCGTAGAATACTACGAAATCGTCGACGGAAACACGTTGCAACCCGTTGCCGACTGGAACGACTCGGACTATATCGTGGGTTGCATTACCGTATACAACGGAGAGGTGAGACTGATCGACAACATCGCTTATCGACGTCCCGAAAAATAACACATCAGAACCATGCTTATAGAGGTTGTAAAATCAAAAATTCACAGAGTAACCGTTACTCAAGCCGATTTGAATTACATCGGTAGCATCACGATCGACGAGGATTTGATGGACGCGGCAAACATCATTGCCAACGAAAAGGTCTCTATCGTCAACAACAACAACGGCGAACGATTCGAGACCTACGTCATCAAGGGCGAACGGGGTTCGGGCGTCGTATGCCTCAACGGAGCCGCCGCCCGCAAGGTACAACCCGGCGACATCGTCATCATCATGGCCTATGCCCTGATGACTCCCGAAGAGGCTCGCGAGTTTACACCGGCCGTCGTATTCCCCGACACCGCTACCAACAAACTGATATAACCGAATAACCTGCTTGCGAATGCCTGCCCGATTCGTCGAGTGGGCATTTTCGCTATATAACCCGACCAATACCCAACCTAACGACCTGCCTTATCGTATGTACAGCCGCAAAGATATCTGGAGCATCGCACTCCCCATCTTAGTCAGTCTATTTGTTCAAAACCTCATCAACATCACCGACACCGCCTTCATGGGCCGCGTGGGCCAAGTCGAACTGGGGGCCTCGGCTCTGGCCGGAGTCTTCTATCTGGCCTTCTACATGGTCACCTTCGGCTTCAGCACCGGGGCCCAGATACTCATGGCCCGACGCAACGGCGAGGGGAAATATCAGGCACTGGGCCCCATCATGGGACAGGGCACCCTCTTTCTGGTCTTCTTCTCGATACTGCTCGTGGGGGCCTCGCTGGTGTGGACACCGCGACTGCTCGACCTGCTCATCTCATCGCCCGCCGTATGCAAGGCCGGCGAAGATTACATGGAGTACCGAATCTTCGGGCTGATATTCACCTCGATAGGGGTCATGTTCCGCGCCTTCTTCGTGGCCATCACCCGCACCCGCGTGCTCATGGTCAACGCCATCATCATGACCGTGGCCAACGTCGTGTTCAACTACATCTTTGTGTTCGGTAACTTCGGGGCTCCCCAGATGGGCATCGCCGGTGCCGCCCTGGGTTCGGTCCTGGCCGAAGCCTCTGCAGCGCTGCATTTCTTCCTCTATACCCTCTTCTGCATCGACCGGGAGAAATACCAGCTTTCGCGCGTACGCTTCGAAAACTTCGCACTCATCCGCGAGATACTCAACGTGTCGGTATGGAGCATGATTCTCTACTTCCTCACCATCGCCACATGGTTCCTCTTCTTCGTAGCCGTAGAGCATCTGGGCGAACAGCCGCTGGCCATCTCGAACATCATACGCAGCACCTCTACCCTGCTGTTCATGCCTGTCAATGCCTTCGGCGCGACCGCCTGCACCCTCGTGAGCAACGCCATGGGCGCTCACCGTACCGACGATGTGATACCTATCGTCAAGCGCATCATCAAGATGTGCTACGCCATTGTGGTACCCCTCATCGTCTTGCTGTGCATCTTCCCCGAGTGGATTCTGCGCATCTATACCAACGACAGCATCCTCATAGAAAGCTGTACGGCCTCGATCTACGTGATGACCATCTACTACATGCTGGCCCTGCCGGGTAACCTGCTGTTTCAATCGGTATCGGGCACGGGCGACACCCGCACCGCCTTCCTCATCGAGATGGTAACCATCGTCTTCTACACCCTGGCCATCTATGTGATTATCGTACGCAACCGCGTAGACATCTCGCTCTGCTGGACCGTCGAGTATATCTACTGGGGATTCAAACTGATGCTTTCGGCTCTCTTCTTCAAAATGACCAACTGGAAAGCCAAGAAAATTTAACCGCTTTTACACCCCGCCAACAAAATACCGCCTTGCAGGAGAACTGCAAGGGTGAGAGATTACCCCCCCCGACACAAAAGAGCCCCTGCCGTCCCAGGAGGAAACGGCAGGGGCTCTTTCATACACCTTATCAACTATAAACTAAACTTAACCCTATCTCCTTTTTCACCGGGGACTGTGCCCGGGACAGACTGTCGCCACGGGTCAATAGGCCACAATCTTGAAATTGTGTACCGAACCGTTGGCAAGTGTCACCGAAACGATTTGCAAGTCGCGTTGCAAATCCACCTCGGTCTCCAACGTGGGCAACATGTGCACGGCACTATCCATGCGGCCATCTATGCCATAGATTGCCACTCTCACGATTTCCTCGCGCGTACTCTTCACGACAGCCCGGTTGTCTTTGGCCGTGACAAATACTTCGCCTTCGGTTTTCTCCTCCACGGCAAGAGCCAAATCGACCAGCGAATACCGGCCCACACTCGACTCTCCGGCTTCGAGAGCAATCTCTTCGTCCAGACTATAAACCGCCCCCGTATTGTTGTCGCGCAACACATAGCTCGACGTGTCGAATCCGTTCTCAGCCTCGAACCGCAAGGTGAGCGTATCGGATGCTGCCGCACACAAGGCGAGCGGTGTCTCGGCGCCAGAGACCGGCAAAATGTCATAAACGATATTTCCCGAGACGGCATACACTCCGAGCGAAGGTTTCACCTCGGCATCGATGAGCGCTTCCGATTCGCCGCCGGCACCATAGGTCAGCAACATGAAGGCTTTGTCGAGACCGTTGTCGGCCATAATTCTCAATGCGGGCGATTCCGACAGGGTGGTTACCGTCTCGCCGGTAAGCATGTCGTCGGTAAATTCTATGTCTCTTGCAGCGGCCTCCGAGTCAAATTCCACGAAGAAAGCCTGCAACGGCTCTATCTTGGTCAGCCCGGCAACGGTTGCCTGCAAATCGCTGTTGATGGTAGCGACGGTATTCCCGTCGTATATTCTCACCGATTTCACACCGTCGTTGCCCGCCATGAAAGCAGCAATGTCAATCCGGCTCATAAAGGGGTTACCCACGAGGAAAATCGATGTCGCATTTTCGGCCGTGAGCGACACGGTGAGCGGCAGCACATTGGTGTATACATGCCGTGTCTCGCCTTCATACTCGAACGACGACGAGGGATTCTCGGGCGTTTCCGATTCGTATATGAAGCGTCCCGACCCGGTTCTTTCGAGCGTCTCGGTCAACGACAACATGCTGCCGTCGTAGTCGCTATAATAATTATAGGTGGTATGCTCTTTGGGGAAACGGAACGTGAACGTTCTGTCGGCCGGGAGGTTGCCGTTGTCGACCCACAGCGAGAAGCCGTTGCCCATCGGATAGCCATATTTCAACGCATTGAAATTTTTCGACCATTCGGCCTTGTTGATTTCGGCATTGCCAAGGTCAAGCCCGTCGGGGTCGATACCCACCTCGGTGTCCGTGCCGTTGAAAAGCTTAGCCGGAGCCGAGCGCGACCACAGGCGCTGATAGATGCGCGGGTTGATGCGGTTTTGGGGCATATTGGTCTCTGTGAGCGACTCGAAATAACCGATCGATGTTTCTGTCGCCGGGATAAACATATCGCCGGCATACATGCTCTTCAACGGAGCCGAGAGCAGGTAGTAGCGGTTGGGTTTCAAGTCCATCTCCACCCAAGCCTTGCTGTAATTGAGGCTCGTCGTGCGATCGACCGCTGCGTTCGACTTGAAATAGATGCTGTTGCAGCAATACTTGTCGACAGCCTCGGGCTCGGCCGGGAGCAAAGGATATTTCGAGGCGTTGCTGTTGATTACCACGTCGGTACAGCAATAGGGCGATCCTGCCGTCCAGTTGGTCCATTCGTTCCAATCGGTATTTACCGGGGTCGTTTTCCACTCTGTATAGGTGGGGTGCACGGTATAGGGCGAGGTATCGACGATGTTCATGCTGCCATCGTAGAATATCATGTTGTAACGGCCCACGGTGTTCAACGTGTAGGACACCGAGAAATAGCCTTCCAAATCGACCGGAACTTTCTCGAAGATTTCCTGCTCGGGCATCGAGATGTAATAATCCATACCGGCAAGGCCTTTCCCCGAAATCTCCATGACATCGCCCTGGCATATCTGGCTCACGGTGAGGTCGCCAATCTCGGTGAAACAGCTCGACGGGTCTTCGCAGTCGGGCGTTCCGTCACCGTCCACGTCGCCGCGCAGGAACATGCCGTAGAAGCGTTGGAAACTCAACACACCGGCAACACTGGCCACCTCTATCTGCACCTCGTCATAACGGGCTTTCGGTTGTAAAATCAATATGCTCTTGTCGCCATAACCTATCACATTCACACCCAACACATTCCAGTTGGTAAACTCGTCGCCCGTGGGATTCCCCTGATAATAGGTTCTCGCCGTGAGCCACTTACCGGCATCCACACCGGCCAGATAGGTATTGTTGTCGACCACGATGCACAGTTGGTGATGGAAATCGAGGGTATAGCCCGGCTTCACCGAGAATACCGTACCGCCACCCACCGTCACCGTGTTGGCTACCATCATTGCCGTTTCGAGGTCTCCGTCGATAAAGTAGCTGAGGTTGTCGTTCACGCCGGCCACCGTTACCGCACTTCCCTGGTCGCCGGTAGAAATCGTCGCTCCCGAGCCGTCATCTTCGGCCGAGATAATCTCCACACCGCAACCAAAAGGCCCGCCGCACTCGCTGTTTTCGGGGTCGAGCACCTCTTTGAAAGGATAGAATATATTGAACTTGGAGAGGGTGATG
This sequence comes from Barnesiella sp. ET7, assembly GCF_024733785.1. Taxonomy (NCBI): domain Bacteria; kingdom Pseudomonadati; phylum Bacteroidota; class Bacteroidia; order Bacteroidales; family Barnesiellaceae; genus Barnesiella; species Barnesiella sp. ET7. The sequence continues at coordinate 21,069 of NZ_JANRHM010000015.1, forward strand.
TTCAAGACACCGGCTTTCCAAAGCATGATTTCATCGACTTTCAAGGGATTCCCGTCACCGTCGGTTTCCGAGGGGTCCACCTCCACGCAGAAGCGCATTTTCTGCTGACGGTTGGTACCCGCCAGACCCACCGACACGACATCGGTTTCGGTGATTACTTTCTCAAACACTTTCTTCCCTTTGTGGTAGCCCCGTATCAGGAAGAACTGCAACGCACTCACGTCCAAGCCTTCCGATTCCAGTTCCATCATGAATCCCAGTTTGGCGGGATACGGCTCGGTTTCCGCATCGTAGATGAGCGACCCGTCGGTCGTCTTCACGCCCGTAATCATCAGGTTCTCGGCAATCGAGGCCACGGGCACATAGGTGGCACAGTTGTTGTAATTGTTGTCGAGAATGCACTCTTCTCCTTCCATGTCGGTGAACGAGATGAGCGACCCGCTGGTGCCATAGAGGTCGTCGCTGAGGGCGTATTTACCTTCGAGTGCCGCATCCAGGTTGACCAGCGGCTCTCCGCATATATTATCGACTTCCGACCCGATGTTCTCGCCCTTGTTGATAGTCACCAGTTCGAAACAATGATTTTCGCAGGCCGATGTAGCTCTGAACGTATAGTCGCCATCGATGTCCATGTTGGCCACATAACCGCCGTCGGTCACCGTCACGGCCGAACCTTCGGGGGCGCTTTCGAGCGACCACGTCACCGACAGGCTCGGGTTCGACTCCAACTGTATCGACGTCTGCGCCGTGCACAAATTGGTATCGAACGTGGGGTTAATGTCGCAATGATGCTTCACCTCGGGGGCTTCGCGCACAAAACCGTAATAAACGCCCATCGCGCCGAGGCTCACCGAGAGCACCGTGTGGAAACGTATCTCGGCACCCGAGTAATCGACATTGGCCACAATCGACGATGTACCGTTTCCGCCCGAGGCCACGCCCAAGCCCACGACATCGCCCGAGACGGTCTCTTCCTGTACCACGTTGCCGTTACGGTCGAACAGCAGAATGCGTATCCACACTCCCACATCGAGGTCCAATGCCGCACCGTTTTTCCAACTGAAACCTATCTCCGACCCGGCTTTGAACACCTCCTCGTCGCTGTTATGGTTGCCCACGCACAATTTCACACCGCCCTGATAGCCGGCTGCGATTATCGGGGTCAGCACCGCCGAGTTATTCACCAAATCGTCGTCGATAAGGTTGTTTATATTATTTTGGTCCAGCGGGAAAGGAATACCCAGAAGCACCGGGTTCCAGCCTTTGGCCGTTTCGAGGTAATAGCCCTCGCCCATACCGGCCACACCGTTGGTCGTGAGCAGAGTCTCTTTCACGCTGCCCACAAAAGCATATTTCACCAGCACGGCACTACCCACCGCAAGGTTCACACCGCCGGCATCGACAAGGCACACCTCGTCGAAAATCTCTTCGGTGCGGGCCGTGAGGTAGATATTGGCATCGTCGGTACCCGGTATGGAAATCAGCGACAAGCCTATTCCGCTTGTCGAGAGACCCTCTTCCACCGGTTGGGTGTCGACCTCTTCGCCATCGCGCAAGAACATAATCGACATGGCTTTGATGACATCAAGCGACAGCACGCTGCTACCCGACGAGGCCACCACGCAGAAGCCCGCCGGCATATCCTTGTAATAGTTGTTCATGTCGCGCACACTCGTCACCGGGTTGGCCGTCACACCCGCGCCCACCACTTTGGGGAACGAGGCATAGTTGTTCAAATCCTCGTCGGTGAGGTTTTCGAGCTGGTCTACCCACGAGCCTACGCCCACCACATTCACCAGTTTGTTCACACTGCAACCGCGGCCCACGAGAGCTCGGCGATTTTCCAAATAGTTAGGCTGGTTCGAGTCTTGCTCTTGCCAAACGGGACGTTCCGGGTCCAACGGATACCCCGAATCCTGCGCCGACACTTGTCCCGGCAACCAGATTGCCGCCCCTAATACTGCGTATATGAGATATTTTTTCATTGTCATGTATTGTCGCTATTAATCGAGTTGATGACTCAATATGCTGCTCGACGTTCCCCGCAACACATATTTGTGGTTGCGGCGGAAGTAAAACTCGTTGTTGTGGGCATCGGGCGAAATCACCCCGGTGGCTCCCTCTCCGTCGTTATAGGTTTTGTCGGCCACATGGATTTCGCCGTTGAACAACCCGAAATGAGTCGTAAATGCCACCTCTTTACGAGTTAAAAAACGGACGCCCAGTTTCATTTTGGCCGGCAAGACAAATGCCGTAAACGTCACCTTGCCATTCTCGGCATCCCGATAGTCGATTACCGTGTATGAACCTGTATAACCGAGAAGCCCGTCAACGACATAATCGGGTACCGGGGACGAGGGGGTCAAAAAATCGTCGTACGACGAAAGCCCCGTCACCGTATTAACATTGGTCGCCAGCAAGGCGGCATGATATATATCCCTACTTATCGCATGATATTCATAGGATTCAAGTTCCAGCTCCACCTGCACTTTGGCCACACCCCGGTAGAGAATGCCGGTCAACGCCACCGCCTTGTCGTAGCTGCCGTCGGCCTTTTGCTCGGCAAACTTGATAATCTCGTTGCCCGAAGCCGTGGTGCAATAGCCGTAGAAAAATTCGGGAACAAAAGCCATTTTCCGGGTCAAGCATTCATCGAAATTTGTGGTCGTTACATCTTCGATGATATTCACATCCATATCGTAAATATACGACCAGATGTCGCCGGTTTTGACCGTAGCCTTGAAATCGTCGAAAGTCGTGCCGTCCTCGACATTGAGCGTGAAAAGATTTTGCTCGCCATCGACAAACGTGTTGCCGCTCCGAACGGCGTTTGCCCGCTTGCTGTCGTAGGCGATACCCACCACCCGGTATTCATAACCGTAGATTTTGCAGATAGAACCCTGCGCGGTAATGGTTTTCGTATCTTCGTCGCGGGTACAGTCCAGCGTATAGTCGTTGGTGGGGTCGTAGGTAAACGGGGCATCGTTCACACCACCCTGCAACTGGTCGTCCATATCCTTGCGGCGGAACACCACCAGCCGCACCTTGTCGGCCGACGTCTCGTCCCAGCCGTCCACCTCGACCGTCGTCTCTTGCCCGGGCGGCGGCACACGGGTCACATCGTCCTGCTGCCAGGTCGTGCCGAAAGAAATCACCACCGGCACTTCCGACACATCGCTCCGCTCAGGCTCGAATGCCGGGACATCTTCTTCCCCGGCACAACCGGCAAGTGCCAATACGCAACCGACAAAAGCGGCCACAACCGATTTCGGCCCATATCGCCTATCTTTCATTGCTGTCATATCGTACTATCGTTGTTCTATATTATATCAAAATTATGCTCGTCTTCAAAATTGGGATTCACCACGATTTCAATGTTCGGCTCGCTGGTATCGACCGCGATGTTGTCGAACCGCCCGCTCAGGTTCACCCGCACATTGGAGTAGGAATAGAAACAGAATTTACCGGCATTGCCGTTGTAGACATAGAGGTCGCTACCGTGTTTCAAATCGCTGCCCACGTTGTAAACGGCGGCATCGTCGCCCGTGAGGTAGTGGCTCGTTTGCGGGCGCAAGTCGAATACCCGGTCTCTGCTGCTTTCGCCGGTATAGGAAATTTTCACCCAAAAGCGCATACCCACTTCGCTGGGCAGCAGGAACGACGAGAGTTCGGCGCTCTCGGCTGTCGGCGAGATGTCGGTCCGGGCCAGCAACACGCTGTCGTTCTGTGTCGTGTTGGCGGGATCGGTCACGGCGTGTACCGGATAATAGGAGCCGTGCGTACCGTTGAGCGTAATCTGTGTGGGGAAATGGTCGGCATACAACTCGATACTCGATACCTCCCCGGCCGGTATGTCGGTAATGGTGAGGTTCACCTGGCTCACAATGCGGAAAATGCGACCGGTGAGATCTCCCGTATGATTACTCTCACCCCAACCACTCTGATAATACACGTTCTCGGCTTTGTCAAAATTCGACTTCCAGTCATCTTCATTCTTGAATCGCAATATACCATAGTAAAGTTCGGGAGTGACATATGACGTTCCCGCCCCGTTGAGACTGAGGGTCGACGACGTGCGGTTCGCTATATTCGTGGTAAAATTCGACTTATCGGCCTCGGTATAGGCCAGTGCCGTATTGTATATATAAAAATAATAATTATCCTTGTGCGCATTGAGTTGCGCTTCGGTATAACCGTCGCGACCCATAATCTTCAAATCAAAAACAGGGTCGATCGTCACGCTCGAATTTACATTAGGATTGTTATAGACATACCTATTCTCATCGGGCCAACTGGAATCCCCAATTCCTACCCCTTGAAAAAACGGATAGATTTCGAGGCGGTCGGCGCGGCAAGTACCTTCGACACCCGGCCCCGACGTGTCGTCGGCTCCGGTAAACCGGGTTTGCGCCACCAAATCGCCATTGCCGCCGCAGACCACAATGCCTTCGCCGGGAGTATTCATACCTGTTGTCCCTCCTGCGGGAGAAGAGGCAGGCTCGTCGCTGTCGCATCCGCCGAGGAGCATGGCCACCGGACAGACAGCCGCAAGCATCAGCTTGCCTATCGCATATTTCATATTCGCTATTTTCATCATCTTCATATTCGATTACAAGGGTATATCCACATCGACCTGCCAATTACCGTCGATTACAATGTCGGTCATCTTGCCGCCGAGGTCTTCGGGTTCGTCGATATCGGCCGATTTATGACCTATCGAGTACAGCCAGTTGGCGCGAAGGGGGAAATCATAGGTGTATGCGCCCTCGCCGGTGTCGAGTTTCACGTTTTTAACCTCCGTTCCCGAAGCATTGGTGAGACGCAAGGTGAGCATAGCCTGCTGCTGCGGTATGGGCAAGAGGAAAGCTGCGGCATAGACACTGCCCCGTTGCTTGGCGATGGTCGAGCCATCGGCAAGTGTCACGCTCTCGGCGGCGAGCACTTCGTCGTTCACCGGCATCGACAACAGTACTTCGGTCTCCTCGCCTAATTGTTCGGTACCAAAGTCGGCCTCTTCGGCTTGCTTGCACAACGGCACATTGCTATATTGCGGAGTCGCACATATCAATTCTATTTTTGTCACTCCCTCGGGCACGTTGGTCAAATAGCACTGCACCCCGGCTACCCGGCGCCGCAGCTCCAACGCAACCGTAATGTCGTCGACACGGTTCCACTCGGCTTGGGCGAATCCCGCCATCAATTCGGCCGAAGCGATGTCGTCTGCCGATTTCCCGGCCGCAAGGCGAGCGTAGGCATCGGCCAGCCGTGTGCCCGTTGTCACGCCGTCGCCGGCCTCGATGGCATCGGGCAGGCCATAGGCGGTGGCGGCACCTCGCAGCGAGGTGTCGGGCAGGCGGTCACCCGTCAACGGGTTGTCTATACCCACGGCAAGGAAAGTGTACTCCCCCGCATCGAGACGGGTGCGCAACTTATAGTATTGCGCGGCGATTTGGCCCTCCTGCCGGTGCCACATAGCGTTTTCGCTCACTACACAGCGAGCGTCGTCGCCGGTACCCTTGAAAGCATATACCTGCACATAGGTCACGTGCTGCAAAGGATCGCTCCCGGCCAGCGAGACACGCGAGGCCGGAGTGCCCGACGATTGCAAGGCGATAACGATTTCGCCATCGCCGCCGCCCACGGGCAACATTTCGTCGCTGCCGCACGCGGCCAACAGGCAGGCCGCCAAAGAAAATGATAAGATACGTGCAAATTTCATCTCTCTGTTCTTTCGTATTTCTTGTATTTGGTGACGGCAGGGGGAACATTCAACCCCCGGCCGCCGATATCGGTGAGCCGCCGTAGCGACCGGTTACACCTGCCGGGCTGTGGGACGACAGTCCCGGCAAGACACGCTCGGTAACCTTTTTGTCATTATGCAGCAAACATCAATCGAGTTCCATACCGGGAATGTTCTCCCAGGCGCCATCGACTACGATAATGAGCTCTTGGCCTTTGCTCAAATCTTCCGGAGTGTCGTCACCTTCTTCGGGATCGGGGTTCTCACCGCCATCATCGCCAGCAGCACGAACACCGATGGTGTAAAGTTGGTTACGGAGGATACTGTAAACCGATGTAGACTCTGCAACCTCGTTATTGTCGGCACCTTCAACCACATTAACGGTTTGTGCGGTTTTGAGGTTTACATTCCAATATTTCAAGATGTTATCACTCTCATCGAGCAGTTGCAACTGCAAGGTGTTGGTTCCATTGACAGCCTTGAAAGGCACCAGGAATTTACCGCCGAATACCGAACCCGTTTCGAACGAAACATTCGGCTCGGTGATAGCAGGGTCTTTTCGCCAACCAGTATCGCCGGCATCGAACATGTCATTGGCATTTGTATCGCCACTGGGGAACCATTGGTTCAGGTCGATGCGATATACCTCATAACCTTTGTGAGAGCCATCGAAATAGTCCTCCGAAGCGGAGTTGAAAGAGTTCTTTCCGTTCACGGCGTTCTTCTGGTCGAAGCCATCGAAGATTACCTCTTTCATCTTGTTGGAAGCAATCAGACGCAAGTACTTAGCATCTTCACCTTTGGGCCCTTTGGCGGGGATATTGGTGAAATAACCGTAAGTACCGGCCACCTGACGTTTCAACACGATAGATTGAGAGAAGCCTTTGCCTGCAACCACCTCAAATTCACCGTTTTCAAATCCACCGGCAAAGATTTCTTCGGCGTCACCGTCGGTAACCACGCTAATCGGATTAAACTGTTCGCCTACGGCAAGACCGGCGAGGTCTGTGGTCAAATCGGTATAAGAGCTACCGTCGGAATAGCCCACGGCATATGCCTTGTAAGTACCGGGGACGAGTTTGTTTTCACCTTTGAGTTCGATGGTCGTTTGACGGCCGTGGCCATCGGCAGTAGCGATAACGTTGGAATTCGTCATCCAGGTATTGATTACATCGGCATACACGATTTGATTTTGGTTTCCACCGTCATTGTCGGTGCGAACAATCGTAAATTTCACGAAATCGATGTCCTGCTCGTAAGCCTGGCTGTACAAAGGACGGCCGGCACGGGTGGGAACGGCGTCTTTGTTGGCCACAGAAATGGTGAACACTTGACTCTCGCTGTTGAATACAGGAGCGTCGGTTTCTTCGTTACATGCTACCAATGCCAGCAACGACAAGGCAGCCAAACCTGAGATTACATGTTTTTTCATCTTAACTTAAAAATCAAATTTAACCAAATTATACAATGTGTTTTCTTATTTATTTTCTCTTAATCGATCACGAGGTCGTGAATATTTTCCCAACGGGAATCGACCCAGATGTAAATCTCGAACGCCCCCGTCACGACATCATAGTCGTAGCGCACCACCTCAATGTGGTTGCGGGCGAGCGATAATTGCAAGGGTGCAGGCTCACAAACCGGATTCTCGCGCGAAGCATCGTTGTAAAAATTGACATCGAGCGTAGAGCGCTGGCCTCCGACCGAGGGAGCCACATAGATATCGGTGAGTATACTCGGCTCGCCGCCCCACTCGTGCGTGGTCTTGACCGCGGTAGCCTCGCCATACTCGAAACGGCTGTTAATCGACCCGGCCACGTTGTCGATGGTCTTGTCGCTCCATCTCACGGAAGCCGGCAGGTTTATCGTCTCGATGAGCAGCTTTCCTTTCACCCGACGCAAATCGAGCTGATGCGTGCCCCGGTCGTAGTCATAGTCGATGGTGTCGCACGCCATATAGAGGTCGAATCCCTCGACATGGCCGGGGTGCAGCACCGAGGTCCTCACACCGCCCGCCTCGTCGAGAACCTCCTCGTCGGGGAGGTTGCCCCACGCGGTAACGATGTATTTGCCGAAAGGCAGCTCTTCGGGTATCCCCTCGCAAGCTACCTGCAAGCCGTTGCCGTCGACCTGTTGCAAAAATCGCTCGACAATCACCTCGCCGGTCGCATAGTCCTCGATGACATAATAGAGGGTCGAGGCGAAAGCCTTGAAAGGCTCGTCGTCGCTCCGCTTCGTATCCAATCCCGAGGCAGCCACTTCGTCGATGTTGTCGTAGTTTCTGTCGCCAATGCCTATCGTCACCTGCAAGGGGGGACAAGGTTGTATATCCTCACGCACGCACGCGCCGAGCGCGGCTGCCAGCATGAACAATATGAGAGGTTTTCGAATCATGTCTAACTCTTTACCTTATTATTTATATATAGCCGTGCGAAAATCCAGGTTATCGCGGTAGGGCTTGAAATCGTATTCGGTTTTTGCACGTTCGCGCAAGACAGCATCTTCGGCTGCCCGGGCAATATGCTCCAAGGCTTCGGTATCGCGTCCGAGACGGGCTGCCGTGATAGCCCTCACATACTCGCACTGCGGCGTGCGGGAGTCGATGGCCCGCAGCATGCGGTCGGCCTCGTCGTTCTTGTCGACGCTCAATGCCACCACGGCGCTGTTGATGTCGCCAAAGGGAGCGAGCAACTCGTAGGCTTCGTCGAACTGGCGCAACTGCGCTTTCACAAGTCCGAGGTTGTAGCGAGCCTCGGGGTCGTCGACCTCGGTTTCGAGCAGCTCGACGGCTTTTTCATATTCGTTGCGATAGACATAGAGGGCAGCCCGGGTTTTCAACGTCTCTTCGCTGTATCCCTCCACACTGTCGAACACCTCGCGGGCCTCGTCTTCCTTGCCCTCGCGGAGCAACAGCACCGCCAGGTTGTTGGCAGCCACGCGCGATTGCGGGAAATAGTGGAGAATGGTGCGATAGACCTCTTTCTTCTCCTCGGGAGTCTGTTTCAAGGTAGAAACCCGCAACAGTTCATCTTCGCTGAATGCGTCGGGCCGCCTGTCATACATCTCGAGCAATTCCTCATCGGTGGTAAAGCTCCTTATCTGATAGGAATAGAGATATTCTACATTACGGTCTTTCTGCAAATAGTTGTCTCTTATTCTCTTCCAACAATCCAACCGGCGGATATAGTACTCCTGCACGTCGTCGTTGTAGTCGGCATATTTATCGAGAATCGCAGCCACAGCCGTGGTGTCGGGGTCGCCGGCGGCACGCATGGCTTCCAGCACAGGGCCCCAACCCTCGGGACGCGAGCTGATTGAGAAGCGTTTTTGCAATTCGGCGGGAATGTTCAGCTGCTGTACCAGCCATTTCATAGCCGAGTTGGCACGGTTGCGCGACAAGGGAATATTGATGCGCAACGAACCGTCGGCCGAAGCCACACCGGTAATCTTGACATATTCGAGGGTAGCCAGGGTATCGGCCAGAATGGGTCCCAGCTTGGCCAGCATCGTGTCGAGCTCGGCTTTGTTGCGCCCGAGGTCGGTGCGAATATCATATCGGTTGATAATGAATTGCAAGCGCGCCACACCTTGCCCGCTGCGAATCTTGGGTTTTATCTTAAATTCGGGTTCGATCCAATCGAGCTTCAACGATTCTTTTACATCGATGAGCGAAACGGGATTGGTGAGCCCGGCCAAATGGAGCGTGTCGATACCCGAGCAAACACCGCAACCATCGGTCGAGACCTTGGCAATTACCTCGCCACTCTCGACACCCTCGGGCAACACGACGGTTTGCCGATAGGGAATGGTCTGGGCTTCGCCGTTGTCGACCTTCCGGGAATACGAGGCAACGGTGTCGACTTTGTTTTCGAGCTTGGCGGCACGCTCGGTCTTCTTGGTAAATATGGGAGCGTCGAGCACCACTTGGGGATACTCTTCGATAAGGCTGTCGCCGCTATACAAGGCGGGCGATATGAAGAGCCGGCTCCGCTTGGAAAAATAGTGTTCGGGAACATGGAAAGTCACGTCCAACCCCGCGCTGCGCGTCGAGTCGAGCGTCAACACTTTCTCGCCGGGCTCGACCGTAATGCGTTTCCCGGCCCGATGCGAGGCACAGCCGGTCGCTACCATCGTCGCCGTTGCCAACACCGCAAATGATAATGTTTTATATTTCTTGATTTCCATAATCGACTAAAACAAATAAATGATTGACAGAGCCGCTTTGGTGGGACCCAGGTAATTTTTGTGCCGCGGCTCGACACACTTCTTGCACGGTATGCGAGGGCTCTCGTCGTACCACAGCCGCGCATAGCCTGCCCCGATGGCAAGCTCGAGATTCCAGTGCGGAGAAAGCATCCAGTCATAGCCATAGGTGATACCGCCACCGGCCAGGTAACCATCGTAACGCCGCTCTTTGAATCCGCCGAAGAACTGCGCGCCGTGCAAATGCAGCCCGATGAAATGACCCTCGAATTTCTCGCAGAACCAATAGCGGGCCTCGGGTTGCACCAACCAGAACTTCATCTTTTTGTCATCCTTGAATGTCCACGGATTGTATGCGCCGGCAATCTCGACTGTAACCTTGTTGCTTAGTGCAAACTCCACGCCGGCATTGGGTGTAGTAGTGAGCCAATAAAGGGCATTGGTTTTCAATGCTGCCTTTTGCGCATTTGCCGACAGACAAATGCCCAGCAATGCAGCAACTCCCCAACAACCTATCTTAAACCTTAATAAATTCATGAAATTGTTCATCTCTGATTTTCAGCTGCAAAATTATGGCAAAGCCTATAACCGGCTATTATGAAAAAATGCTAAAAATTTATGATTTTATGCCATTATTCACATTCTCACAAGGCTCTATCCTCCCGAAAAAGCGCACTCACATAGAGCGTTTGCAGCAACCATAAAGCGAATAAATACCTATAAATCAATAATATAGCAACGCATAGGGGGGGGGTAAAAATCGCACTTGAACAAGCAGCGGAGAGCAACCCAACAAGGCAAGGTAGCCCAATCGAGCGCCTACCTATAACTATATGTTATAACATGAAATCCCGATAAAATATCCGTAAGAAGCCTGTATATGTGGCAAAAAAGTTTCTCCCACCGGCATCGACGGGGCAATAGAACCGGACTCCCGTATGACTACTCTATATCCCGGCGGGAAAGTGTATCGGGACAAGAAAGAGAGGCGTTGACTTTCACATGTTTTTACGGAGGCTCCCCCTCTGAAATTTCAGAAAAGAGCCCCAACGATTGGCTAAAACTGGTCGAAGCGTAACTCGGTGGGATTTTTCCCAAACTGCCGCTTGCAGAAATTGGAGAAATATTGTACCGACGAAAAGCCAAACTCGTCGGCTATTTCGTTGATTGCCTTCGTCGAAGTCTTTAACTCCCGAATAATCAACTCGCTCTTCCGTTCCAGCAGCCACTCGTTGAACGGCTTTCTGAAAGCCTGCTTGAACTTGCGTTGGAATGTGGAGGGCGACATGTTGGCAAGCTCGGAGAACTGCTTGATGTCGGCAAATTTTCTGTAATGTTGCAGCACAAAACTCCTGAACTTGTTGTCGACACCCAATACCGGCATGAACATTTTTACCAAATCTTCTTTGGAATAATAGGCCCGCAACAGCAAGAAAAGCTCCTGCAATTTAAGCTGATGGTAGTGCATGCACAATATGCCATCTTGCATGCACTCGGTCAACAGGCAAAAGAACTCGTGCAGCCGGTCGCAAATGGGCAAGGTGAACAACCGGTTTTCCTTCGACACGCTCTCCTGCATCTCATGGGTCAGGTTGTCGAACGTGTAGATGTTGCAAAACTTGGGTATCCCGGTAAACGCACACGTCAACAACTGTGCAGACGTCAACTGCCAGCCATAAAAGTTAACACACGGAGGCACAAAGAAAAAACGGCGCTCCCCTATCTCGACGGTGTTATGCCGACCGAATTTTATCACAATCGTACCCTTGCCCACGAAACACAGCATGGAGCGGTTCATCTCGGAAAACACCGGCGGGGAATCTTTCTCCAACTCGAAATACTTGAATACCGACTCCTCCGGTACATTGTAATTATAGCATGTTTTATGCTCTTCTTCATAAAAAATAGACATATCGACCAATTTTGAGTCTAATATGAAGTAAAAGTATAGAATATGCAATAACCACCCTGTTTTTTAATACTTATTAAGAGTATAAGCGCCAGCCATCACCCTGCAACCTCCCCCCTCTACCTATAATAATATTTTATACTACCTGTATACCCCAAATCCGTGTTATCGCAGCAAGGCTTCTTGTATCTATCTGTATTCCATGACAATCCACACTCATGTCTTATCGGGACGGTATGATGTCGCAATAGGTTCAAGCAAAGACTGCGCCAAGCCCCTACCCCCCCCAGACAAAAAAAGAGACCTGCCGGCCTCTCCCTTTGTATTACAAATCTTCTATGGCTGCATTGCGCACGACCTGTCCGTTCTCCTTATCCTTATAGACCAGTTGCACATAACACGTCGAGGAACCCCGATACTCTATACTGAGAATGATGTCACCCTCGTCACTCGCAAACCGGGTAACATACTGACATTCGTCATTGCGAACAGCGATCATGCGGAAATCATCGCCGAGATTCCCCAAAGAACCCGTGAAACGCTCGACACACGACACGGGCCGGCCATACTTCTCGACCAGCATCTCCTTCAAAGTCTTGTAGTCGCCATACAGATTTTTCCACTGGTCCTGAATGGGGAAACAGACGGTTATCCGGGAGACCAGGTCTTGGTTGTCGAGCGTGGAGACATAGACCTCGCACTGCTTGAACCCGGCAAAGTCTCCCTCGAGACGATGAATCTCGTCTTGTCGCTCCGAAGTCACTTCGAAGCCTTTGCTCTGCATGCGCGAGAGGAACTGCGCCAGAGACCCGTCGATAGGTACGCCTTTGAATTTCAAGTGTGTGCTTTGTTCCATAGCCACCGAGTCGGCCGTAGCATCGACCTCGACCGGTTCCAAATCCTTATTCTCATCGTCGGGTTCGCTCTTCCATACACCGGCAATTCGAAGACACAACAATACCAACACGACAACCAGAAGAAATGTGAAGAATTTTTTCATACTGCAATCAATTAAAATCAAAGTTCTGTCGGCCTTTCCCACCCCAACTACCGGCAAGTGTTCCATGCAGAAGGATCGGAAGAGCTGTAAATCATTGACAATAATAGCAAATTTTTTCTAATTTTCGAGCCTGTCATACAAAATAATTGCATGCCTCGCGCGACTTTCGCAACGGGTCGAAGAGAAACGTATGTTATTCTTCGGTTTTTATTCGCATATTCCGTCGATTTTGAGTAATTTTGCACCGATTTATCCATCAGTGTAAAAATTTTTGTTTGAAAAACTATGTTCGAAAACCTGAGTGAAAGACTGGAACGGTCTTTTAAAATATTGAAAGGTGAAGGCAAAATCACCGAAATCAACGTGGCCGAGACGCTGAAAGATGTGCGCCGTGCGCTGCTCGATGCCGATGTCAACTACAAAGTGGCCAAGCAATTCACCGATACCGTAAAGGCGAAGGCGCTGGGACAGGATGTACTCACCGCCGTAAAGCCGGGGCAGTTGATGGTGAAGATCGTACACGACGAACTGGCTGCCCTGATGGGAGGCGAAACGGCCGACCTCAACCTGTCGCAAAATCCGTCGATTATCCTCATGTCGGGTTTGCAGGGTTCGGGTAAGACCACATTCTCGGGCAAGCTGGCCAAGATGCTGAAATCGAAAAAGGCCAAACGCCCCTTGCTTGTGGCTTGCGACGTGTACCGTCCCGCCGCTATCGAGCAGTTGAAGGTGCTGGGCGAGCAGATTGACGTACCGGTCTATACCGAGCCCGACAGCAAGGATGCCGTGAGCATCGCCGCCAATGCCGTGAAATATGCCAAAGAAAACCACTTCGACCTGGTCATCGTCGATACCGCCGGCCGGTTGGCCATCGACGAGCAAATGATGAACGAAATCGAGGCCATCAAGAAGAAGATAAACCCCACCGAAATTCTGTTCGTGGTCGATGCCATGACCGGTCAGGATGCCGTCAACACCGCCAAGGAGTTCAACGACCGCCTCGACTTCAACGGCGTGGTTCTGACCAAACTCGACGGCGATACCCGCGGTGGTGCCGCCCTCTCCATCCGCACGGTGGTCGACAAGCCCATCAAGTTTATCGGTACCGGCGAGAAGCTCGAAGCCATCGACTACTTCCACCCCGCCCGTATGGCCGACCGTATCCTGGGCATGGGCGATATCGTTTCGCTGGTTGAGCGGGCTCAGGAGCAATACGACGAAGAGGAGGCCAAACGGCTGCAAAAGAAGATTGCCAAGAACCAGTTCGACTTCAACGACTTCCTCAGCCAGATACAGCAAATCAAAAAGATGGGTAACCTCAAAGACCTGGCCTCGATGATTCCGGGTGTGGGCAAAGCCATCAAGGATATGGACATCGACGACAACGCCTTCAAGAGCATCGAAGCCATCATCTACTCGATGACCCCCAAAGAGCGCAGCAACCCCGAGCTGCTCAACGGCAGCCGCCGCCAGCGCATCGCCGCCGGTAGCGGCACCTCCATCCAGGAGGTGAACCGACTCATCAAGCAGTTTGACCAGACGCGCAAGATGATGCGAATGGTTACCCAGAACAAGGGCGCCATGATGAAAGGATTCAGACGGAAATAAGAAAACATACATTATCAACCATGAAACTGCCGGATATACTCTCACCCCAACGACCGATTGCCCCGAGGCAAATAGAGAGTGTGTCCGGCAGTTTTTTCATATAATCTCTAATGCTTATGCAACTAATCGACGGAAAAGCGGTGGCCGACCGCATCAAACAAGAAATCGCCCAGGAGGTTGCCGACATTTGCAATGCCGGCGGCAAACGCCCCCACCTGGCAGCCGTCCTGGTAGGACACGACGGCGGTAGTGAAACCTATGTAGCCCACAAGGTAAAAGCCTGCGAACAGTGCGGATTCAAATCGACACTCGTCCGTTACGAAAGCGACGTGACCGAAGAGGAGCTGCTGCGCAAGGTCGACGAACTGAACAACGACCCCGACATCGACGGTTTCATCGTGCAACTGCCTCTGCCCAAACACATCTCGGAACAGAAGGTAATCGAGGCCATCGACTACCGCAAGGATGTAGACGGCTTCCACCCCGTAAACGTGGGCCGCATGTCTATCGGCCTGCCCTGCTTCGTATCGGCTACCCCGGCCGGAATCATGGAGCTGCTGGCCCGCTACAACATCGAGACCAAGGGCAAACACTGCGTGGTGCTGGGCCGCAGCAACATCGTGGGTAAACCCGTGGCTACCCTGATGATGCAGAAGACCTACCCGGGCAACGCCACCGTAACCGTATGCCACAGCGCCACCCCCAATATCAAGGAGATATGCCGCACGGCCGACATCATCATCGCCGCCCTCGGTTCGCCCGAGTTTGTCACGGCCGATATGGTGAAAGAGGGTGCCGTCATCATCGACGTAGGTACCACCCGTGTTCCCGACGCCACGAAGAAGTCGGGCTTCAAGCTCACCGGCGACGTGAAGTTCAGCGAGGTTGCTCCCCTCTGCTCCTACATCACCCCCGTACCCGGCGGCGTAGGGCCCATGACCATCGTATCGCTCATGCGCAACACCCTGCTGGCCGGCAAGAAAGCCATTTACCAATAAGACCTTCGGGCCATGACAGGGCTTGTCACCTTTTTAGCACCGCTTTTATTAGGGCAAACTCCGGTAGTTCCCGCTACCGCAGTTTCCCTGCTTTTTGCGGGCGATGCCATGCAGCACCAGGCCCAGATTACCTCGGCTCGCACCGGCGAAGGTTATGACTACTCGGGCTGTTTCGAACTGATAGCCCCCGAGGTTTCGGCGGCCGACTATGCCGTGGTCAACCTCGAAGCCCCCACGGGAGGAGCTCCCTACACGGGCTATCCCTGCTTCTCGGCCCCCGACGAGTTTCCCGCCGCCCTGCAACAGGCGGGTTTCGACCTCTTCCTCACCGCCAACAACCACTGTCTCGACCGCCAGTCGCGTGGAGCCCGGCGCACGCTGCAACGGCTCGACTCCCTCGGCGTCGACCACATAGGCACCTACGAGTCCGACCGTTCGCTCGAGCGTTTCCACCCCTTTGTCACCAACATCAAGGGCATACGCATCGCCTTTCTCAACTACACCTACGGCACCAACGGCTTCACCCCCACCCCGCCCCTCATCGTCAACTACATAGACCGGGCACGCATCAAGCACGACATTCGCCGGGCCCGGGAGCTCCAGGCCGAACTGATTGTGGCCTGCCTGCACTGGGGCAACGAATACCAACTGCTGCCCAACGCCACACAAAAGGAGCTGGCCGACCTGCTGGTCGACGAGGGGGTGCAACTGGTCATCGGGGCCCACCCGCATGTGATTCAACCCATGGAGCTGCGCTGCGACAAGCAGGGCAATCCACAGGCGCTGGTCGTCTATTCGCTGGGCAACTTCATCTCCAACATGAAGACGCGCGACACCGTGGGCGGAGCCCTGGTAAAAGTGACCGTGGCCCGCGACCCGATAAACCGGGTGGTACTGAAGTCGGCCCAATATACGCTGGTCTACACCCGCCGACCCGTCACAGCCGCCGACCCCTTCGTGGTCGTTCCGGCCGAACAGGAGGTGCAGGCTCACCCGCAACGCCCCCACCTGAAGGGGTTCCTGCAAAAGGCTCGCGAAATCTTCTCGCTCTACAATCGGGGTGTAAAGGAATATTTTATAAAGACACGCGACTAATTAAATACCAGGGCGGGAAGTGCACATTCGATGCCCATAGACCCCGCATCAAGTGCGGGGTGACAAACCGGTCATTCCGCGCTGTGACGCGGAATCCAGAAGCGTCCCGGACGGGATATATACACATAAGGAAAGGTAAACAATCCCCCAAAAAATCTTATCTACTTACACCCGTCGATATACTCGATAATCGCCTCCTTGTCGTCGGGCGAGAACCAGTGCATGTCGGGGTCCTTCTTGTACCAGGTCACCTGCTTTTTGGAGTAGACCCGGGTATTGCGTTTAATCTTCTCGATGGCCTGGTCGAGGGTCATCGTCCCGTCGAAACAGGCAAACAGCTCCTTATACCCCACGGTATTGAGCGAATTGAGGTGACGGAGGGGATAGACCCGACGGGCCTCGTCGAGCAGGCCGTCGGCCATCATCTGTTCGGTGCGGCGGGCAATGCGGTCGAACAGCTCTTCGCGCGGGCGGATAAGTCCGATTTTCACGATACGGAAGGGGCGCTGCTTCACCTGCCGGGTGCGCAGGTCGCTATATCGGCCGCCCGTCTGGCGGCAAATCTCAATAGCATGAATCACCCGCTTGTGGTTCTTCAAGTCAACCTCGCCGTAGTAGACCGGGTCGCGCTCGCGCAACTCCTCGCACAGAGCCTCGAGCCCCACGCGGTGGTAGTGCTCCAGCACCTCGCGGCGCACCTCGTCGGTTATGGTAGGAATCTCGTCTATTCCCTTGCACACGGCATCGATATACATCATGGAGCCCCCGGTGAGCAGCACATAAGCGTGCTCTTGAAACAGCGTGTCGAGCAGACGCAGCACCTCCTCCTCGTAGCACGAGGCGCTGTAATAGTCGGTCAAGGCCAGCTGCCCCACGAAATAGTGCTTGACCCGGGCCAGCTGTTCGGCCGTAGGGGCCGCCGTACCGATGGGAATGTCGCGGTAGAACTGCCGGCTGTCGGCCGAGATGATAGGCGCACCGTAGTGCTCGGCCAGCTGCAGGCTGAGTTCGGTCTTTCCCACCCCCGTGGGACCGGTAAGTACAAGGAGGGTTCCTGCCATAAGATGAAGGATTGATATAAAAAGACCGACGAAACAGCCGGGCCTACCACTGGTACCTCATGCTGCTTCGTCGGGATAAAACGGTTTGTTACTTCTCGGCTGCCATGCGGGCGATTTGTACAATCACCTCAGTGGCTTTCTCCATCGACTGGATGGGCACGAACTCGTAGCGTCCGTGGAAGTTGAGGCCGCCGGCGAAGATGTTGGGGCAAGGCAGGCCCTTGAACGACAACTGGGCGCCGTCGGTACCGCCGCGCACCGGTTTCACCATGGGCACCACATCGACGGCACGCATAGCATCGGAGACGAGGTCGACAATGTGCATCACCGGCTCTACCTTCTCGCGCATGTTGTAGTATTGGTCAGAGATTTCGATGCTGGCACAACCGGGGAACTCGTTGTTGATTTTGCGGGTGAGGTGCTCGAGCTCCTTCTTGCGGCGCTCGAAGCGGTCGCGGTCGTGGTCGCGAATGATATAGGTGAGCACCGTTTTCTCGACATTGCCCTCGAACGAAATGAGGTGATAGAAACCCTCGTAGCCTTCGGTATGCTCGGGCGTCTCCCAGCGGGGCAGCATGATGGCATACTGGTTGGCGATACGTATCGAGTTGATCATCTTGTGCTTGGCATAGCCCGGATGTACGTTGCGGCCCTTGAAGGTAACGCGGGCTACGGCGGCGTTGAAATTCTCATACTCCAGCTCGCCAATCTCGCCACCGTCCATCGTGTAGGCCCATTCGGCACCGAAAGCCTTCACGTCGAACTTGTGAGCCCCCTTGCCAATCTCCTCGTCGGGGTTGAAGGCCACCCGTATCTTGCCGTGCTTGATTTCGGGGTGGGCCAACAGGTACTCCATGGCCGTTACAATCTCGGCCACACCGGCCTTGTCGTCGGCACCGAGCAGTGTCTTGCCATCGGTCACAATCAGGTCTTGCCCTACGTAGTGCAGCAGTTCGGGAAACTCCGACGGCTTCAGCACCACATCCTCCTCGGCACACAGCACAATATCGGCACCGCCGTAGTTCTTGACAATGCGGGGCGACACGTGGCGGCCCGACATATCGGGGCTCGTATCGAGGTGGGCGATAAAGCCGATTACCGGCACCTTCTTGTCGGTGTTGGCAGGCAACGTGGCCATCAGATAGCCGTTATCGTCGAGGGTCACCTCGGTAAGGCCTATCTGCTTCAGCTCTTCGGCCAAAGCCTGGGCAAAGACCATCTGCCCCGGCGTACTGGGAGTCATATTGGTAAGCTCGTCCGACTGGGTATCGAAACTTACATAGTGGAGAAAACGATCTACTAAATTCATCGTATATGTTTTTATTGGTTTTTCTTTCCGGTTCATGGTCCGATGGATTCATCCAACAGACGAACAAAGGTAAAAATTTTTTTTCGTACATTTGCACTACCGCATTCAAAAGTAGAGCGTATGGCCAAAAAGAAAAAAAAGAGGAAAAAATCGTCGTCGAGCCAGGGGAGCAGCCTCAAGTCGCTGCTACTGCTGCTACTCATTGCCGGCGGTCTGTGGTACCTCATCCAGCACGCCGACTCGTCGTCGGTCATCTCGGAGGTCACCCGCTCAGACCGGGCCCACATCGAGAAGGCCGAACTGGCCCGCACCCCGGCCGGCCGCCCCTCGCAGATACTCTACCGCACGGGATATGCCACCTCGTACAACCGGCAATGGAAGCTGCCCAACTGGGTGAGCTACGAACTGTTACGCAACGAAACGCAGGGCGAGGTATCGCGCAGCGACCGATTTGTGAGCGACCCCGACGTGAAGGGTACCCCGGCCGACACCCGCGACTACACCCGCAGCGGATATGACCGGGGCCACATGGTGCCCGCCGGCGACATGAAGTGGAGCGAACAGGCCATGGACGAGTCGTTTCTGCTCTCGAACATCTGCCCCCAGGCCCCGGGCTTGAACCGCGGCCGCTGGAAAGAGCTGGAAGAGCTCGTGCGCGAATGGGCCCAGCGCGACAGTGCCCTGCTCGTGGCCTGCGGACCCATCGTGAGCGACTCGCCACGCACCATCGGGCACAACCGCATAGCCGTGCCCGACCGCTACTACAAGGTAGTGGCCGCCCCCTATGTCGACCCGCCGCGAGGCATCGCCTTCCTCTTCGACAACAGCGACGAGCAGCCCCGCATGCGCGCCCTGGCGGTGACCATCGACAGCGTGGAAAAATTAACCGGGATAGATTTCTTCTACAATCTGCCCGACAGCATAGAAACCCCGATAGAAAGCAAGTTATGGATCGAAACATGGAACCTGAACTGAATACCTCCCTGCCCCAAGATACCATTTGTGCCGTCTCTACCGCTCCCGGCCGAGGCGGCATCGCCGTCGTTCGCGTGAGCGGCCCCGAGGCCGTCGCCATCACCGACCGCATATTCCGCGCCCCCACCGGCAAACCGCTGGCCGAGGCCCGCCCCAATACCGCCCACTACGGCACCATCGCCGACGAGGCGGGCCACACCCTCGACGACGTCATCGCCACCCTCTTCGTCGCCCCCCACTCCTTCACCGGCGAAGATACCGTCGAAATCTCGTGCCACGGCTCCATCTACATACAACAGCAAATCGTGGCCCTGCTGCTGCGCCAGGGCTGCCGGCTGGCCACCCCCGGCGAGTTCACCCGCCGCGCCTTCACCAACGGCAAGCTCGACCTGTCGCAAGCCGAAGCCGTGGCCGACCTCATCGCCTCCACCTCGGCCGCCTCGCACCGCCTGGCCATCCAGCAGATGCGTGGCGGATTCAGCCGCGAGCTCGCCCGCTTGCGCGAGCAACTGCTCACCTTCGTATCGCTCGTCGAACTCGAACTCGACTTCAGCGAAGAGGAGGTAGAGTTTGCCGACCGCCAGAAACTCACCGACCTGGCCCGCGAAATCGAGCGCGTCATCAAGCGCCTCTCCGACTCGTTCAGCCTCGGCAACGCCATCAAAAACGGCGTCCCCACCGCCATCATCGGCGAGACCAACGCCGGCAAATCGACCCTGCTCAACCGCCTCGTCAAGGAAGACCGCGCCCTCGTCTCCGACATCCACGGCACCACCCGCGACGTCATCGAAGACACCGTCGTGCTGCAAGGCATCACCTTCCGCTTCATCGACACCGCCGGCATCCGCGAGACCCACGACACCATCGAGAGCATGGGCATCGAGCGCACCTTCCAGAAACTCGACCAGGCCACCATAGTCATCTGGCTCATCGACGCCACCCACGCCCCGCAAGAGGTCGAGGAGCTCTCCCGGAAGATACTCCCCCGCTGCCGCGGCAAGCACCTCATCATCGCCTTCAACAAAGTCGACAAAATCGACGACACCACCCGGCAGCAACTCACCCGACTGTACGAGCGCCTCACCCACGAGATGACCGACACCGCAATGATATTCCTCTCGGCGTCGCACAACCAGAACATCGACGCCCTCGAGTCGATGCTGGTCGATACCGTCAACCTGCCCCAGGCCGGCGAAAACGACGTAATCGTCACCAACGCCCGCCACTACGAAGCCCTCATGCACGCCCACGATGCCATACTGCGCACCCTTGACGGCTTGCAAACCGGCCTCTCGGGCGACTTCCTTGCCCAAGACATCCGCGAATGCATGCACTACCTGGGCGAAATCACCGGCCAAATCTCGACCGACGAAATCCTCGGTACCATCTTCTCCAAATTCTGCATCGGCAAGTAACTATCTGATTATCAAATAGTTAAATTGATTATAATCGATTAATATGGCGCTCTTTACGGGCGCCTTTTTTGTTGCTCAAGTATCGTTGATAATCGTTGCTAAGCCTTTTTACGCCATTTTTTGTACCTCTTGTGTACCTCACAAGCCAAAAGCGGGTTTACTGTCTGCCAGATGGTGGACAACCTGGAACGCCTTGGAACGCTGTGGTACGCAATGAAACAGATTTGGCGAACTAAAAAGATAATTAAAATGGCTAATAACATTGAAATTCAAAAGAAATGCGAGTGGTGTGGCACTATTTTTACCGCCCACAAAATCACTACCGCATACTGTTCACACAGGTGCGCAAACCTCGCATACAAAAATCGAGTTAGAAAAAAACGAATTCAAGAATTCCACTTGAAACATGATGCAGAATTAAAACCTAATTCTGAAAAAGAGTTCTTAACCCCTACTGAAGTTGCCGCATTTTTAGGTGTAGGCCGTACCTCAATTTATCGGTATATCAAAAACGCGAAAATCAAAGCAGTCAGATTTGATGGGAAAACTCTTGTACGGCGTTCGGATATTGATAAGATGTTCGACTACATTATTGCTTCCAATAATGAGAATAAGCCCAAAGAGAAAACTCCAATATCAGATTTCTACACCACAGCTGAAGTCAAAGAAAAGTATGGCATAAAGGATTCCTGGATATTTCACATCGCTAAGGAACATAATATTCCACGAACCTTTCAACGTGGGAAAACCTATTGGAGCAAAAAGCATGTTGATGACTACTTTTCAAAGAAAGCTCCCGATCCTGAAATCAAGGAATGGTACAGCACGCAAGACATGCAGGAGAAGTTCGGCATGACGCTGACGGCCATCTATTCTTTTGTATCAAAGAATGCCATTCCCAAAAAGAAAATCGGAATCATGGTGTACTACTCCAAAAAGCATGTGGACATTGCCAAAGGTCTCATAGCACCCGAAGAGCCCAAATACTACACTATTGCCGAAGCGATGGAGCGATTCAATCTGACACGAGATCAACTCTACCATTATGTGAAATACCACAATATTCCCCGTATCAAGGTCGGTAAATATACCAAGATCCTGCGGGCAGAGCTGGACAAGTTCTTTGAGCCGCCAAAGATAGAATGAAGCAAAAGTTATTTTCCGGTGATAAATACCACCATTAGAACACCTATTTTATTTGCAACAAAAACAAGTATTAATCAAAAAACAATATAGCTATGACACTTACATGCACCAACGTAACTTTGAGACAAAAGCCATTGCGTAACGACCGCATATCTCTTTATCTGGATTATTATCCGGCCATCCGCAATCCTTACACGATGAAGATGAGCCGCCGGGAATTCCTCGGCATCTATATCTATGCCAAGCCCAAGAACGAGCAGCAAAGAATGTTCAATCAGGATATGCTGAACAAGGCAGAGGCAATCCGCTGTATCCGTGTCCAGTCGCTTATCAATGAAGAATTCGGGTTCCTGGATAAGAACAAACAAAAGGTAGATTTTCTCGCCTACTTCCGGACTAAAGCACGGGAAAAGTATGAGAAATGGGATTGTGTTTATAATCACTTTGAGAAATTTGTCGGCGGCAAATGTACCTTTGGCGATGTCACCGTGGAACTGTGCGAGAAGTTCAGGGATTACCTGCTCAAATGCAAACAAATCAATCATCCCAATGCTTATATCTCACGCAATTCGGCAGCCGGCTATTATTCAACTTTTCGAGCCCTGTTGAAGATAGCCTATAAAGAAAAGATGCTGCGTGAGAACTTGAACGACTTTTTGGAAAAAATCGAATGGAAAGAGGTCAAGAAAGAGTATCTGACACTTGATGAAGTCAAGAAATTGGCAGCTACGCCATGCAAGATTCCAGTCTTGAAACAGGCCTCCTTGTTTGCCTGCATGACCGGCCTCCGTATCAGTGATATTCTGAAACTGGACTGGCGTGATTTTGAAGTCGGTCCAGATCAAGGCTATTACATCCGTATCTGCACCGAAAAGACAGAAACCGAGGCCACCCTCCCTATCAGTCAGGAAGCACTGGAGTTGTGTGGCGAATGGGGCACCGGAAAAGTCTTCAAAGGCTTAACCCGATCCATGACTCATCATCCCTTGAAACAATGGATAGCCGAAGCCGGAATCAGGAAACACATAACCTTCCACTCCTATAGGCACTCGTATGCGGTCATCCAAATCTCTTTAGGCACAGACATTTACACTGTATCGAAGATGTTGACACATAAGAATGTCACCACTACACAAATCTATGCTGATTTGGTTAACTCCAAGAAGCGAGAGACGGCTAATAAGATTTCGTTGAAATAATAAGAGTCATCTCTTTATCAACAATAGGTCATATCTGATAAATCTATCGGATATGGCCTGTTTTATCATAATAAAGAAGCTTTATCTGACAGAGTCCCTTATCTTTGATGATAATTGAATATCTAAATAATTACTACAGCTATGATAAAAATATATGAAATGGGAACTTATCCGGATTGCACATATGTAAAAGAGCAAGTAAAAGGCAACGACCTATATAAAGTTATTGATATTAGTCGGCATGTCAAAGATTTGAAAGCATTCCTAAAACTGCGGGATCACAATCCGGTCTTTAATGTGGTTAAAAGTGTTGGAGCTGTTGGAATTATTTAATCTTACCCTTTTCACTGTAACGTATCAAAGGTCTTTGTAATACGCCTAAGAGTTCTACAAAGCTCATATTATTAATTAGTTTCCCTTTGTCATACATTCTTTCGAACGGGCTCATATAGTCCAGTTTCTTTTCAACACAGGCAAATTCTTCTACCATAATTCCTACCAATCTTTCAAGTATCACATTATTATGTATGACATAATTTCAATATTATTATGTGAATAAATTGATACCCCTTCATGTTCACTCAAAAAATATATACTCATAGTAGTAAAGATAATGTACCAAACAGATACAGAAGACAATATTATTTCGTATATAATTATCTTCCAAGCACATAGTATCGACTCGATTTGTGGCTGTAAACCAAAAGTATAAACTACTTAAAGTTTGGATATTATCTTACATTTCTACAACAACTACTATCATACTTTAGAATTAACCTTTAAGAGAAGTTTACTAATAGCATTATTATAATATTTATTCATTCCTCCTATTTCCTTTAGCTTCAATATACCTTACCAAAACAGACTTATATTAACACTTTGATTCATGAAATATAAAGCCGGATTCTTGGGGGAAATAGATTACTAATCCACTATTTCAACATATTAACCAGGATCATATATTATTATTCTGTTTGTTATTTCGCTGAAAAACGCTCATCACTTTTTATAAGTTCGTAATATGGTAAAGTGCGAATAGCCTTTACTTCATTACCAATCTTACAAATACCATAGAACTTCTCAGCTTTACTCACAATATCAACATAAACCTGACAGTTTGGGTCGTTCGAACCAAAGATGTTTGCGACCTCTGCCTTTGTTATGTTATTCATATGAAGTATTATCCAACTGAGAATAAACTGTGAATATTCCTGCTTTGCAGATTTGAAATCTGATAGATTTTGTGTAGAAAGTACCATGCCCACACCAAACATCCGACCCTCACTGATGATATTACGGAAAGAGTTGAAGTCCTTGTTTAGGAATTGATGAGCTTCATCCACAAGAATCATGGCACGCAATTCTCTGTATGGGTCATCCAGTTTGCTTGCCCCCAACTGCCTCATCTCTTCATAAAACAAATCGAGAATCAAAGATACGATTACTTTCTTCGTATCTCCGGGGTATGGGGTCAAATCAATGACCTTTACGCCATCGAGCCATTCAAACATGGATACACACTTGCTATTATCTGAAGTGAAAATCATGTAATCTCTGAGCTTGTCGAACAAAGCGTAAGTCTTATCCTTGGCATCGTATTGTTCGAAATACTTGTCCACCACATTACTCATCGTTGGCTGTGGTTTGTCCCATGTAGAAGGATTGCCAGTAATTCCGAAATCATTGTATGTTTCAAGAATTACCTGCTTGATAGTACTCTGCTGCACCTGTCCCAATCCATATGCTTTTGCAAACGAATCGCTTATTCTATCTGCAGTTACTGCGGGCAGATTCATGAACTTGGTTTTATCTGTTACAACCAGTTTAAGAGGATTAAATGGGAAATTGAAGCTATAGCACTGGCCATTAACCTTGCTGAGAAATGCCTCTGTAGAATAATCATCTCCTTTATAGTCGAATATCAGCATCCCAATAGGATGGCCATCTACATTATGCTCGCTCTCTTTGGCAAACTGAGCAATGAGCGAAAGGGCAACCTGCGTCTTACCAAAACCCATACCACCAACAATACCCATATTAGGATGAGAAACCTTTGTTGTGTTATTGGCTTCAAAAATTATCGGAGTGCCCTTTCTATCCTTACCAATCTTAATCTTAACCCCCTGATGACATCCGTCAGTATCTCCTATAGAATTATCATCACGACATGGATTCACAAGTATTACTGAAGACTCTTCTCCCAGATCCTTATCTTCTGTATCGCCTTCTAATTCAAAAATATCAAGTGTATGAGGTGGTTTGGCATAATCTGAAGAACAACTTAAAGACATTGATGATGACAAATCTATTTCAGGCCTTGCTGTTACTACAATATCCGACTCTTCAACAAACTGTAGAAGAGCGCTGTCTGGATTAGCCACAATGCGATAGCAATCAGATTCCATCATACGAATGTGACATACAGGGACATCATCTATCCACTCTACACTTAATGACTTTGGTGTAGCATCTGAATAAACTACAAGTGCAGCCTTACCTATTTTTTGTGGAAGTTCTTCAATGATATTGAACTTTACATTGAGCAACTCATAACGCGAACTATTAACTTTATCATAATCAATATCAGAGATAAGATCGTTGGCACGCATCTTCTCCATATTTGATAAAAATTGTGATGCAAACAATGCTCTGTAAACCTTTCTGGTAAACGTATCTCCTTTGAAAAGAACATTCTTAAACGCCTTATTATAGAGATTTGCAATCTGAATCTCACCCTTACTGACAGAATCATTGGCCAGAACTTTAACCTCTACTGGATAGAAAAACACCTCAAGCACGTCATTGTCATTACGACGAATACCCATCATCAGTATATCATCAGAAATAGGGCCATCAAGCCCAAGATCTTTCTTCGAAAACAATCCATCCTGTGTCATACCTATGGACCCAGTAGCACGTACAATTTCATCAAGTGCAATAGGTGCCCAGACGATACTATCAGTACGGTTAAGGAAGTGCTTCATAACAAAACAAGTTGCTACAAGACTCATCTTTTCGCGCATAATAAGCTCTGGCTTCCCTGCTATATCCAATAGCCATTTGCCATTTAGGCAATTGAAATAGCTAATCATCTTACGACTAAAATTCTCACTCGTACCAATAATCGACTTGAATGTTTGGAGAGAGTTAAAGAGCATTTTATTGTACTGGATAACATGCTGCGTCACTGTTATACTCTCCAAACGTGCAGAGATAGAATACTGTTCAACGTAGTGCACAACATAAATATTCTTCTGTTTATAGAAGAAATCAATATCAACCTCTGGATAAACAAAAGTTACCCAAGTAGAATTGTCATAAACCGATTGCAAGAAATCTGCATCTTTGAAACTGTACCTTTTGGCAGTACATTGGTCAGGACAGTATGAAGCCAACCCTTCATTCTGTAAATTGGCATAAAGACTATTCATATCTCTCGCCATCTGATATATCGGACTATCGTTTTGCTTCAATCCACGTGTACCGAACCCCATCAAATAATTACTTCCATTAAGATTTGTGGATGGAATTGAAATAAGACCATCAAGAGAAGTTTCAGTCCTAAGTTGATTAGCCGGGAATGGAGTATAGTTTGCTCCTGAGTCAATCTTATAGAATGTCACATGACTGTACTCACTCATCTTACGAGTATCCTTAAAAGTGTGCTTATAATAGCTCACTCTGCTAAAAAGCAAACGAATAATTTCATTCAGTTCCTTATCTTCTATGTTAAAGTTATATGCTTCAAATAATTGAGAGATATTATCACGTGATGACTGACGATTAAGTTTCTCAAAAAAAGTATCTGACAACATGTCTTCAACATATTCGTGAATTTCTATTCGTTGTACACTACCTTTCTTTCGACTAACATCTATAAAGCCAACAATACCACGGACTAGATCAACAGATTGTGACAATCCTATGGCACTAATACGAATAGGACAATCTATATCAGGGAAATAATATTTGAAATTGTCGATAAAGTTCTTGATCTTATCCGTTATCAATTTTGATATTGATTTAGAGCCATAAACATGCTGTGTATTATCTGCTTTGTCATATTTCACCCATGTGAGAATATCTTCTGTTTCAGTGCTGCTGATAGCTTTCAACACACTATTCCCATAGTAAATGTATGGCATCAAGTATAGAGGTGATAGTTCATTGATTACCTTCTTGTTATACTCTTTCGAATCAACAGATTTAACCATTTGCAAAGCATATGACACCATAAGCGGATGGAAAGGAGACAGCATTATTGTACCATCTTCCTTCTCAACAACACCCAGTTTGGCTATATTAAAAGAATCAGTATTGCTGAAGCTTTCTATTGTTGAGATGTTTTGCATATTATCATGTACGGCTTCAATGTAACGCTCATAAAGTCTACATAATTCCTCATCAGGTCGTATGAATGAAGGGACAGTATTCTTGGTTTTGAAATACCTGAAGATTTCCAAGAGTGTAGAATCAATAGCGTAAGCAATTGAGAGGTTTTGTGTCTTTATATCATCTTCACCACTAAATTCATTCTTCTCAATATATAGATAAGGGACTTCCATATCTATCATACGTTTCTCCAAACTTGCCAACTTACGGAAACGGTCATGAATGTAAATAGGGCCTTGTGGCCCATTGACTGTACCAGTAATATCACCATCTTCACCATTATGTGTATAGCCACCGCCTTCTTCTCCCCAAATAGTATCAATAACAGAACCTGGAGTTAAAATTGGGGTCTTCTCTCCTTTATATTTGAAACGTATATTGATAATTTTATCACCAAACTTAAATGGAATGATAGGTTCCTCTGTCGCATTATGATCAATATCGATATGAATAGCAGAATCGTCATCTAACTCAACTGGTGACATTCCGTCATATGCTATTAGATCTGTACCCAAGCCAATAGTGAAACCATCTTCTGAGTCAGGTACGTTAACTACAATATTTCCCTTCGCATCAATGGTAAAATAATGAGCAATACTTTGGAAAACATTCTTTGTCTGCAATAGAACAACTGACACCTCATGATAGTTTTTCTCGTCTCCGACTTTGTCTTTCTGTACCTTCTGAGTTAAAGTAAATACAAGATTGCATCCAGATACTTTTGCTATCTTACCATGTACATAATCCTTTAGTTCCTTATTAAAACAAGCCTTAAGAGTTCTGGAAGAAAGAATAGGATCGCATACTATAACAAAACTCTTTGAGGTCTTCTCACTCTTCGGACCTATAATGTTAACCAAAAGTTCTGCATTTCCATCGACTTTGAATTGAGGTCGTGTTATAGTCGGATTACCCACGACAATATCATGGCTCTTACGAATTTCCTTGTAATCAAGCATTTTCCAATCAATCTTACCACTTGAAATCTTGCTTGCTAGTTTTGCGTCTAGATAGGTACATAGACGTTTGTACTGATCTTGCTCATACGCTTCACTCATCATTTCACTAATGATGGCAAAAGCACTAGCATTGTCTTTTACACGCTCCTTGATATTGATGTCTGTTGCAGCAAACATATTATCATAAATCTCAGAATCTTCGAAGGTATCAAGCTGGGCAAAGCTACCTTTCAAATTTGATTTTTGAAGGATGGAAAGCACAGGTGCAAAGTCAAACAGTGAAGTATAATTATCCTCAAAACGAAGACGGTTAACATGATTACGAAGATACTCCTTTTCTATAATATTGATCTTGCTGTCTATTTTATTGTAGATCGCTTGGGTAATAGAATCCAGGCACAGAGGATAAGGCTTTTCTTGTAAGTTTCTACCTGCACTCAACAAGGTCTCGATGGCATTATTGCCAGGAAGGATGAAAAGAGCTGCCATCTCGCTAATAGGATTATCTACTACTCCAATATTGTTGCGTATCATCGTTTGAAATCCATCACCAGCATCATCACAACCGCTCACAATAATCTGCGTTCCGTTATTTGTACAAGTAAATGCCACAGTATCATATTCAGATGCCCCAATACCATATTTCTCATAACCAGGAAAACATATCTTATAGTTATGAGTAAAAGCTGAGTTATGAAGTGCCTTATAGAAGTCACGACGGAGTGTAACATCTTCTATTACTATGTAAAATTTATCCCCTGGTTCTACATTAATTTTCTTGAAATAACGAACCAGCAACTCTTCGATAAGAAAATTAAAAAACAATTCGTACATATTGTGCCCCTCCGGAATCACTCTTACGCTCTAAAAGGTTTAACTTAAGTAAATAATCACTAATGGCATTCTTTGTCTGGAAGGAAAAATCAATACCATACTCATGGAATCTTTTATAGAGTTCCTCCATACGTATTCTATCTTCCTTTGCCATCATGGCAACAAGAAATAGCAGCATTTCCTCGTCAAGGACAAGCACACTGTAGTCTCGTCTCTTTTCAAACATTTTGATACTGACAAGAGAATAAAGTGCCACTTTCATACGTGGATAGTCAATCGACTGATAAGTTAGACAACGATCCAAAAGAAGGTCCACAAACTCTTCAAAGCTATTGATATTTATCTCTTTCTTATCAGCAATTGGATGTGGTTCTGTGTCACGGTCATCTAGCAGTTCGTATTTGTAATCCTGATACGTATTAAGAACCTTTTCGCATATGGATTTCGCTTCCTCAGTAAATTCCATTTTGCTGAAATGTTCCAAAATGGAATGAAATGTCATGAGTTCCTCCTCATCCTCAAACATAGAGTTAAGAATATCTAGTGCCTGCGCATAGGCAGATAACTTATTGAGGAAAGTTTCAGGGAAATGATCTTGAGCCGACCAACCTTTCTTTACTGCAGCCTGTCCTTCTGATACGCGCTCAGATGACAACATGAAAGTTATCGGACGTGGCTTGTCTGTTGAGTATTGCCAATTAGCTTTATTCATGAACATCAGTGTCTGCATAAGTGAGTATGATGCATAGAAATAAAGCATTAACGGCAAATACTTTACAACGATGTTGTTGTTTTGCTTCATCAACCATTTGATATCCTTAGAAAATTGAGCTTTTACGAAAGGTAAAATGAAGTATTTGTCACGTTCTGCTCGGGTAACGAAAGAATCCTTTTGCAAGCATTCATTCACCACTTCAGAAAATAGGTCTTTCTCTTTCGTATCAAACTCCACATCTATATTTTCAGCAATAGACACGTAATAGTCAGCAATCTTAGACTGACCACTCTTGTATTTATTCACTCTCTTATCCTTCTCATAGGCTTTACCAAAATACTTCATAGGTACGAAAGAAAAAAACGAGAGATCAATAACGTTGATAGTTCCATTTTCAAACATCACATCATTGAACACTTTGATAAAGCGCTCAATATCATCGGTAGGCATCTTAAACTTATCAGTCAGTTCTTTACGCAAAGTTTCTTCGGTGTCCTGTGGAGAGTAGATTGGTTCAACCGTTGAGTTCACCTTAATACGATAAAACTCTCCTGCAACACCATTCAAGCCACAGTTACCATCATATACACTTCCGCTTATAGGGTTAAGAGTAAAGGGGAGTAATTTCTGTTTCCCTGTTTGGAAGTTATCTTCTAACTTATCCTTAATCATGCCCGTCTTTTTATCTTTCTTAGGTTTAATGTATTCCCTGAGAAAGTTTGTTTCTGAGAATCCTATCATTTCAATGTGACTTTTTTACCAAATGTTCGTGATAATGTTAACTGTTGATTATCAGAAGTAAGGATAATCACCTTTTCTTTAAAATCCGTCTGTTGTACTAGATTGCTAATAAAGCCATAAAATAAAAGGTTGTGATTGCGGTCATCAGTTTGTGCCAGCTTTCCATTTTGGATCTTACATAAATATTCATACAATTGATATTCTACCTTAACTGGCGGTACAGGAGTGTTTATCTTCCAATAAGTATCTATTTCAACGACAAACTTGTTACGATTGTTTACATCAAAAGGTACTGCTCCCTGAGGGGCGGGCTTCAAGTTGTCACAACTAACAAACATCTTGTATTCTTTACCCTGTATATCAAGAGGAATTAAGTTTTGTTTATCCGTGTACGAACCATATAAATGAGGAATACTACGTTGTATTGTTTCGTAAAGAGGGAATAAACGATCTTCATCATTATCATAGTAACCGCATAGTATACTGAGAAACGATCTATATTCAACAGATTCTGAGTGATACTTCATCAGATGCTTCATCCGAAACAGAAGTTTCGAAATATCCCCAATGTTATATCTGTTATTCTTGTAATATTCGTCAAGGATCTCAAAAAAACGTGGATGTAGCTCACTTTTGAGAATGCTAAAACATTCTTCTTCAGGAATCGCCACTGATGTAAATAACTCTGCTAAGTAGTCATTATGTTCAATATTACCATACTTAAGCGGGTCAAGCATTGCCAGACACTTCATTATCTTATTTTCTCCACCTTCGAACAAAAGGTTTGGTAACAGCGATTTAAAGAAGTCCTTGGTTAGATTGAATGTTGCATATGTATCTGGAATAACGATTCGATAGATGAAATCAAACAACTCACGAGGAGTCAACATCAATTTGAAACGAATAACTGACTCAATAATAATTCTTACAATGGTTTCTTGTATAGCAGGAATACTGAGCAATTGGTAATTAATATAACAAGGGTCAAAATCTACCCCAATTGGTTTAGAATTATTAAATGCTATTCGAAAAAGATTGTCACATGAATCGTCTGTAATTTTACAAAGTACCTTTTTAATAAAAAAAGAATCGACTGGATATATGGAATCTTTACACTCAGGGAAAAGTTCAAAAATCTGATGATTGGCAAAAGATACAATCCTTACACGATTTGTTTCTTTATGGCGTAGATTGTCCTCGTCGAAGAGCGTCTTTGCACAATTAGCAATTTCTGAGAACTCTGTTTGTACTTCGTCATCATCGATAAAAGCGCTCAATTTTCCCATGTTAATAGCTACAAGCATCTTTGTAGTTGTTGTATGGAGAGTTGTATCCTTGTAGTTATTAAGGAAGATTTTCAAAGCATCAATAGATTCAACGTTTGGCCAAGGACTTTCAGAAGCATCATTCCTAAACTCAAAATCAGTATACTCCTTCTTTAAGGTTGAAATCATATGCGATTTACCATCACCGGCACTACCTACTAGAAATAAAATACCACCTCCTTCAATGCGGATCTCATCCATTGCATCTCTGACGGCCTTGTCAATAGGTCGTTCAACGTGCATATAATTATCAAACTCATCAAGTTCCAAACCACTTTGAACAGATTCTTTAGATCCTTGACATAGTCTTCTAAATATTTTTACAAGAGCTGTATCGTCCATATTTTCTTATTCTTTCCAGTTAGATGGATTTATTGTCGATTCATATTTCATCTTAAATAAGGGTTCAATCAGTTTCCACTTATCTGCAAACGTTTTTTTAAAATCTTGGTATGTCGCAAGTGTCTTACAAATTTTTGTAGACGCAGAATGCTCTTCCTGATAAGACTGGTTTCTAAACACAAATTCCTCAAAAGACATTTTCTTATAAAACTGAGGTTGATTACACCATCGCGCCACCTGTGTATAAATGTTACCAAGACGATGGTTCGTATAATCAGCGTGACGCATAACATAACTAAGACAACCAAAGCTCATCAGTATTTGAATTCTGCAGAACAGATAATAAACATCTGTAAATAACTTTTCGTCATCATCAGCAACTAGTTCGTAACCACAGAACAAATAGAACTTAGTTGTCTTTGTAGGACAGTGACGCTTCCATATTTTTAACTTACGTTTAATTAGTTCACGGTCTTTCCATTGGTCAAAAGCGAAAATGAAGTCTCCATGATAAGGAGCTCTACAGAGCATTTCAACACGTTCATCATCTAAGACACGTTCATCTAATCCTTGTCGGAATTGAAAAGGTTTGCCTTTATCAATAAGTTGTTGAAGCAATACTTTCCAATTTTTATAACATAAAAAGTTATCATCCCAAAGATAAATGAACGGACGACTGTCATCAACAAAATCGTTAAGATTGGAATATGGCAAAATACTACGTTCTCCCTTATTCACACAAAATGAACATTGACGGATGCAACCACGAGTAAGAAACCCAATACTATAATCAAGATAATCCTTGTATTTCTTACGACACTTTAACGCTATTGCATCTATCTCTTGTGCAGTTGGAGCAATACCGTTTTTCCTTTTCAACTTTGCACTTTCAATATTAACTTTTTTTTCAATCTCACGCTCAATATAGGGAATATAAATATTATAATCCGGCATTTGATGAGCCATTGAAAATCCTGGTAAAAATGGATCCATAGCAAGTTGGACCATATCTTTGCGACGCATCTCGTCAAACTTTTCTCTATCTTCCTCTGTAGCATAGAATCCCGTACCTCCCATCTGTAGCTTATTTCTCCATGTTTTCGGATGTTTCGTTTGAAAATCTGTAACGAACTTAGGTAATTTGGTAAATGCAAAAACACGAGAAAGATAAACTCGCTGATAGCATTCCAGATTTACCTCATTATCAATAATTAATTCATAAGGTATACCATGGTCTCGAAAATAACCTGCCAGTGTTAACAATACAAGATTTGGATGACGCGTTCCATTATCTAACAGGTCTGCATCAACCAATCCTATACATTTTGAAGCTCCTCTCTTTTTCATCATTTTATCCAAT
Organism: Barnesiella sp. ET7; assembly: GCF_024733785.1. Lineage (NCBI taxonomy): Bacteria > Pseudomonadati > Bacteroidota > Bacteroidia > Bacteroidales > Barnesiellaceae > Barnesiella > Barnesiella sp. ET7. The sequence continues at coordinate 55,395 of NZ_JANRHM010000015.1, forward strand.
CTTATATCAACCCACAGCAAATCCTTCACATATACATCAGAGAAAATACTATTTTGAAGATAAAATCGACTCACGTATATCCCCACTCAATAGTGTAAAGATTTATCATAGGTTGTCCAAGAAAGCTGAATGGACATAACTGCATCATTTAATAATGGTGCAAATAGATTTTCCCAATTGTACAGCCAGCTCTTATCAGCTTTTGTGATCAATAATTAGATTTAATCTGCCTTTGTTTTCTATTTTTTTTAACTCATATGCAAAGATATTGAAATAATGATAAAAATAAGAATGGTCCGATCAGAATTTGGAGATTTTGTGCTTTTCGAAACTTTATAAAAAAGATAAGATAATTTGATGAATACGAGAGACATTCTAACAAATCAAGTCCATCAAGATCACTTTATTCTTTGACTTCTTGAATTTAATTATGCTAGAGAGATCCCTATATACCGAATTCAATATATTGTTTAGCAACCTCAGTATTCCTATGAGTCTTCCAACAACAGAGTCTTATTACTTTTTTTACCTAAAGTAGCAATCTGCTCAATACCACGCTTAGATAAGGATAACTTTACAGTAATGTCTTCAAAGAGATTATCGAAGAAGTTCACGTAATACCTTTTTTCAAAAGAATGTCGTATTCTCCTCGTTGGTTTACCAAAAGTTCCAGACATCATGAGTGAAGGAGCTATATGCTCAGAATCTATATGTTCCTCATGATCATTTACACAGTCTGGCTTCAATTCATGAACAGTTCCGATAAAACTCACCATCAATTCTGGGAAAGGTGTCAAATGCTTAGCTTCGCAAAAAGTGACAAGACTCTCTTGGGGAATATATGAAAGTATTCTCTTGGTTGTATAGTAGTCCTTAGTTTCCGCTGGGGTATTGGAGTTTGATATTACAATGTCAGGCGTTGTAAAAACTTTCTCGTCAAATGCAGACTGTACTGTAGCATTGTGATAGATATAAACAACTTTACCATCACCGTGATTATTCTTTTTTGTCGCTTTAAAATATGAGAAATTCTTTAACAATCCTGTTGGGCTACACTTAAACTTGAATTTTCCACCTTGCAGGTTCTGTACTTTCAACTCATAGCCTTTCTTCTCATAATAGCGAATGACAAAATCATAGCAAGTCATCTCAAAATAATCACTTATTCTTTTTGCATGCTCTGCAAGCAATATCCTATACTTGTTTGAAAAGTCAACTAATTCCTTTTCAAAGTCTAACGGAGCTTTAAATGGAGTCGTTCTCTTCATATTCCTTTTGATAGAGCAAATCTTTGCAATTTCTCAGAAACTGAATAGTCTCAGAGTACTCAAAAAACACAGGTTCCAGCTGATACTTATTTTGGAACTGTCTAAAATTGATTACTGCGGAAAGAAGATGTCTTTGTTGATCTCTGTCAAGTACCTTTTTACCAGCTTTGATTGCACATTCTTTCTCCATTCCGAGTTTCTGGTTAACAGACTTATAAAAAGATACAGCACCATACATGTGTCCAATTACATATCTGTAAAATATACTAATTGCCAATAAAGTCTCTACTGTGGATACATAGCCTTGGAGCATCTGATAATGATTCTCAGAATTAGCCCATATCCGGTCAATTTCCCTTCTTCTACTATTATATTCAAGATAGATAATGCGAGTAATATCGCCCGGTAATCCGTAAGTCAATATGTTTATAATAGGTGACTGTTCCATAGATTACGACTTTTGAACCTTCTCAATTATCCAATCAAGCTCTCTATTCTTTCCTCCGGCGTTTTCTTTCCTCTCATGTTCATCAACATCTTGGCTGTATTCTGAAAAGACAGTCAACAAAAATCCAATACTCAGTACATTCTCCAATATCATCTGATACAGATACTCCCGGCTCTGATTATCCTCTAATTTTTCTACAACCTCAATGGCCACCCTGAACGGGGAACCATGTACACCAAGGTCAAGACCTCTTTGCATAAGTGTTACTATGGTTCTACGATATTTAGCCATAACTAGATTCTCTATCTTGAATTCTTAGACACAAAATATATAATATTCCCAATATTTGACAAACAAAGTTATCAATTAAAAACGAAAATCTCACTCTTTTGGAGAAATTTATTCCATAATAGACTCTTCCCCAAGTTATATCTTTTCTATCTCATAAATCGGACGGTTATTCCGCCCAGAATCCATGTACTCGTACAAACGATGAATCAAGGTTGAATTCCAAGTTCCTTTTTTATTTTCGCGGGCAGAACTTTCCCTTTCCGGTTAAGGAACTCCTCCACTTCCGAAGCCTTGTAATAGGTACGCCCATCAATCATATAGTAAGTCACCAGTTTCTTCTGGCGATAACGGGCAAGGGTACGTTTTGTAACACCAAGCAATTCGCACATATCCTGGTTATCAAGCAGCTTATCCCCTTCAAAGGCTGCTGTCTGTCGATTCATACGGTTCAATCTGGCTTCGATTCTATCAAACCGTTCCATTATCTTTTGGAGCATCATCTGAAATGTCTCCCTGTCTATCTGTATCATAATGAGTTCTGTTTTTTAGTGTAATAATTCCGTTAATTACACCGTGTTGCGCAACAGGTTTCATTATGTAAAAGGACAAAACGTAGACCAACGAAGTATTTTGTTACGCAAGAGCATGACAAGATATTGAATAACAGTGAGATAAAAGATTTTCCGCAGAAAAAAACGAGACTGATTGAGGTATTGCAAATGCAAGTACATGCAATCTCCTATTGCAATGTTTTGCAATAAGTCAGATAGATTCCGTTCCTGAATGTTTGTGTTCTAACCCAGTTTTTGTTCGTAGAAATCTGTTTTGTATGGGCTCTGCCCCGGAACTGATTGCCGAATATAAAATTACATTCCAGCTGGCAGAATGTTATTTCACATTATAGCCGGATATATATTGTCTTCATTTGTTGTTCAATCCATATTTCTTCATTTTCCGGTACAGCGTGGACGGATCAATGTGCAGCATCTCCGCTGTCCGTTTTCGGTTGCCCGTACATATTTTCAAAGCCCTGACAATGGAGAGTTTTTCCTGTGTCTCATTTTCCGGGAAAAGGAAAATTTCCTCTTCCTCATCCTCGACTTTTATATTCAAACAACCTGCTTCGATTACCGACTGTTTGGACAGCAGAACAGCCCGTTTGACCTTGTTCTGCAATTCCCGTACATTTCCCGGCCAGCCATATGAAAGCAACAGTTGCTCCGCCTCCTGGCTGAATCCGTCGGTCTGTCGGTTGAGTTCCTTGGAAAACCTTTCTCTGAAATGTTCGGCAAGCGGAAGTATGTCTTCCGGGCATTCATGCAGGGCCGGCAGAACGATTTCAAATTCCCCCAGACGGTGGTACAGGTCTTCCCGGAATCGTCTCTCCTTGATGGCCAACTGCAGGTTCTCGTTGGTTGCCGACACGATCCTTACATCAGCGTATTTCTCCCGGTTGCTGCCTATGGGAATATAGGTGCCTTCCTGCAAGGTACGCAGGAGCATACTCTGTACCTCCACGGAGAGGTTCCCCACCTCATCAAGAAACAGAGTACCGCCACGGGCCGTTTCAAAAAAGCCCTCCCGGTTTGCGGCTGCTCCCGTAAACGCCCCCTTCACATGCCCGAAAAAGAACGAGGGTGCAAGCTCTTTGGGAATGACGCTACAGTTTACCGCCAAGAACGGCTTTTCCCTGCGTTCGCTGGAATAATGGATACGTTGTGCTATGGATTCCTTGCCCGCTCCGCTCGGTCCAAGAATCAGAACGGATATGTCGAATGGAGCAACCGTACGGGCCAGATTCTCCACACTTTTCATCTGATGGCTGTTCCTGGACAGGATTTCCTTGTCCTTTCCATATATGACAGAGCGAGGACGCAAGATGTCCTTTATCAGACTTTGCAATTCATCCATCTGAACCGGTTTAGCCAGATAGTCCTTCGCCCCCATCTTGATAGCACGGACTGCGTCCGGGACGGAGGCGTATCCGGTCATGATGATGAAGGGAACATCTATCCGTTCTCTCTGCATCCATTCGAGTAACGATATGCCGTCCCCTTCCGGAAGACGGACATCAGAAAGGACAAGATCGAAAGGCTCCTTTTTCAAAAGTTGCCTCGCACCGGGTTCGTCTATTGTCGTCTCGGCCTCATAGCCGTATTTCTCAAACCATTTCTTTTGCTGTCCGGCCAGCAGGATATTGTCTTCAACTATGAGTATTCTGTGTTTCATTCGTATTATTCTTTAAGGCAAGTTTCCTGATATCCGAAAGCATATTCTTCGCATCGCCTATCAACTGGTCTATTCTTCCCATAACCACCTCGGTATGTGTACGGATAGTCTGCTCATCGGACGTTTCGTCATGCAGAATTCTGCTGTATGTCTCCAGTTCACCGGCCACTCCCAATTGTTTCCAGGTGGGATACATGCGATGGAGGGTGTTTTTCATCCGTTCCGTGTCCGTTTTTATGCCTTCGAGAGTTTGCTTCAGTTCCGTCCTGTTGGCAAGCGATTCCTCAATGAAGGCGTTAAGCATCCATTCCATATCCCCCGTCTCTGCGGCCAGAGCATTGAAATCCGCCTTCTGCTCCTGCTGCTGTCCCGACTTTTCCATGACAGAGGAAAGGAAAGCCAGTAGCTCGTTCATGGAGAACGGCTTCCGTATGCAACCGGAAAAGCCAGCTTCGATGTAACGGTTCTCGTCCTCATCGTTGCGAGCAGTCATGGCGGCAACCGGAATGGTGCGTGAATTTCCAATATTGGAGTGACGCAGAAGATACAGCAGGTCAAAACCGCTGGCTCCGTGCATCTGGATGTCGGTCAGCAGCAGATCATACGACTCTTTTCGCAGTTCGCCCACCATGTCCTTCGCCCCGACGCAGATCCGGCATGCTACTCCGTTCCGTTCCAGCATCTCCTTGACGATGCGCAGCTGTATCGGGTCGTCGTCCACCAAGATGATTCGCTTGGGAAGGCTGTACTTTTTCACGGCCGGTATGACCCTATTCTTTACCGGTTCAGTGGAAATGGCAAGGGGGATTTCCGCATGGAACAGGCTACCCTTCCCGACACGACTCGACACGGAGATGTTACCACCGAGCAGGTTCAAAAGCCCCTTGGTTATCGGGAGACCAAGCCCGAAGCCATCCGACGATATCTCTGGTGCCGCCCGCTCAAACGGCCGGAATATGCGTTCTACCGTCTCCTTGTCCATGCCGATACCCGAGTCCTCCACCTCCATGGTCATTACCCCGTCCTTGTGGCTTACCCGGAAACGAACGGTCCCGTTACGGGTGAACTTGAGCGCGTTGGTCAGCAGGTTGTCCGCCACCTGACGGATACGGTCCGCATCTCCGTATACCACGATGTCGGTGTCCTCTGCTTCTGTTTTGAAGAGCAACCCCTTGTCATTGGCCGCACAAGTATATTCCATAGTAATATCGTCGGCAAAAGTTTTCAGACTGAAAGGTATCTTGTTCAATGATTCCTTCGCTTCGTCCAGTCTGGAAAGATCGAGCAGGCTGTTGGCAAGTCTTGTAATATGGAGTGAAGATTTAATGATGTTTTCAAGGTAAATGTTGCGGCGTTTCCTTTCTCTGGTGTCAATAGCCAGTTCTGCACTGCCGCAGATAGCGTTTAGTGGACCCCTTATATCATGGGAAAGTGTTACGATAATACGCTTCCTCATTTCAGACAACTCCCGGTTCTGCTTAAGCGCATTTACAAGTTTGCGGCGATCATGCCTCTTGCGCCGTATGTCCCTCTGTATGACAAGATGGGATATGATCGACAGGACAATAGCAGCGATGATGGTGGCCGCAAACAGCTTGAACGAAAGTGCTTTTGCCTCCGCAATCCTTGCTTCTCGGTTTTGGAAAGCGGCCTGGACCTGTTCGTCAAGGACAGTGATAAAGGAGTTCAATCTTTGGTTCAGCTTCAGGTTTTGCAAGCGCAGGCTGTCCATATAGAGCCCGATATGTTTGTCATGCTCTTCCTGCATGTTTATCAACTGTTGATTGAGCTTCCACAATTCTGTCGTAGAGACCGGAACCTGCACCGTTTCCTTCTTACCCAATAAACCGGCTATACCGCTTTTCCGGCGGGTGACCGTGCGTGTACGGGTACTCTTGTCAATAACCTCGGGCAAACGATTGTAGAGCAGACTGTCCGAGACCCCCTGCTTCTGAAAAGCCTCTATAAGATGGTACAGGTGATTTTCCTTCTCCGCCAACAGCTGACGCAATGAGTCTATCTGTTCGGGGTTTACCAGATCCAGGCCGTTGTCTTTCATGCGTTCCAGCAGGCTGTCTATGTGCAGGCGCCTGTTCCGGTAGGCAGAGAAGTCCTCCCTATCCCATCCGATGGCAGATTTCCCCAGCAAAGCAATTCCGACAATGTGGCGGCGTATGGCGTTGACTTCGTTCCGGATCTCACGTATTTCTGCGGTTCCGTCTGCTATGTCGTGCATTTTTTTGCGCTCATGAAGCAGTATGGCAATCATGCTTCCGATGACCGCCATCAATATCAGATAACCAACTATGATTTTTGTCTGTAAGGATATCCCATTTAGCGTCCTCATACATTTTATGATAAAAAATCCCGGAAGGTAGTCGAGGGTGCAGTCTTCCGGGATGTGAATATTTTGGATGCCACCCCAACCTGCTATCCTGTTGCACGCAAAATACACTCCAGCCCTTTATGGTCTTTGTAAGCCACAACTTGTCCGCTTGGCTCTCTTTCCTGACCATTGCAGCCGGCAGAAGATTCTCTGATTTGGACCCCTAATATCTTATCCATATTTTATCTTTTTACAGTCAGTTCCTATTTCAGTGTATCCATATCGCCATACTGATAAAAAATCGGGGCCCCTTTTATGTCCCGATATCGGAACATAAATAGCCCCCTGTTGTCATTTGCCGGATTTACAAACCCTCCGACCAACGATATGATATTCTATCAATCGATGCAGTGAAACGCAAATATATACATTTTAATTTAACACAATAAAAATAGCATATATTTATTCTAATTTTGAACAAGTTTTAACACGATATATATTGTAAAGATATAATCATACAGGTATCGAATTCATTTTAACAGTTCCGGACAGCCCCTCTTATACTGCAATGACAAAATCGGTGTATGTTCCCTGCTGTCAGATTTCAGAAGACCAGAAAACTCAGGATGCACAGGAGAATGGCCAGTGCCACGAGCAGGCAGGCTACACGGTAGAGGAAGCTGAAGATTCCTCTGAAACATACAATGGCCACGGCGGTCCATACGGGAGATATGCCGTGTGTATAGAGCCAGCTGAATATGATGGCTGCTGTTACGGCCAGCGCGAGTGTCCTTGCCCATCTGCTGTCCGCTATCTTTCTGATACGTTCTTTTGCTTTCATAATCTTCATGTGTTTGGCGGGAATGCCATTCCCGGTTTCAGGGGCTTTCTTGCAGTCCGCCTCCACAGGCAAGGTTTTCGGGAAAAATACCGGAGCCTCGGGCGAGGATGATTTTTCCCAGAAACCGTAAGGCCAGACCTTGCCGGTGGAAACGGGCGGGCTGCGACCTTTGCCCCGCGAATCGGGATGGCTTCATCATTTCCTTTTCCTGCCGTTCCCGTTTTTGGGGAACGAGAGTGTCAGGGTGAACCCGGCGTCGAAAGTGACCGAAGCGTCGAAAGCCACGCCCTTCTTTCCCTTGAATCCCTTGATGAGCCGTGTGGAGCCGGAGGAGAAAAGCTGTTCCAGATGCTGGTCCGTCAGTTCCTTGTTCAGGAATCTGCGGTACACGGTCAGTCCGCACCCTTTATTGTCGCAGCGGGCACTCTTCTCCCTGACGATGATGTGTCCGGTCTTGCATTTGGGACAGGTGAACGTGCGGGCGGCTACCGCCGGAAGGCTGAGGTTCAGGATTTCACGGGTAGCCTTGCGGGTGTAGTCCGTGATGGATGCCATGAACGTGTCCGGTCCGAGTGTGTGCCGCTCTATCTGGAGCAGGGTCTTCTCCCAGCTTCCTGTCAGGGAAACATCCGCCACGAGCATGTCCTTCACCGCATCGTAGATATGGAGTCCCTTCTCTGTGGGGAGGATGCTCTTGCCCGATCGGGTGATGTAGTCGCGCTTGAACAGGGTCGTAATGATGGCGGCTCTCGTGGCGGGCGTTCCGATTCCCAGTTCCTTCACGGCCTCCCGTGCCTGCTCGTCGGCTATCTCCCTGCCGCAGGTCTCCATTGCTGCCAGCAGCGTGGCTTCGGTATAGAGCGGTCTGGGCACGGTCTTCTTCTGGGCCAGTCCGAATCCTGAAACAGGGACCGTGTCCCCTTCGGCAAATACGGCCGTACCCTCGTCGGTTTCCGGTTCGTCGTCCTGCCTGTCCTCTTTCCTGCGGAAGATGCCGCGCCATCCCGGACTGACGACAAGGGAGCTTTTCGAGCGGAAATCCATGTTGTCCAGACGGCATTCCATAAGAATCAGCTCCTTCTCGCAGCATGGCGAGAACGCCTCCAGCATACGTCCGGCTATCAGCGTATAGACGGCCTCTTCCGCTTCGGAAAGCCCTTCGGGTGCGATGCCGGTCGTGATGAGGGCATGGTGGTCCGTCACTTTGCTGTCGTCCATGCTACGGGTGTTGAGATGCGCAAAGTCAAGGATTCCGGCACTTGTGGCGAATGCGGGCATGGCCATTATCCTTTCCAGCAGACCGGGCACACAGGCCATCACGTCGTGCGGGATATACCGGCTTCCCGTTCTCGGGTAGGAAATGAGCTTCTTCTCGTAGAGCGACTGGGCGATGTCCAGCGTCTTTGCCGCGGGCAGGTCGAGGTGCACGTTGCAGTCCTTCTGAAGTGCCGTCAGGTCGTAGAGCAGCGGCGGCTGTTGCAGGGTTTTCCTGCGCTCCACCTTCGTAACCGTCGCCGAAGAATCGGGAGAGAGACTGCGGTAGGCGGCTTCCGCCTTCTGCCTGTCGTCAAAGGTCGCGGGATGGAAGAAGCGGCGGTGTGACGTGCCGCCATTGAGGGTGACATGCAGCTGCCAGTATGGTGTGGATACGAAACTGCGGTTCTCCCTGTAGCGGCTGCATATCATGGCGAGCGTCGGAGTCTGCACCCGTCCGATCGAGTTGTTGGACGAGCCGGAGACGATGGCCAGGGCACGGCTGGCGTTCATGCCCACCAGCCAGTCCGCCTTCGCGCGGCTGTCGGCGGCGGCATACAGGCTGTCGTATTCCGAGCCGTCCTTCAGTTCCTCCAGCCCTTTCCGTATGGCCTCGTCAGTAAGCGAGGAAATCCACAGGCGTCTGAACGGTTTCGTGCAGCCCAGAAAGTCGTATATCCAGCGGAAGATAAGTTCCCCTTCACGACCGGCATCGGTAGCCACGATGATGCTGTCACAGCGGTTGAATACGCTTTCTATGACTTTCAGCTGTTTCGAGGCGGCGATGTCCGTAACCATTCCCCTGTCCGTGCGCATCTGTCTGGAGACCAGGCGGAACGGGTCCGGCAGCATCGGCAGGTCCTCCGCTGCCGTTTTCGTATAACCGTAAGTGTCCGGCATGGCCAGTGACACGAGGTGTCCCAGTGCCCAGGTCACCATATATCCGTTACCGGAACAGTAGCCGTCATTTCTTGTATCAGCCCCGACTACACGGGCTATGTCCATGCCTACACTCGGCTTTTCTGCGATGATTGCTATCATATTGTTAGGATAAAAATTAAGCCGTTTCCCGTTTTCCGTGCGGAAGACAGGAAACGGCGGTAAGACATCAGTTTACTTGATAATTGCTCTCAGGCTATCTGCCCAGCGGTGTCACTCCCTGGATTTCCAGCAGCGGCGCCTCGCCCTTGCGAACCAGCTGGAGTGTGGCGTCCATCACCACGTCCACGCCGAGTAGTACCAGTTTCAGGGGCATCACTTTCGTCTTTTCTCCCTTGAGGAGGGTGTCCAGCTCGCCGGAGAGTTCCAACTCGTCCTTCATGATGCCGATGTCATGCAGTTCGTCCCAGTTCACATCTTCTGCCTTGAAAGGCATGTCGTTTCCGTTTTCCTTTTTCATATTTCTTTCTTTTTTGATTCAACATTCATTTTTCAGTTCCCGCCATCAGGAAATGCTGGCTCCCTTTGACTTGCGGCTGCCCTGTTCCTGCCGCTGGCTGTTGGCCACCACGTTGCGCTGCGAGGCGTCTCGCTTGCGGTCGGGATTCTCGTTGTAGAAGTCCAGGCGTCCCTGGTTGAAATTGGCCTTGACGTACTGCGAGATGGTCTTCCCGTCATAACCCTTGATGCCTTCCACCAGCACGGCCTTTCCGCTCTGCAGGTCGGCACGCTGCTTTCTGGTCAGGGGCACGTCCCAGACCTTGTCGGGAATCTTGAAGTCGGCCCGCTGCTCGAATCCGTCGGGCGTGCGGGAGTAGCTCAGGCGTCCCGTCTCCAAGTCCACCTTGATGAAGGAGGAGAACTCCTCTCCCCTACGGTTCACCATGTCGTTGAGGAAAATCACCTTGCCGTCACGGAGCTGCTGCTGTTCCTCCGCCGTAATCTTCACCCCATTGATTTCGTCGGGAATATAGATTTCGCGTGCGCCCTCCGGGGAATCCGGGTTGTAGCGAGTGTACGACGGACGGCCCGTCGCCTCGTCCAGCTTCACGTAGGAGGAGAACACCTCGCCGTCCTTGCGCTGCATGCCCTCCACGAAGATGGCCTTTCCGGCGTTCAGCTCCTCGACCTGCTTCTGTGTCAGTTCCACGCCCCCGAGTGTCTGGCGGTTGAAGAGCTTGTCGTTCTCGAAGATGAACTCGACGCCCCTGCGCTCGGCGTTTACCTGAATGAAGGCGTTGAACTCGTTGCCAGACTTGGCAATCATGCCTTCGACATAGACCTTCTTGCCTTCACGCAGGTCCTTCTGTTCCTGCTCGGAGAGCTGTACACCCTTGATTTCCTTTGGGATAAAGGCGTTCTCCGCTTTCATAGCAACCACCTCGTTGGTCAGCTTGTCGATGCTGATGAAGGAAGGGATAAACTCCCCATTGCGTCCTTTCAGCTCCACGACACGCCCCATGTTGCCCGTCTCGAGCAAGTTGTGCTTATCCTCCTCGGAAAAAATATGCCCGAAATACGGGCGATCGAGATCGGGTTTCTGCCGGATACCGTGGATACCAAGCACCACATCGCCCGACATGGATTGCTGGAAGGACAGACGGGCGTCCGTTCTCAGCACGGCCGAGCCGAAGTTCATGCTAATGGGCACGACCTGGTTGGTCTTGTAGCCACGAAGCATCTGTTCGAGCAGTCCGCGTTCCTGGAGGTATTCGCGGGAAATTCCGAAATTTTTAAGTTGTTCCCAGTTAATCATGGATTCGTTGTAACGATACTGGGTCTGCGACTGGCTGTCGGCTGTGGCAGCCTGCTGCTGGGTTTCATTTTTCTTTGCCATTTCATCTTGATTTTTGGGGTTAATACTTTGGTTTTCCTTGTTACGCGGGACAATCTCGTACTGCTTGAGAAATTCTTCCACGGCTTTTGTCTTTTTTCCTGCGGCGATGTCCTCGATGGCCTGCTGCACGGCAGGGTCGTCCAGCCTCTCCTCCTTGACGGAGAGGATTCCGAAGCGTGTCGGGTCTTTCAGTTGGCTCCAGAAGTTCTTGATGAAGTTCTCGAAGGCGTCGGCATAGCGGTCAATTTTCAGGAAGGAGTTCCGGTTCTTCTTGTCAGCGGCTACCGTGTTGAATTTTCCGTCCTGTCCGATTTGCGACACCGCTTCCAGAATCAGTTCCATCTTGTCGAGGATGAACACGATGTCACTCATCTGCTCGTTTTCGGTGACCTGCGGTTTCGGGGGTTCTTCCCTTGCATTTTTCTTTGCCATAACATTTGATTTTTAGTGTTGATAACTCATGTTGTCACCGCAAATATATAGGAGAAAAATTGATAAATAATTGATTTGCAATGTGTTAGGATATACATTACATCTTGTGTCATCACATTACACCGCAGGCCGGAGAAAACGGAGTGAAAAAACGGGGTAAAACGGCAGGAAAAGGAGAAAAAACGAAAGGCGGCAAAGGAAAGGGAAAAGGCTGGAACAGGCCGGACAGACAAGGGCATGGCGGTACGCACAGCCGCACGGAAGAAAAGGAAAAACTGTAATTATGCAGAGTTGGGAGCGAGCTGCTTTTGTCCCCCTTGATGTGTCCTTTTGTGACAGGAAGCGGAATTCTGTTTACGGGAATAACAGGATGGCGTAATCCATTGGGATGGCATACGGGAGCATGGTTCTCCCGTCGGATTCTTTTTTATTTTGACCTGTATCTATGCGTCGTAGGTCGCTTCGCTTGCTAAGTCCCGGTACTTTCCCCAACTCGGACGGCAATACCGGAGCGTTTTTTCGGGCGGAAAATTACCGCAGGGAATTTTGTGTCCCGAAAACCGGAGGCTTGAACGTGGAGGTATTCGCCCTCCGAGTTAACTTCTCGGAAGGGACTTGTCAAGTGAAGCGTGGCTTATGACCATATTATTGGAATGATTATGGACATTGATGTTTACGATTGAATTCGACATCTGATATGTCCAAACGGTCGGTTTGTATTGATGTACATGTATTGTGAATATTAGAATTAGATTAAGGTATAATTGGTTTCTGATACAAAGATTTAATCCTTGATCTCATCCATATTCATAAAAATCAAAGATTAAATCTTGAATTGTGTCATAAAAGTTCTTCATACACTCCGAATCCGAAACATCCTGCTATGACAAAATCTTCCCCGCTTTTGTCAGCAAGCGATAGCAAGTCAAAACTTTCAGTATATTATATTTTATCATTTCGCCATAAATACAAACGAAGATTCAACTAAATATGTGATTCTGAATAATTTCCAATCATTATAAAGATAGTCTGTCTTTTATGAGAGATTATATGGAATATTTCATATCTTTGTAGATAGCCATTGATTTACAATATCTTTGGCGATAATCCGGAAATAATAGTACTAACCGTCAGACAAAAGAACAATCATGGACAAGAAAGATTTGGAAAAACTGTTAATGCGGTTCTCTCATTTGGAAGTTACTCATTCAAAAAATGGTGACATTATTTACGGGTAATTCTATAGGTGAACATTTAGATTATTATATCGATGATAATTTTGATAAAAATAACGGAGCTTTGTTAAAGTGGTGAGAATGGATTATATATATTATAGAATGTATGTATGGTACAAGAGAAAAAATGATTGTGCCATAGTAAATAGTATATTATTTATAACTTCTGTTAAATTCTTTTTGTGTTTCCCCATTATGGGGATTGTAATAGCATTTTTCGAGAGTGACAAAAATAATATGACTTTAATGTTATATTTAGTATATGCTATTTTAATGCTTATGCATTCATTGATAAAGTATATTAGGCAAACCAATTCTATATTAGAAAAGTACAAACATTCGAAATACAATAGAACAATACATAACTATGTAATATATAGCATATTACCGATAAGTGTAATTGGAGGGATACTTTTTTATGTTATACTTTATAAAACTGTTATCATTCCATATGCATTAAGAGGAAAATTCTTTTTCCTAATTGATTGTTAACAATAAGAGCGCATTTTCAACCTCTGAATTTTGAGAGTGTATCAAATTGCAATATATTTGATGCACCCTCTCTTTTTATTTTGCCTGTATAGTTCTTCATATTCACCGAATCCGAAACATCCGGCTATGACAAAATCTTCCCCGCTTTTGTCAACGAGTGACAGCAGGCTGTCCAGAGTATCGCAATAGAAGAAGATTTCATCGTCCATTTCCGTATCGGAATCCATGTCCAGGGCTATTCTTGTCTCCAGTGTCTCCAAGGTGTCGTTCCAGCGTATGATGCATTCGAGGAAATGCGGTTCACGTCCCTTTTCAGTACGGTATTCCTGATATTTTTCACGGATTTCCTTCTTGATTTCCTCCGGCTTCTTCCAGGAACTGTCATCCACGATTTCAAGGCTCAGTCCCTCGACAAGCAGGCACGTGCCTTTGTCATATACCATCAGGGTACGTTTTCCCATGTGGCTTTTTCTCAAGTTTTCCCAATCGGGAATGTCCCACCGTTCGGTAGTCCATACTCCCCGGTAATTTTCGGGGACAGCGATGTATTCGCTCAATGTCATTCTTTTCATTTTTCTGTGTATTTATGGTGAAACAAAAAGAACCTTGCAGGTCTTGCAAGGCTCTCCAAATGCAGGATAGCGGTCAAACTCGTTGCAGGCGTCCCAATCCACGCTCATCGTGTATCCTTTCGGGAAATGTGTGCCGATAAATTTTTCAATCATGGCCCGTTCCTCTTCATTCAGGCTACCGTCCTCTTCCGTTCCGTATTCCAGGGCATATATGGCCCATTCGGGAATGTTGTCCCATTCCGTCTTTTTCATGTGCGCTGCCATAGCATACCGTTTATGCGGCGGAAAGTCTGCCGATTATCTCCTGAAGCTCCTGTTCCCATTTCCCGTCGCCATTGCCGAAGGATGGATAGGTAAGCTGGTACCAGTTGTGGTAGTCGAAGAATTTCATCCTCAGCGGATAGTAGTCGAATATTTTCCGGCCGTCCCTGAAGATGCGGATATGATTTATACCTACGTTCATGGCCTGTAGTCCGTGTCCGTTTAGAATCTCATGGAATCTTTCCATCGGGGTGAAGTTGCTTCTGCTCATATCTTTCATTTTTTGAGTTAGACATCTGCGGCTTGTCAAGCCGGTATTTTATTTCTTGCCTGCCTTTCTGTCCCGTGCCGGATTGCGCAAGGCTTTGCGAAAAAATACCGGAGCCCCCTGGCGAGGATGATTTTTTCAGCAAACCACGGAGGGGCCCGGCCTTGCACAATCCAGCGGGCACGGGACGACCTTTGCAGGCGGAAATAAAACAGCGGTCTCCCTTTTTCTCTATTTTCAGTCATTGTTTTCTTCTCCCTCCTGCTGCGGGATGAGGTGTCTCAGCTCCGGATCATTTTTTATTCTTTCCATCTCTTCTTCTATTATCTGCAAGACATCCGCCTTTATCTGCGAGTAGTTGCGGTCAATCTGCTGCTGCATGATATCGTTTCCGTCCGCGTCCCTGAACTCGTTGATGACAGGGATTTTCTTGTAGGCTTTCATCTCTTCCGATACCTTTGCGCTGTCCACGATGATGCGGGCATGGAAAATCTTCTGGTCTATCTCTTCCCCGAAATTGTCTGCCACGCTGCCAACGAATGTACCCTGCGAAAGATTGGCTATCTTGGAAGCGGGTATCAGGGAATCAAGCTGCGTGTTGATGGAAGTCGAAGTGTCCTGACGGTTGATGGATATGGACTGCCGCTGCTGGAGAATCTTGCCGAACCGTTCCGACAGTGATTTTGCCGTTTCTCCGACCACCTGTCCGCTGAAGATGTTGCCTACTGTGTTTTGGATGACCTTCGCCTCCTTGTCGCCGTAGTCGCGTGCCAGCTGCGAGAAGTCCTGGAAGCCGAGGCAGACGGCCACCTTGTTGCTTCGGGCGGTCGCAATCAGGTTGTCGATACCCCGGAAATAGATGGTCGGAAGCTCGTCGATGATGATGGAACTCTTGAGCTGTCCTTTTTTGTTCACGAGCTTCACGATACGGGAATTGTACAGACCCAATGCCGCAGAATAGATATTCTGGCGATCAGGATTATTGCCCACGCAGAGGATTTTGGGGTGTTCGGGATTGTTCAGGTCAAAGGTGAAATCGTCTCCCGTCATCACCCAGTAAAGCTGTGGTGAGATCATGCGCGAAAGCGGGATTTTCGCACTTGCTATCTGGCCCTGGAGCTGGTCTTGAGCTCCGCCTTGCCAGGCATCCATAAAGGGGGAAAGGTAGTTTTCGAGGGACGGATACGAGGTCAGAATCGTGAAAATATCGGCATACGGCTTGTTAAGAAATTCGATTGCATGAGGGAACGTACAATACTTGCCGTCCTTGTAAATACGTAAATACCAGATAATTGCAGCAAGCAGAATAATCGGGGATTCCACGAAAAAATCACCCTGTTTCTGAATCCAGGTCTTGTTCAAATTGAGCATTATCGTGTAGGCTGATTCGTAGGCATCGCTGATGTCTGCCATGAATCTCGGATTGATCGGATTGCAGCGGTGGCTGCGTCTGGGGTCGTCGAAATTGATGACATAGAATTCCGGCTTGACTTTGTAATGTTGTCTGTGCTTGAGCAGATGGTTGTAGGCTATCTCCGAAAGGTCCAGAAACTTGTAGTCATAGATATACATGGCAAAGGATTTCTCAATCTGCTGTTTGATGTAGTTGTTCACCACGGCATAGCTCTTTCCGGAGCCGGGTGTTCCAAGTACGATAGAGGCTCGGAACGGGTTCACGATGTTGATCCAGCCGTCCCATTCCTTGCCCTGATAGACAAATTTCGTGGGCAGGTTGACGGAATACTCGTTTTCCATAAGCCTTGTTTCCTGCATGAAACTTTCGTTGGCAGTGTTGAATACGTCTTCCATGAGGTTGTGCTTCAGCATACGGCTAATCCATATTCCCGACATGAGCAGGAGAATATAGCCTGCGGTGAGCGTCAGCGTATATGCGGCCGCATTCACCGTCGGGTTGAACGGCAGGTCGAGCATCCACCAGTTCATGAAGAAAAGGACGATGCCGCCGAGGAAGGCAGCGTATATCTTCCGCCACGTCATCTTCTGGTTTTTGACCCCTTTCGTACCCAGGCACGAAAGGCCCAGGAATATGAAAGCGAACACTTTCGTCACAAGCAGGTTGCTGAACAGTCCTGCCGTCCTCTGGAAGTTCAGCAGGATTCTGTCCACGACTCCGATGTTGATACCCATGTCCACGAATGTCCCGTAGCAGAACCAGTAGACGTGGATGACAATAAACACGATGGAAATGGCACGCATGAACTCCATGACCTTGGCCAGTCCTCTCAAATCATCTTCTTGTTGCATAACTGTAAAAATTTTGATGGTTGGTAATTGACAATCAGGATATGCCGCGTGAACGGCGTTTTTTCTTCTTTTTCTTGCGTTGCAGTTTGCGGGCGAGTGCCTCCTCCTGCGGGTCAGGACCGTTGATGTCGGGACTGAATATCCCGAAAGCCTGCTCGATGGTACTCTCCATGTTGTCGGAAAGGCTCTCCCGTGTGCCGGCATATTGTCCGGGAGCTTCCTGTTCCGGAAATTCCTGCGGCCTGCTGAAAAGCAGTTCGAAGGCGTTGGCGGAAAATTCCTTGCCCAGACGGGAGCCGTTATATACCTCACGGTTCTTGTGGTCGATGAAGGTCACGCCGTAGATGCGGCCTTCCTCGTTTTCCCTGAACACCACGTCGATGCCCTTTTCCCCGAGAAGCCGGATGAAGTCTTCCCGGTTTCCACGGCATCCGTGCATGGCCAGTGCGACGGTGTCATGGATTTTCGGCTGCCACTTCCGGTTCCTGAAGTCACGGACATTGACGGCAATCCTTTTTTCTATCCCTTCGTAGCCGAAGCGCTTGCCGATGAGCGAGGACTTGATAGGCGTGCATACCGGCCTGCCCGTATCGTCTGTCAGGGTATATACGATACCGTTGTAGGGTGAACCTTCAAATTCTCCCCGAACCTGTTTGGCCTCGATGTTGAAGCATGAGAGCATGGCGCTGAACTCCCCGAATGTCTGGAAGCGGTAGGCGGTGAACACGCTCTTGAGGATATTGCCGACCTGACGTTTCACGTCCCCGTCCCGGTAGTCCGCTTTCTTTAGATACGATGCCAGCAGTTCATTCCGCTTGTCTGCCACAGGTTTGAGCCCGAATTCGTTTTCCAGTTCCCGGCAGGCTTTCATCGAGCGGTTCCATTCGTATGCGTCACTGATTTTCTCGCCGTTCTCCTTCACGCAGGTGGAGACGATATGGACATGCCTGCGGTCAATGTCTTCGTGCAGATAGACGATGTAGGGCTGGTCGCCGTAGCCCATCTTCTGCATGTACTCGCGTGCCAGTTCCGCGAACTGCCCGTCCGTGAGGCGGTCGTCCACCGAGGGATTCAGGGAGATGTGCAGTACCGGCTTCTCCGTGTTTCTGTTGGCTGCGAGATAGCTCTCGAAAGCCCACAGCGTCTGCTGCATGACATTGTGGGGATTTCCGCTGAGGTCGGTAATCATGCGGCTGCCCGCGATGATACGGGCGGTTGCCTCGTCCACTTTACGCTGGTTGTAGATGACCGCCCCGTAGAGCGATACCCCCCTGTTGATCTTAGCTACCATTCTGCTGTTCCTCCTTCCTTCTTTTTATCAGGTATTCCTCCTCGAATTCCCGGGTAAGCATGACAATACGCTTGCTCAGCACCACCAGGTCAATGGTAGCTTTCTCCAGGTTTCGGAGCAGGGCGAACGCCCGCTTCTCGCCGAAATTGGACTTGACTGCCTTCACCGTCTGGTTGTAGTTGTTGCCGATGGCCTGGAACTGGTGGTAGAAATTTGTCAGCCTGATGTAGTAGTCCATCGCCGCTTTGTCGATTCTGACCACCTTCATTTCGCGCCCGAAAATCATCGCCTTGATGAACTTGGAATGCTGTTTCAGTCCAGATTTCTGGAACAGGATTTCAAAGTGGCCGTTCTCTTCCGAGTTCAGCCGTACCACATAGCGGTGTACCGCCGGGTCTGTTTTCGGCTTCCGTCCCGCACCTTTTCTTGTCTTTCTTTTACTGTTTTCTTCCATACGCATTGAGATTTTCTGTTGCTGATTTTCCGTCATGGATTTCCGACTTTGGAGGAAATCCCTCCCGAGCCTTCAGGCGAGCGGCAAGTTTGTTTTGAGTGCCCGAATTTATTTCGGGTGCCTCAAAACACAACTTGCTATGTTCGCTTGAACATGAATTTGCCTGAAGTCAAATTGAGTTTTGACCTTCAGCCTCATTCTTCGGCTTCGGGATAGCTCCATCCGGCATCCATTCCGTTGTCGACGGCAAAGTTACGGCGGCATATCCATCTGTAAAACAGCATACTATATGTAACAAGATGTCATACGGTGACAAGGGTCGACACCGACCCCAGCTGATAGCATTTATTCGGGAAAATCCCTTTTTATTTGCAGTGCGGACGGTTGCAACAGACAGGTCTGTACCTGTTTCCCTGTTGTTCTGTCGGTTTGTGTAATCGGCTGTTGCAGTACACAGACAGACATTGATCGGGTTATTTGTCGGTTGCAACCGGTGACGTTTGGTTTGTCGGTTGGTGCGCACCATACAACCGTATCACCAAGCAAGCAGACAACAGACAGATAAGACAACCGTGTAATAAACAATTAAAACAATCAGTTATGAAGAAGAACCCGTTATTCGTTGCTGTGAGCAACCAGAAAGGAGGAGTAAGCAAAAGTACGATGCTTGTAACGCTTGCCAGTCTCCTGAGTTATTCGATGGACAGGAATATCGCCATCGTTGACTGTGATTCCACCCAACGCAGCCTGTTCAATCTGAGGGAGCGTGACATGGAAATGGTGGAGAAGAACAAGAAGTATATGGTACAGCTTGATGAGCAGAGGCTTAGAGGCCGCAGGATTTATCCTATCCGAAGGGCAAGGCCGGAGGATGCACGTCAGATTGCCGGAGAACTTGCGGAAACCGGTGATTATGACATCATTTTCATAGACTTGCCTGGGACAATGGATGTGTCAGGTGTCTTGCAGACCATTTTCAATGTGGACTATGTGCTGACTCCCATTGCCGCCGATAATTTTGTCATGGACAGCAGTTTCAGTTTTGCAAGCAGTGTCATGAAGTTCACGAGGGAACGGAAGGATATTCCCCTGAAAGATGTATTCCTGTTCTGGACTAAGGTCAGAAGGAGAAGCAATACCGAAGTACTCAACAATTATATGGCACTGATGAAGAAACAGGGACTTAAAGTTCTGGATTCTACCATCCCAGATTTGTGCCGTTATGAGAAGGAGCTTTCCTTGTCATCCAGAACATTTTTCCGTTGTTCTCTTTTGCCTCCTCCGGCAGGACAGCTCAAGGGCAGTGGTTTGCAGGAACTAGCCGACGAATTGATTGTAAAACTTAATTTTTAATGAATATGGCAAAGAAGATCGTGAAAGTGGATGAGGATGCCGTCCGTGGGTATATGGTAGCCGCCATGACCGACAAGCCCGGCAGGAATGACAATGCCAGGGAAGAGGATACATCTTCTGAAGTGGAGTCCGAACCGGAACCTGTCGGGGATACCGTGCCGGACAGACCGAAGACACGCAGGAAACGTGAGTCGGACAGTGGCTTCCGACAGAAATATCTGGTGAATACCCCCATGCCGGGACGTATTCAGGTGTATCTTAACCGTAAGCTGTACGACGAGATAAAGAACTATCTTCATGTAATAGCTCCGGAGGTTAGCATTTCAAGTTATATCAGCAATATCATTGCTGAGCATATCGAACTTAACATAGATGAAATTACCCAAATGTATAAGGAACGTTTTTCACCCCCTAAAATTTGAAAGTTATGGAAATGTCAGTATTTTATTTTTCAGTAAAGTTGGTGTCAGCCATCTACATATTGCATAAAATGTGGGCAATCATTTTCTGCCCTGTGTCGTATGATTTCTGGGACAGGCTTCTTCGTCATGCCCGCCGTATACGTGTTGGACTGTGGAGGAAACGGAAAAAGCGCATGGTGGAGAAAGCGGGAAAGAATTCCGGGAAAACCTTTGTCGGAGACAGCCGGGGTGCGACTGTAAAGGATAGTACCGACTCACCTGTACGGGCAGACAATGATACGGACGATGACGTGATAGGCAAGACAAACATTGTATATCTGGAAGACCCAGATATGGCTCGCAGGATACCTGTACGTACTATGGAACTGGAGAAGGTCGCAATCGACCAGGATGAAGAGATTAACTCGGATGACGTGGAAAATAGAATCACTTCCGGTAACGGATTGACGGAATCGGACAGACAGGACCTCATGGCTTCCGAGGAGTCTATTCCTGACCCTGAGTTCTCCAAGCCTCTTACTTTTGAGGAACTGAGTAATGTGGCAGAGGTACTGATGTCTGTCACGGAAGACCGGAAAAACATTCAGGCTGCTGCAGAAACCCTGTACTGTCTTCAGGATACGGATCTGTTCGGATTCTTTTCCACTGAAATAAGTACAACCGTCCAAGTCGAAAAACTGCTGAAGGAGCATCTGGACTCCTCTGGACGACTGCTGTCTGAAACGGAAGTTTCAAAGCGGAATTCAAAAAGGAATGTCATTGACTGGAATAAGTATATGTGAATATGAAGTAATATTATGTCTCTTTTCTGGTTATTTGTGATATGTCCAACACGCCTAATGAAATGAAGTCTGAAAAACATTAAGTTTCAGACTTCATTTCATTTTTTTATTCGTCATTTGGGTGTTCTAATGCTAATATAGATAAGGCTGTAGATATTCCTTTAAAAAGTACTGAAGCTGTTTTACCCCAGATGTTAATTTGTTCTTTATCAGGAATTTTCCCAAAGCAGAGTCTATCTTTATTCAATAATTCGAAACAAAATTTTACGAATTCCTTTTGTCTACTAACCTCAGAAGTTGATAAACGAATTTCTTTTGAATTAACAGTTCGTCCACCATAGAATAAATTATCTAAAAGAATAAGCAAATCCGGGTCACATTCGTTGAGAAACTTACAAATTTTTGATGGTTCATTATTTTTTAAATTATCAATAAGAGTTTGGAAATCAAATGTTTTTATGGCTTCTTTTTCTGATTCAGCTTTTAATATTGATAAAAACTCATCTATTTGACGACGATATTTTTCAATCATATTAAGATAGGTAGATAGTTCTTCCAATGATGCAGTTTCTAACATTTGGTTTGACAAATCATAATCAAGTTGTCTTAGAGAAGCACACAATTCATTCATTCGTTCACCAAAATTGATGAAATCGAAATGATAGTCGTGTTCTTTGTTTGCTTTTAAGTCTTTTTCAACAGGATAACGCATCATCATTGAATCTGGATCAAATCCATTTATTGATTTAATATAATACTCTATTACATTGATATTTATAGCACTTCCTACGTGTTTTTTCCCTTTATCTAGATGAGGTCGTAATTTGGCCCATAAATTTTGTAAATCATGTCCCAACTCCAAAAAGTCACGCCTTGCCTGTTCTGTTTGCGTTCCATATTCGAAAAACAATAGCTTTAAATATGTCTCAATCGAATGCCTATAATTAAAAAATAAAGGATATACCAAAGAATCAACTATAACAAAGTTATTGCTTTCTTTTCTCATTCTCTCAAGTAATAATTTTGAACTTTCCCAATATCCATCAGAAATCGTAGAAAAAGAGAATGCCCCGTTTCCTTCCCAGCCAAAATGTGAAAAAGGTTTTCTTGCAATCAATTCTTCTTGGGTAAGTTCCCGTATGATTATATCTGTTTCATTCATAATTTATAGTGATTAACAATGTTATCTTTAACTTCCTAACAACTACAAAGTTACATATTTTTTGTCAATTAAACCTTAGTTATCCTTTTTTGTGGCATATTATAGGGCATTAATCATTGAATTGTGTAACAGAATTATACTTACTAATTAGGTTAGTTGCGATTAGCAATCGAATTCATTCGCTTTGTTACTTCTTTATTGTCTTCTCCTTTTTTATTACCCTAAAGTTATTTCCAATGTAACGTAATGACACCCAATGTCACAAGCCGTCACTATTGCAAATCAGCAAATTACAAACCATACATTCGTGGTCGAAATCATTTTTTGTCTCACCAATTAAAAGTTTCGACACATGAAAAAAAGACTCTTTTTTGCAGCCATGGCGCTGCTTGCAACGACAGGGGCTTTCGCCCAGGGTAACGGTATCGGCGGTATCACCGAAGCCACCAACATGGTCACTTCCTATTTCGATCCGGGAACCAAACTGATTTATGCTATCGGAGCCGTGGTCGGTCTTATCGGGGGCGTGAAGGTCTATTCCAAATTCTCCTCGGGAGATCCCGACACTTCCAAGACGGCAGCCAGCTGGTTCGGCGCCTGTATCTTCCTCATCGTGGCCGCCACCATTTTACGCTCATTCTTCCTCTGATTATGGCAAAGTATCCTATCAACAAGGGAATCGGCCGCAGCCCTGAGTTCAAGGGACTGAAAAGCCAGTACCTGTTCATCTTCGCCGGCGGACTGCTCGCCCTGTTCGTTCTGTTTGTCATCATGTATATGGCAGGCATCGACCAGTGGGTATGTATCGGCTTCGGTGTCATCTGCGCTTCGGTGCTTGTCTGGGTGACTTTCCGCCTGAACGCGAAATACGGTGAATGGGGACTGATGAAATTGCAGGCGCTGCGCCGCCATCCCCGCTACATCATCAGCCGGAAGGGTTTCCTCCGGTTGATTTGTCCAACCCCGAAAAAACGTAATGTATGAGAAATGTAATGAAAGCCGCCACACTGGAAAGCCGGTTTCCGCTGATGGCCGTCGAGCACGGGTGCATCATCAGCAAGGATGCCGACATTACCGTGGCCTACCGGGTGGAGCTGCCGGAAGTGTTCACGCTGACACGCGCCGAGTACGAGGCCCTCCATTCCACATGGGCGAAGGCTGTCCGGGTTCTACCGAACTACAGCATTGTCCACAAGCAGGATATCTTCATCGAGGAGAGCTACAGGCCCGACATCTGCCGGGATGACCTGAGTTTCCTCAGCCGCAGCTTTGAAAGGCATTTCAACGAACGGCCATACCTGAACCATACCTGCTATCTGTTCCTGACCAAGACCACGAAGGAGCACAGCCGCACGACCAGCAGCTTCAATGCCCTCACGCGCGGGTTCATCATCCCCAAGGAGATGCAGGAGAAGGATACCGTCGCACGGTTTCTGGAATGCTGCGGGCAGTTCGAGCGTATCGTGAACGACAGCGGTCTGGTCCGCATGGTCAGGCTGACGGATGAAGAGATTATCGGTACGGAAACTTCCGCGGGCATTATCGAAAAGTATTTCTCGCTTTCGCAGGGAAATACGACCAGTCTGCATGACATTACCCTCGGAGCCGGGGAAATGAAGGTCGGTGACAACCTGCTCTGCCTGCATACCCTCTCCGAGACGGAGGACCTGCCGTCGTCTGTGGAAACGGACAGCCGTTATGAACGTCTCTCCACGGACCGCAGCGACTGCCGCCTCTCCTTTGCCGCACCGATAGGGATACTGCTCACATGCAACCATATCGTGAACCAGTATCTCTTCATAGACGATTCGGCGGAGAACCTGAGGAAGTTCGAGCAGACCGCCCGCAACATGCACTCGCTGTCCCGTTACAGTCGTTCCAACCAGATTAACCGTGAATGGATTGAGGAGTACCTGAACGAGGCACACAGCAAGGGGCTCACTTCCATCCGTGCGCACTGCAATGTCTTTACATGGAGCGACGACCGGGAGAAGCTGAAGCGTATCAAGAACGACGTGGGCAGCCAAATTGCCCTGATGGAGGCCAAGCCCCGCCATAACACGGTTGATGTGCCGACACTCTTCTGGGCGGCCATTCCCGGCAATGCCGGTGATTTTCCGTCTGAGGAAAGTTTCTACACCTTCATCGAGCAGGCCCTGTGCCTGTTCATCGGGGAAACGTCCTACAAGGATTCGCTTTCTCCGTTCGGCATCCGCATGGTGGACCGTCTGACCGGAAAGCCTGTCCACTTGGACATTTCCGACCTGCCGATGAAGAACGGTACGATTACCAACCGCAACAAGTTCATCCTTGGACCTTCAGGCAGCGGAAAGTCATTCTTTACCAACCACATGGTGCGCCAGTATTACGAGCAGGGAGCGCATGTGCTACTGGTCGATACGGGCAATTCCTATCAGGGACTGTGCAGCCTTATCCATGCCCGCACGCATGGCGAGGACGGCATCTATTTCACCTATGAGGAGAGTGATCCGATAGCCTTCAATCCTTTCTACGTGGAGGACGGTGTGTTTGACATCGAAAAGAAGGAGTCCATCAAGACGCTTATCCTTACCCTGTGGAAACGTGACGACGAGCCACCGACACGTGCCGAGGAGGTGGCACTCTCCAACGCGGTCAATCTCTTTCTGGAGAAGATACGCACGGACAGTACCGTGGTTCCGTCCTTTAACACCTTCTATGAGTTCATCCGCGACGAGTATCAGGAAATCTTGAAGACCAAGCGTACACGGGAGAAGGATTTTGACGTGTGGGGATTCCTGAATGTGCTGGAACCTTATTACAAGGGTGGCGAATACGACTATCTGTTAAACTCCGACAAGCAGCTTGATCTGTTGTCCAAACGCTTCATTGTCTTCGAGTTGGACAATATCAAGGACAACAAGATACTGTTCCCGATTGTCACCATCATCATCATGGAAACCTTCATCAACAAGATGAGAAAGCTGAAGGGAGTACGCAAAATGATTCTGTTGGAGGAGGCATGGAAGGCCATCAGCAAGGAAGGTATGGCGGAGTATCTGAAGTACCTTTTCAAGACCGTCCGAAAGTTTTTCGGAGAGGCTGTTGTCGTTACCCAGGAGGTGGAGGACATCATCTCTTCACCCATCGTCAAAGGAACCATCATCAACAACAGCGACTGCAAGATTTTGTTGGACCAGAGGAAGTATGTCAACAAGTTCGATGAAATCCAGTCCCTGCTGGGCCTGACCGACAAGGAACGTGCCCAAATTCTCTCCATCAACATGGCCAACAACCCGTCCCGCAAGTACAAGGAAGTGTGGATAGGTCTTGGCGGAACGCAGTCGGCGGTCTATGCCACCGAGGTCTCGCCGGAAGAGTACTACACCTACACGACCGAGGAGACGGAAAAACTGGAACTGATGCGGCTTACCCGGAAGCTGGGTGGTAATATCGAGTTGGCAATCAAACAACTGGCTGACACAAGAAGGAAACAGTAAAATCATTTATCAACCATTAAACGATTAACCACATGAAGAAAAGAATTTTGACAGCCCTATGCTGTATCTGCCTCCTTTCGGCAGGCAAAGCCCACGCCCAATGGGTAGTGACCGACCCCGGAAACCTGGCCCAGGGTATCATCAACGCCGCCAAGAACATCGTCCACACCTCATCGACGGCCAGCAACATGCTCAACAATTTTCAGGAGACGGTCAAGATCTACCAGCAGGGCAAGGAGTATTATGACGGCCTACGGAAGGTCAAGAATCTGGTACGCGATGCCCGCAAGGTGCAGCAGACCATCCTGATGGTCGGTGACATCACGGAAATCTATGTGACCAGTTATGAGCGTATGCTCAGTGACCCCTACTTCACCCCCGAGGAACTGAGTGCTATCTCCATCGGCTACACGAAGCTGCTGGAGGAGAGTGCCAACCTGCTGACCGACCTGAAGACCGTGGTCAATGAGAACGGCCTTTCGATGAACGACAAGGAGCGTATGGACATCATCGACCGCTGCTATACCGACATGCTGCAATACCGCAGCTTGGTGCAGTACTATACCAACAAGAACATCGGCGTGTCGTACCTGCGTGCCAAAAAACAGAATGATCTTGACCGTGTGATGGCCCTGTACGGTTCACCCAACGAACGCTACTGGTAATTTCAAGGAGGATTGCTTATGGTATTGTTGGCTGTGAATTTTGACAATCTGCACCAGATTCTGCAAAGTCTGTACACGGACATGATGCCGCTCTGTTCGCAGATGACCGGCGTGGCCAAAGGCCTTGCCGGATTGGGAGCCCTCTTCTATGTGGCGTACCGTGTCTGGCAGTCGCTGGCCAGGGCCGAACCCATTGACGTGTTCCCCCTGCTGCGCCCGTTTGCTCTGGGTATCTGCATCATGTTTTTCCCGACCATCGTGCTGGGTACGATCAACAGTATCCTGTCACCCGTCGTGACCGGAACGCACAGGATTCTGGAGACGCAGACCTTCGACATGAACGAGTACCGGGAGCAGAAGGACAAGCTGGAGATTGAGGCGATGCGGAGGAATCCCGAGACGGCCTACCTGGTGGACAAGGAGGCTTTTGACAACAAGCTGGACGAGTTGGGAGCCCTGGACGCCATCGAAGCGTGCGGCATGTACGTGGACCGCGCCATGTATAACATGAAGAAAGCGGTGCAGAACTTTTTCCGCGAGCTGCTGGAACTGATGTTCAATGCCGCCGCACTGGTGGTGGATACGCTCAGGACCTTCTTCCTGATTGTCCTTTCCATACTCGGGCCCATCTCCTTTGCTATCTCGTGCTGGGACGGTTTCCAGGCTTCGCTCAGCCAGTGGTTTGTGCGCTATATCAGCATCTATCTGTGGCTGCCCGTCTCTGACCTTTTCAGCAGTGTGCTGGCACGCATACAGACCCTGATGCTTCAGAGGGACATCGAGCAGCTGTCCGACCCCAACTTCATTCCGGACAGTTCCAATGCCGTGTACATCACGTTCCTGATTATCGGCATCATCGGGTATTTCACGATTCCGACCGTGGCCAACTGGATTGTTCAGGCCGGTGGAGGTGCAGGAAATTACGGCAAGAACGTGAATCAGGCTGCTTCCAAGACAGGCTCCATTGTGGGCGGTGCCGCAGGTGCTACTGTAGGAAATGTGGCCGGAAGACTAATCAAGTAACAATCATAAAACGAATAAGAATGGAATTCAAATCATTGAAAAATATCGAGACCAGCTTCCGGCATCTGCGCCTGTTCGGAATAGTCTATCTGGGTGTCTGCACCCTGCTTGTGGGCTATTCCGTGTGGAAGGCATACAGTTTTGCCGAAGCCCAGCGCCAGAAGATCTATGTGCTGGATGAGGGGAAGTCGCTCATGCTCGCCCTCTCGCAGGACCTGGAGCAGAACCGTCCCGTAGAGGCAAGGGAACATGTCAGACGTTTCCATGAGCTGTTCTTCACGCTGGCCCCTGACAAGAGTGCCATCGAGGGGAACGTGCAGCGTGCCATGTTCCTGAGTGACCGTTCCGCCTATTCCCATTACGGGGATCTGGCCGAACAGGGTTATTACAATAGAATAATTTCGGGCAATGTCAGCCAGCGTATCGAGATAGACAGCGTGAAATGCGACTTCAACACCTATCCGTATGATGTCATGACATACGCACGCCTTTTCATCATCCGTGAGAAGAGCGTGACGGAACGCAGCCTTGTCACGCATGGCAGGTTGCGGAATTCCACCCGCAGTGACAACAATCCGCACGGGTTCATCCTGGAAGGGTTCCATGTACTGGAGAACAGGGATATCAGAATGTATGACAGATAAAACAATGTATGTATGAGAAAAATATATGTAAAGTTCAAGGAATGTATCGGGGGCAGGCTGCGCGGCCTTTGTGACAGACTCACACCCCGTCAGAGGGCAATCGCCGTCATCGTGATGGTTTCCCTTTTCGCGCTGGTGAATTTCTACATGATTTTCCGTGCGATTTATGACATCGGACGGGAGGATGCCCGGCAGGACATCATCAGGATAACCCCGCTTGAGGTTCCCGACTTTGTGCCTGCGGATACCCTCTCCGATATGAAAGTCCGTGAGATGGAAGAGTTTTTTAACCAGTTCAACAAGTAAGATTATGAGTACAGATGCAGAAAAATTGAAACAGAAGCAGAAAATCAGGAAATATCTGGTTTTCACCGGCATGTTCCTGCTGTTCCTCGGGTGCATGTGGCTGATCTTCGCCCCGTCCGAAAAAGAGAAGCAGAAGGCGGAAAAAATGAAAGCCGTGCGTACCGTTCCGTAGGAAACGGCAGGACGGGAGCCTTCGCCTCTTCAGCCTCGGCTTACAACGACATCAACGCCACTCTCGGTAGTTTTTACGAGAGTCCTGAGGAAGACCCGGAAAAGGAAGCCCTGAAAGCAGAGGTGGAACAGCTCAGACAGGCTGCCGCAGCGCAGACGGCCGGACCGAGCTACGAGGAACAGGTGGCTCTGCTGGAGAAGTCCTATGAACTTGCCGCCAAATATATGCCTTCGGGCGGCAGCATGGGAACAACGGACAGTCAGGAGACGGAAAGTCCCTCAAGGGAGAGGAAGGCGAAAGCCGTTCCCGTCGGGCTGGTGTCCTCTCCGGTCGTGTCGTCCCTTCCTCAGCCTCTTACCGATTCGGTACAGTTCGCGAGACTGCTTTCCGGTGCTGATATCGGCTTCCATACGGCTGTGGGCAGTGCCGGGACACAGATGGCGAGGAATACCATACGGGCCTGCGTGCATGGCGACCAGACCATTATCAGCGGACAAAGCGTGCGTCTCAGGCTGCTGGAGGCCATGCGTGTGGGAAGATGTGTGCTTCCCCGCAATACCCTGCTGACCGGTGAGGGACGTATCCAGGGCGAGCGGCTTGGCATTGAAATCCTGCAGGTCGAATATGACGGCAATGTCATTCCCGTGGAACTGACCGTGCTGGACAGTGACGGACAGGCCGGGATATTCATTCCCGGTTCGACGGAAGCGAATGCGGTAAGGGAAGTGGCCGCCAACATGGGACAGAATCTCGGCACGACCATCTCCATCACCAACCAGTCGGCAGGCGACCAGCTTCTCTCCGAGCTTGGACGAGGGGCCATACAGGGCGTGTCGCAGTACATCTCCAAAAAGATGCGCGAGGAGAAGGTACACCTCAAATCAGGCTATGGACTGATGCTTTATCAGAACAACAATCAATAACCCATTAAAACTGTAAAGACATGAAAAAGATTCTTTTGATGCTTGCCCTCGCAGGCGGCGTTGCAAGTGCACATGCACAGTCGGCTGATACCACGGCCGTAAATGATTTGACCCTGAAGGCGGATATCTATCCGCAGCAGGAGGACGGCGACCTCTATCACGGGCTGTCCAGAAAGCTCACCTTTGACCGGATGATTCCGCCTTACGGTCTGGAAGTGACGTATGACAAGACGACCCATATCATCTTTCCCTCGGCTGTCCGTTACGTGGATCTCGGTTCTCCGAATCTGATTGCGGGCAAGGCGGACGGTTCAGAGAATGTAATCAGGGTAAAGGCTACCAGAAAGAACTTCCTTGAGGAGACCAACATGTCGGTGATTACCGAAAGCGGAAGTTTCTACACCTTCAATGTGAAGTATGCCGACGAGCCTCTGCTGCTCAACATCGAGATGGCCGATTTTGTTCATGACGGCAGCGAGGTGAACCGCCCGAACAATGCCCTTGACATCTACCTGAAGGAACTCGGCAGCGAGTCGCCCAAGTTGGTACACCTTATTGCCAAGGCCATCCACAAGGATAACAGACGCCGCATCAAGCATATCGGGAGCAAGGCGTTCGGCATCCAGTACCTGCTGCGCGGGCTCTATACCCATAACGGGCTGCTCTATTTCCACACCCAGGTGAAGAACACGTCGAATGTGCCTTATGAGGTGGATTTCGTGACGTTCAAGATTGTGGACAAGAAGGTACTCAAGCGCACGGCCATCCAGGAGCAGGTGATATTTCCACTGCGTGCCTACAACTATGCCACGGCTGTCGCCGGAAAGAAGGATGAGCGTACCGTCTTTGTCTTTGACAAGTTCACCATTCCCGCCGACAAGATGCTGGTGGTGGAGATGCACGAGAAGAGCGGAGGCCGTCACCAGACCTTCACCGTGGAGAGTGAGGACATCGTGAGAGCGAGGGTGATCAATGAACTTAAAGTGAAATGACCATGAAGAAGTATCTGTTTCTTTTTGCCGTATGCGTATCGCTTGCCCTGTCATCGGGGCAGGCATACGCCCAGCGTTACCTTCCCGGAATGAAGGGTGTGGAACTCAGGGGAGGCTTTGCCGGAAACCTGAAATCACCGGTTGACTGGTACACGGGCTTTGCCGTGTCGGGATATACGAAAAGGGCCAACCATTGGGTGGCTGGCGTGGAATATCTGCTGAAGAACTACGGCTATCGCGGGACCTTCGTTCCACGGGCCCAGTTTACTGCCGAGGGCGGCTATTATTTGAAGTTCCTGTCCGACCCGGCGAAGATATTCTTCCTTTCTGTAGGCGGTTCTGCCCTGGTGGGATATGAAACGTTGAACTGGGGAGAAAAGGTTCTGTATGACGGTTCCATGCTTGCCTACCGGGATGCCTTCGTCTATGGCGGAGCCCTGACGCTGGAGCTGGAAAGCTATGTGACTGACCGTATCGTGCTGCTTGCCCATGTGCGCGAACGTGTGCTTTGGGGCAGTTCTCTGGGAAAGTTCACGACACAGTTCGGGCTTGGAGTCCGTTTCATCTTCAATTAGACGCCTATGGATATAGAAATGATAAGAGGCATTCCCATTGAGGAATTCCTGTCCCGTCTGGGACATGAGCCCGTCAGAAGGCACGGCGACGAATGCTGGTATCTCTCCCCGTGCCGTGAGGAAAGGACACCTTCGTTCCATGTGAATACCCGTAAGGGTGTATGGCATGACTTCGGTACCGGACATGGGGGTGACATCTTCACCCTTGCGGGGGAAATTTCAGAAAGTGACGGCTTCATGGCACAGGCGAGGTTCATCGCCGGAGTATATGGAGGAACAGTCCCCGAATATGCCGGACAGAAAAGAGAAAAGGAAAGTGTCAGGACAGAAAAGCGCAAAGAGCCTTCCCGCTTCGAGGAGGTGGTTTGCGGTCCCTTGCGCTGTAATGCCCTGCTCAGCTATCTGAAGGGACGCGGCATACCTGCGGAAATTGCCCGTGCAGAGTGCGAGGAAGTACGGTTCCGGCTGTACGGCAAGCGGTATTTCGCCGTCGGTTTCAGGAATATGGGCGGAGGCTATGAGCTGCGGACCAGATTCATGAAATGGTGTCTGCCGCCCAAGGACATTTCCCTTATCCGCAACGGCTCGCTTACCTGCAACCTTTTTGAGGGCTTCATCGACTTTCTTTCATGGAAGGTACTCGGCATCAGCCGCGGTGAGGATTATCTGGTCCTCAATTCGGTGGCCCTGCTTGAACGCTCGTTTCCTTATCTGGACAATTACGGGAAGATCCGGTGCTATCTGGACAATGATGATGCCGGAAGAAGGACGCTGGCCGTCCTCCGGAAACGCTACGGTGACAGGATTGACGACTGTTCCGACCTGTATGCCGGATGCAAGGACCTGAACGAATACCTGGAAAGTAATTTTCCGCCTGAACAGTAATTTTTTTATAAACCGTTAAAACAAGAAATGAATATGAAACCTAATATGAACAGAAAAGGGCTGTATGCCCTTGTATGTGCCCTGATGGGCCTGACCTTTAGTATGCTTACCTCGTGCAGCGATGACCTTGACGTGCAGCAGTCCTATCCCTTTACAGTGGAGACGATGCCGGTTCCCACACGTATTGTGAAGGGTGAAACCGTGGAAATCCGTTGTGAACTGAAACGGGAAGGACGGTTCTCCGACGTCCGCTATACCATTCGCTATTTCCAGCCGGACGGCGAAGGCAAGCTGCGCATGGACGACGGAATGGTGCTGCTACCCAACGACCGCTACCCCCTGGACCGGGAGGTGTTCCGCCTTTATTACACCTCCGAGTGTGAAAACCAGCAGAGCATCGACATCTATTTTGAGGACAACAGCGAGCCGGCACAGCTTTTCCAGTTGACCTTCGACTTCAACAACGAGACGGGAGATGAGGACACCGTAGTTACTATCGATGGCAAGTGGTATCCTTTAATAGATCCGATTCGCCTATGGGAATAAGGACAAGTTTGTTTGCCGCGTTTTTCGCCACCTCCTGTCTCGGGAACATACCGTTGCAAGCGGAAAATTCAGGGAAAAGAGAACAGGACAAGTTCTTCCTTGCCGTCGAGTGTATCAAGCGGTTCGAGGGCTGGCATTCTTCCCGGCATCACCCCTATGTAGGTTGGGGTCATTGCCTGCAACCCGGGGAAAAGTATTCTGCCCATACCATGACAAAGCAACAGGCCGATGAACTTCTCAGGAAGGACTTGCGCAAGTTCTGCGCCATGTTCCGGCAGTTCGGAAAGGATTCTCTGCTATTATCCGAAATTTCGGATAACAACAG
>NZ_JANRHM010000016.1:0-84429 GCF_024733785.1 Barnesiella sp. ET7
ATTAAACGACTGTCCCTAAGTATCCTACAACAAAACGGTATGAAACGAAGGAATATCTTTCTTGTGGGAAATATCCAATTATAGACCAAAGTGATTCGTATATTGCTGGCTTTACAAATGAAATTGACCATCTTTTAACACGACATCCTGCGGTTTTGTTTGGCGACCACTCCACAAAGGTCAAATTCTTGGACTTTGATTTTGCACGAGGAGCTGATGGTACCCAAATTTTATATTCCTCAAACAAGGCTGTATCTCAATACTATTTGTATTTGGCAGTAAGTGCATTGCAAATTCCCAATCCAGGGTATTCTCGCCATTTCAAATATCTCAAAGAATTGCCAATTATTATTCCAGATCTGAAAATTGCAAACAAATTTAAAAATATTGTCAAGCCATTATTTGAAGAATGGACTAAGAATATATTCTGTAACATAGAACTCACTAAACAGAGTAACGAACTTTTGCCTCTCCTGATGAATGGCCAAGTATCGGTAAATTCTGATTTATAGCTCTGTTAAGCTCTATTTTGCGGTCAAGACCACAAAGCAACTTGCTAATACGTTTCTGTTCTGCCAATTCAGGAATCCACACGGTGCAATCCTTAATTTTATCTGGTGAAGTGTGGCGAATTTTTGTTTGTTGGGCAGCTGCACTTAGTTGCTGTTTGACCAAAGTAGAGGATATAAGATAAAATGCAAAATCTTTGTCTAACAAGTCCTCTTTGCAAATAATTTTTGCCACATCTTGGCTTTGGATATATTTGCCACTTTCGGGAATAATAGCAGTTGAGCCAAGCAGACCTATAGCCTGTTCTGTCAAAGGAGTGATAATATCTCCTTTTTCCATTAAGAACTCAGACCGAAAGTCACCTGTATAATAGAGATTATCTTTGGACTTATTCTCTTTGAAGCAATTATTCTGATAGTCAAAGTTACCACAAGTCAGACGGATGTATTCACCCTCGGTGGCATAAAACTCGCCACTGAGACTTGTCCCTCTTGTGACATCGAGGATTTCTCCAAGCTTATATTTTTTCAATTCCATTTACCGTGTTGCTTTTTTAATATAATCTTGAATTAAAGATAAATTTACTTCAATCTCCATGCGCTTAGTCAATAACTGATCGAGATGCGCTTTCTGTTCCGCCTTTTCTTGCACAGCCATGATCTGGTGAATTTTTGCTCCTCCTATAAAAGGGGATACCATATCAAACTTCATTTGAGCATCTTCAATCTCTTTATCCAATTTTGCAAGTTGCTCTTGATATTTTCGTTGTGCTTCTACTATATCCAGATTATTAGCAGCTACAAACACATCAAGCAAGTGACGAATTGCAGCAATCTGCTTTTGCGCATCCTTAGATGAACCGTTGGCTACTTTTAGTGCGGCAACTATAGCAATTACACTAATTATTGGGCTTAATAAGGTAGCCCATTGAACCAGGTTGTCGATCATAATTCAGTTTGTTTTCCATTTAGATTTTCACCTAATCTTGCTTCAATCTCTTCGATAGTAGGCATAGTTCCCTCCACTTTTTCTGGATAAAGTTTTGATAGCTCATATTCAGATATTCCCAATGGGAGATTGCTGCCTTCCAATGCGTATTGGGCAAGCATTGAATCCTTTTGGCGGCAAATAAGCAAACCGATTGTAGGATTGTCTCTTCCCTCTTTTCTAAGAATATGATTACAAGCGACCACATAGCCGCTTAACTGTCCGAGGTCTTGAAAATCAAATTCGCCGATTTTTACTTCAATCACTACATAGCATGATAGATTCAAGTTGTAGAAAAGCAGATCGATAAATTTCTCCTTTTGTCCGATCTGAAGTCTATACTCTTTGCCTATGTATGCGAATCCGGTACCGAGTTCCAGCAGGAATTGCGAGATATTGGCAAGCAGCGCATCTTTGAGAATATGCTCATTATAAGGTTGAGTTATTCCTGTAAAGGCAAAGTTATAAGGGTCTTTTGTCAGTTCTTGTGCAAGATCGCTTGTCGCTTCCGGCAATGTGCGGGTGAAATTTGTCAAAGCCTTTCCTTCCCGTTCATACAGGCCGCTATCCATAAAGTTGAGCAATGTGTCTCGACTCCAACCCTCTTCCATAGTCTTTCTCACATAGAAGAGAGCCTTTGCCGGTTCTTTACTGTACCTGTCCATCAAATAACGGTGATGCCCCCAAGGTATGGAAAAAAGCATTTCTTCCAATTGTCCCACAGCTTGTGGGACAGGTTTCGAGGATTCTGCCACAGGTTGTGGCACTTTTCTCTCTTCTAATTGTTCCACAGCTTGTGGGACAACTTTTAAATACTGAGAATAAAGTAGATAGAATTTCTTTGCGTAATATATGTTGGTTCGAGAAAGGCCTGTGGCGTTGGGATTCCTGCGTTGTAAATCCACAGAAAGGTTCTTGATGACTTTCTCACCCCACCGTTCTTCCACACGCATTTCTTCTATGTCACGACCAAGTTCCCAGTAATATTTAAGCAACTCACGGTTAACCCTGACCGCTGCTTTAATTTGACTTTGACGATAGCGTACACTAAGGTCTTCCACCCACCGGATGTAGTCTTTATCTATGATGGTCAATTCTTTACTCATTACTTCCAACATTTACATTAAAGTGCAAAGCGTCCAACTGCTTCATTATCTCCTGCTCCAGACGATGGCTCTCTGCAAATTGACGTGACAGTTCAGCCTTATAATTTGCCATGCGGTTATTGAACTCTTCTTCGGTAATGTCCACATAGTCAATCTTGATGTCGAAATACTGTCCGGCAGACAACGAATAACCTTTCTCCTTTATTTCATCATAGCTTACCGCAACCGAAAAATCCTCTATGGCTTCTTTATTTTTGAATGTATTGACAATTAAGTCAATGTCGTCCTTCAGCAATCTACGTTTTTTATTTTTCCCTTCCTTATATTCCTCTCCTAACTTGCTCGCATCAATCAATATGACTTTCTCAGCAGAAGCAGCTTTGTCAAAGAACAGAACGGAAACATTCGTACCTGTATTTGCGAACACATTGCTTGGCATAGAAATACAGCCATACACCCAGCGGTTATCTACAATTTTCGTCAGGACTTTTCTTTCAACACCACTTTTGGCTGTAATGAATCCCGTAGGAATGACAATAGCCCCCTTGCCATTTGTTTTCAGCGAATTGATGAGATGCTGGATAAAACACAAGTAGATAGACATTGAATCTTTCTTCTTTGCCGGCACAGATGGGACTCCCGCCCAAAAACGCACCGTATCAGAAGCCAATGTATCTCTAAAATCTGAGAAATCCAGATTGAATGGCGGATTGGACACAACGAAATCGAATTTTCGGAGAGATCCGTTTTCTTCCTTGTGGTATGGTTCCGTAAGAGTATTCCCTTGTACAACATTAGGAAGACTTCCTGACAGATTGTTCAGAATGAGATTCAGCCGGAGCATCTCACTGGATTTTTCCGATATGTCTTGACTGAAGATCGTACAACGGTCTTCACCTATCTGATGAGCCAAAGCCATAAGCAAAGTACCTGTTCCTGCCGATGGGTCATAACAGGTCACTCCACGTAGGTTTGCTTCATCTCCGACCAGCAGGCGAGCCATTACTTGTGCGATGGCTCTCGGAGTGTAATACTCAGCATATTTCCCTCCCCCTGCATTGTTGTAATCCTTTATAAGATATTCAAATATCCGTGAGAAGAAGTCATACTTTTCCGCAAAAACACTTTCAAAATTGAATGAAGCAACGGCACTCATCAATGAACGTGCAAAATCATCCCTTTTCTGCGGATCTGTTACAAACTGTGTGAGTGCACTGAATATATTGACTCTGCTTTTCCCTGAAGTTACAACAGAAAAAGTATCCGCATTCAGATTGGCAATGTCAATCAGTGTCGCATCCAGACGTGTTGAAAAATCTCCTGCTCCTGAAGTATTATACAAATGCGCCAATGTATGCTCAGGTTTAAGCAACGGAACAGATGCGGGAAGATAGCTGAACAGATCTTCGACTTCCTCTTCAGTGAATTTATCATATTCCGCATCCCACTTGTCTGCCTTGCTCAATCTTTCTCCGTATATCTTATCCCGCTTTGCTTCATATCCGAATTTATCATTGAAATACTTATACAGAAACATTTCCGTAATAATCTTGTACTCACCACCACTATTGGCAAGACCAAAATAGGAAGTGGTCGATTTCAATGAATCAATAAGGGCTATAGTAGCTTCTGATATATTCTGCGTATTTGCATCCATATTATCTCAAGTAAAGTTGATTGTATTGGTTTATATATTCATTTGCAATGAGATTGTTGATAAACTTCCTGTCGGGAAGACTCGCTTTTATCCCCAAGTCGACGAGTTGATGGCCTATCATAGCCAACGTATCCCGTTTGAAACTGTTTTCATTCGCTATGATGTTTATATCAAGGTAGATACGGTTATCAATCTCACGCTTCATTTTTGACAGACTTTCTGCTATTTCGTATTCAGTTTTGGAAATAAGAGGCTTTTCTCGTTTTTCATTTTCTTCTTCTATACGCTTGTGGATACGGACAAAGCGCTCGTCTCCCTGATATTTCTTTTTGAGTATATTATTGCGACGGTTTATCTCACGGATTTTCTTCATTACCGAATCCATATAATCAATGCTTTCTTTAGCTTCTTGCGTATTTTGAGGAACGAAGCCTTTCTTTCTGAAGTATTCCCGGAACTCTTCAGCCAAAATCACATACTTGTCTTCCGCCTTGTCAAAGTTGGCTTCAAATTCAGCCTGTACTTTTTCACAACGCTCCCGAATATCGTTGACAATAATACGTAATTCTTCTGAAATGCCTTTTTTGAACTCAAATTCCAGTTCAGAAAGAGCGACATTGATAATTCCAGATACATCTGCCTTATGTTCGGTACTTTCCAGAAAATTCATTCGTTCTATACGGTGAGAAACTTCAGTGATCAGAGTAGGAATAGTACCTTTAGGCAAACTGTTGATTTTATCTTTCAACTCTTCATCGCCAAAAGCCCTTACTTGGTTAATGATTGCCTTGGCATTTTCAAGAGTAGATCGGAGCGTATACAGATTGTCTTTGTTTTCAATCTCATCTATTTCCTTTCTGAACTCTTCAGGATTGTCGCATGTATAATTGAATAAAACGCTGCGGATTTCTTTTATCTGCTCTACAATCAGCTCTTTATCTACAATGAGAGCTTCTCCTACTGTTTCTTTTTCGCCTGTTTCCTGAATATCGGCAGTACGATTCAGTTCACGCAGATAGCGGGCATTAGTCGCATCAAAATTTTCCTTGATGTTTACAAAATCCACTACATAACCATATTTGAATTTATGGTATGGTCTGTTTACTCTAGTCAGTGCCTGCAGCAAATCGTGTCCGTCCAGACTTCGACCCAGATAGAGTTTCTTCAAACGGGGAGCATCGAACCCAGTCAGAAGCATCTGATTGACAATCAGGACATCGACTGATAGTTTTTTCTTGTACTCATCAATGTACGCCTTACGCTCTTCCTTGTCTCCTTCATCATGCAAAATCAAAGAAGCTCTCAAAGGTTTTGCATGATATCCATAGGCAATCATAGGTTCAGCCGCCAACATCAGACTTTCATCATGTTTCCCTTCGATATACAAAGCTTTGTTGAAACGCTCTTGCCACAAACGATACATTTCACGGGCTTGAGGATTTGTCTTGCACACAATCATTGCACCTACAGTATCATCAGCCTGTTCGATACGGAACCGACGGAAATCGGCAATAATATAGTCTATCAATGCATTGAGGTAAGATTCATGTTCAATGATCTTGTTGCGGTCAATATCACTTTTTCTGACTTCTATGCCGCCTGCCAGCTTGTCAAGAATATTCTCTATTTTCTCTTTATAGATTGTTTCGACAGGTTCCCGCATGAGTTTCAGTGTATAACCGTCTGCTATTGACTTGTCGTAATAATAGGTATCAATGTAATCACCGAATACACGCCATGACTCCCTCTCCTCTTTTAACAAAGGCGTACCTGTCAAAGCAATTTTTATAGCATCCTTATCGGCTGCCAATAGGTTTGCCAAGAAACTTCCATGTGGATTGTATCCTCTATGCGCTTCATCAATAAAGAAAATACGTTGCAACCGGATGCTGTAATTGGAATCAATTTGTATTTTGGCAGAATCCTGTTTGAATTTCTGGATATTTACCACCATTATCTCAGCTTTACCCTCCGCATTTTCTGTCAAATTCGTGCTGCGTATATCTGACATCAATTCATCCCTGCTGTTTGCAGTTCTGACGAACAGTCCTCTTGCCACAAATTCATCCTTGGCCTGCTCCATCAAGTCAAGGCGGTCAACAATGAAATAAAATTTTACAGCTGTATTCTTTGCCGCATAAAAATCAGTCAGACTGCGTACGGAATAATATGCCAAGGCTGTTTTTCCACTGCCTTGTGTGTGCCAGATAATACCGCTCTTGATATCATTATCCAATTTCTTTCGAATGGCCAGTGAGGCAAAAAGCTGCTGATAACGCATTACATGCTTTTCCAACTGTGTAGTCTTACTGCCGTCTTCCAGTTCAATCTTTCTGTCCACATAGGCAAAACCATATCTCAATAAAAACAGAAAACGCTCTTTGCTGAGCATTGATGTCAGAATCCTGTTGGTTGGAGTATTCGTATCTTTGTTCGTATTGTAATCAGGCAGATTCTTGATCACGACACAATTCCGGTGTTGCAATATCTGTTTCTCCACACTGTCAGATACGGCCTTATATGGATATTTAGTCACAAAATCTTTATCAGCCTCACGGAAAACATTGAAGAAAGCCTTATCCTTCGAAGAGCAGCAATAGAACGCACCTTGAATAGGAACCCTGTTTTCATTGTCATATTCCTGATTGTTGGAAAATATCATCAGCTGGGTGACATTCAAGAATCTTCTGAATTTTTCGTTACGCATCCGCACGTTGATACGCTCCCTTTCTGCCAGAATGCCGTCATGGTTATTTGGCTTCTTGACCTCAATAAAAGCTAATGGCAGTCCGTTTACAAAACATGTTATGTCCGGTCTGAAACTGTCTCCGCTATCCTGATTTTCACAAGTGAATTCGGTAGTTACATGCCATTCGTTACGATCAGCATCCTGAAAGTCTATCAGCCTGATATTGCTATTGGAAGACAGTTTGTTATAAAACTCCCTTCCAAGGTCATTATTGTCAAGTATCAATGTGATTTCATTCAGCAATTGTCTTGCCTGTAATTCGGACAGTTCCGGATTCAAACGTTGAACGCTACGCAAAAACACATCCGTCAGAATATTTGTTTTACTGTCATATTCTGTTATATTGTCCAAATAAGTATATCCAAGCCTACACAAATGCATGGCGGCAGGAACCTGCACACGTGTATTTTCATTGAATTTATATTCCATGAGCTTCACCTTTCTTCTTTATCGGTTATCAGGTCTTTTAAATCCACCTGTAGGATAACAGCTATCTGCTGAAGGGTCTCCAGGTTTGGTTGAATCCTATTGCATGCATAAGCATTCACCATACTGAAACTTTTACCAAGTTGCTTTGCCAACCATGTCTGGGAAATTCCTTTCTCTGCCAATACTGCTTTTATCCTATTTAGTTTCATATTATGTCTTGATTTAATAATGCAAATATAGGGAATTTTATTTGATAAATTTGGAGCGTTTTTGTACTTTTGTAAAGTATTCAATATTGGTAAGACAGGCTCTGTTGCTAACATCATAAGTTTGTTAATTTCTTCATGATGAATCTTGGAATAGTTATTCAGTTTTTATAGACTGGTATAATGCATTGTCTAGTTTTCTAAAGATTTTACATTAACAATAGAAAATAATAACAAGCCATAATACTTTATTTGAACATGGAACTTATTTTTTCAGTACGAGAGTTATTTGCGGAATATCTTAAATCTGGAGAACATTTTACAATTCCAGCATATCAACGTGGATATAAATGGAAGATAACAGATATAGAGCAATTATTAGATGATATTGACTCTTTCGAGACTCATGGAGATAACGATGTCTTTTATTGTCTCCAGAATATTACAATAATAGCCCAAAAGGATAAAAATTATAATGTAGTTGATGGGCAACAGAGACTTACAACCCTTTCGTTACTTTTGGCATATTTTGGGGAATTTGAGTTGGTTGAAGGAAAATTGCAATATGATGTCCGTGAGGAATCAATGAATTTTCTTAAAAATTATGTATTTAACAGGAAGTTGTCAGCATTCAAAAACAATGCTAGTCAACAAGGAGGCAGGTTGCTGGAATGGAGCGAACTGGGCATAGAAGAAGACGATCAATACAATTATCAGGATATATTTTACATGTACAATGCATGTAGAACAATCGAATCGTGGTTCAAGGAACATTCAGAAAAAAAAGATATGATGAAGGACAAAATCCTGAACCATGTAAAATTGATTGTCAACCTTCCTCAAATTAATTCATATCAAGAGTTCGACTTGTTTGACAACCTTAATGGTAAGCGGGTTCCTCTGGATGGGGCTGATCTTATTCGTGCAATAGTGATTACCCGGGTAGCCAGAAAGGACGTAGAAGATATTCATGATCCTATCAAGCATGATGTTATTCTTAATGAGAATCGTGTAAAAAATGGCCTAAAACTAGATTCAATCAACAATTGGTGGTGTAACGAGGAGCGACAGAATTATTTCAGATATTTCACCAGAAATATCAACTCAAAAGGAGAACACATAAAGTTCGATGAAAGTAGATACCCCATTAATACCCTCTACAAGTTGATAGTTCAGACTTCTGAAGGACAAAACTATCTTGGCATTCATGAAGATACTCTTTTGAGAGGAAGTGGTACAATCAAACTGATGTATTTTGAACATTCTGATAATCTGTGTCGCCTGTTTATTTATATACAGGATATCCAGCGTCTTGTCGAATATTGGTACGATGATTCTGAGTTGTACCATTTAGTCATGTACTGTGCTGTCTATTTGGGAATGACATTCAATGAACTCACAAATCTATGGTTTTCTCACAACCGCTTATCATTCATCTCGAACTTGAAAGAGAAGATTCGGGAGAAAGGTTGGATCAAATCCGTACTCAAAACCACCGATGATAATGGGGAAACCCTTTCGGATGAGGATTTAAACTTCCAACAAAACTGGTATGACGATGAGGATATGATTCCTGTTATGGTACTCTTGGATGTTATCCGTATTCAGAACTCAAAAGCAACCAAATTCCCAATTGCCAATCTGGATTCCCAGCATTTCTGTGCTGTCAAAGAGGATAAAGAGCATATCTTCCCGCAAACGCCGTTAAACACCGAATATCGGATCGAGACATTAAAGGATTACATTAAAATTGCCTATAAATGTGGGTACGGCAAGAAAACAGAACAATGGGCCTTTGGATTAGTTGACTACTATTGGACCAGGATTCATGACAATGAAAACTTCAGAAATTGGTTCAACAATAAGATGACAAACGAGATTATACCTCTAAACTCTTTGGGAAACGTCTGTCTTCTGCAAGATAAAATAAATAGAGGTTATGGCAATGCCTCATACACACAGAAGCATTTTGACATTATGAAGAAAGCCGCAAAGGGCGAGTATATCAGGCCACATGTCCTTGATGCCTTCTCAAAAATAATGGCAACCGAAGACCAACGGTCAGATCCTTCATATATGCTACAATGGGATAAGAGAGACATTGTGTTAAGGAGGCGATACATTGTAGGTCAGATTAGGAACTTCCTATTTTAATGATATTATTATGAAAAGACAAACATATTTGAGAGATGAGAATTTGCTAACACTACTCTCTCTGCATGATTTTATAGTTCCTGAGATACAAAGAGAATATGTTTGGGGCAGTCCCGACAATTGCAATAGTGTTCTTATTCCATTCTTGGAAAGCATTAGAGACGAAGCACAAATTGATGAACATTGTCATTATGCGCATAGTCAAGAAAACCATCATATAGGATTCCTCTATTCTTACAAGCCTCAGTACATCCGTGACCTATCCAGCCGAATTGTAGATGAATACCTTATAGATGGCCAGCAACGATTCACGACTCTATTTATCCTGCTACTTGTAAGAGCGGTCAGGGAGAACCGAATGACGGATTTCTGTAATCTGATACGTTGGGATGACGGATCAATAGCTTTTGACTACAAGGTTCGCCAACTTACACACAGGTTTATCTATGATTTGGTTGAGCACTTTAAATCTGACGATAGTCTGCAAGCATTGAAAGAGATTACCAATGAGACTTATCCGTGCTGGCTTTTGAAAGACTATCAGAATGATATTACCGTCAGCAATATCATGAGAGCAATTAAATGCATTGAAGATGTATTTAGTAATTCCGATGCTTTCTATTATGACTATCTTCTCACCAAGATACATTTTTGGCATTTTAAGACTGATGTAACTTCTCAAGGAGAAGAACTTTACATCACCATGAACTCAAGAGGAGAAGAACTGTCAAACAATGAAATGCAGAAATCAAGAAGGCTGAAAGTAGCAGAGGTGTCTCAATTGAAGGAATGGGGAAGACTTTGGGAAGAATGGCAAACATACTTTTGGCGGAATCGAGCCAAAGGGTGCGGCAGTAAGGCAAACTATGATGCAGACAAAGGCTTCAATAATCTCATTGCATGTATAGACGCAATGGAAAATAGCTTAAAGATTCAACTTGGCTCCATTGAAGATATGAAAAACTCAGTAGAGGCTCTGCAATTCATGGTTGACACGGATTGGAACAAAGAATTGCAACAAATATATCCAGGATACTATACTGACTGGATTAGTACTTTGAAACAAGATATTTGGGCAAAAATCAATACAACAGATGCTAAATGGCTTATTGAAAAAGACACTGACACGACTCAAAGAGAAAACGCAGTCTTTCTGTGGCCATTGTTCTACTATTACTTTCTCGAAAAGTCATCAAAGAATCCGGAACGAATCAATAAAATGACCTTTGTTAGACTCATGCATCTCTGCTACCTTAACTTTCATTCAAGGAAAACCAATGATACGTCATTAGAGACTTTTGTTCAAACTATTCATTCCACTCGTTGCAATATGACGAATTTGGTTGAACTCGATGAGGAAAACCGTAAATTCATATCTAAAGAACATTTATATGTTTCAAGATATATAAATGATCCTGAGATTGAATCTTTAATTTGGAAGATTCAAGACAAATCCTATTTCCTTGATGGCGAAGACGTCGGAGGTGATACAATCATCAGTTATCTCGAGGATATTGCCGTTCTCAATATTGATGTTAAAGAAGCTCTTGAAAATTTGATACATAACTATGATGTCATGTTCCCTAAGGATGCAACATCAAGAAACGAGATCCTTCTCAAGCGAATTCTCCTCCATTATGAAGACAGCGAAGGGAATGCATTTTGGAGGCGAGTGAGTCCATACTACGACAGGAATTATGAAACTTCTTCATGGAAACGGATTGTACGTCATGGTGCTTTCT
Organism: Barnesiella sp. ET7; assembly: GCF_024733785.1. NCBI lineage: Bacteria > Pseudomonadati > Bacteroidota > Bacteroidia > Bacteroidales > Barnesiellaceae > Barnesiella > Barnesiella sp. ET7. Next base: position 11,541 of record NZ_JANRHM010000016.1, read on the forward strand.
TAAGATTCTATAAGGAGATCAGTAATAATTATACATATGCGTTTACTCAGGATGACTTATCTGATTTCATAGGCAGGAAACAAGATGAATTCTTTTCGGACGAAAGAAATAGGTGCTTTACTGGTCCCAAATGGGACGATAGGCGTCTTGCCATTTTTTTTGATATAATTACTGACGGTCAACTTTGGATAGCAGGTAATCATAAGGATCTTGGCTTTCATGAGGATTTCGACTCAAATTTTAAAGTCTTTATGGGGCGCACCATTGTAGGGAATAGAGTATGTGGAAGAAGACATCAGTGGCAGTACAAACAGTTGCCGGATAAGTGGGAATGTAAGCTACAAAAGATGTATCCATTATATACGTTTACATTTGAGTAAGGTTGTTGTAAAGAATGAAAATTATTGTTTGTCTGTATCCCATTCCCATCGCCTCAGACCGTCTCAGACGGCGTAGTTTGTTTGCGCAAACTTCATTAATTTATGCATAATATGTTAATAATCAATATATATAAACTTCTTCAACGAGGAAGAGTATTGATGCGTTCTTAAGCGCAAGATAACAAATAAATCCCTGTTAATCGAACAGATTAGCAGGGATTTATTTGTTTATCCAAACGTGTTTGATAGCCTCAAACGACGAAAATATAACCGATGATTTATAGTTTTTCAGATACTTTGTTGTCTAATAGGGTAGAAATCTGAAATCATGATGGAACAGAAGGAACAGCAATTCACCCGATTGGTAGAGCAGCACAAGACCGTTATCTATACCGTCTGCTATATGTTTTCCGGAAGCAGAGAGGAGGCGGAAGACCTTTTTCAAGATGTGCTGATCAGGCTCTGGAAAGGATATGACGCATTCCGCGGAGAGTCAGATGCCAGAACCTGGATCTACCGTGTAAGCCTCAACACCTGCATTAACGGACAGAAAAGGAAAAGAAAGGGAATCAAACATATCCCGTTAAGCATCGATGTCGATTTCTTTGAAGAAATAAGCGACAGGACCCTGCAAGTAAGACGTCTGTATGACAGGATAAACCGCCTCGGACTGGTTGACCGTGCTCTGATTCTCCTGTGGCTTGAAGGATTGTCTTATGAAGAAATCGGGGCGGTCATAGGCATTTCCGTAAAGAATGTCTCCTTCCAACTCTACAGGATTAAAGAGGAGCTTAAGAAAATGAACAATTAAGTAAAAGGCTATGCAGAACGACAATTTATCCATGTATGATGAACTCCGGCAAATGAAGTCGGACTATGACTATCTCAAGGCAGATATGGACAAACAGTTGATTATCAACCGGCAACTTATGGAACTGGTTTTGCGGAACCATGTCGATGTGCTGGATTCAAACAGGAGAACCACCCTGGCCGGTGTAGGTGCAGCGATACTGATTATATTGGCAGCCTCCTATATCAAGGGACTTGACATGTGCCTTGCCGGCATGCTTGCAGCGTTCTATGTACTGCTGCTGATGGGTTATGTATTCATATACCACAAACTCGGGAAAATAGAATACGGCGCAGACGACCTGCTCTCGACGGTAACCCGATTACGGAAATTCAAACGGAACTACATGATTGTCAATACAGTCTCGTGGGTTCTGGCGATAGGTCTCATGTGCTTCATATTTCCGGCAATCTACAACACATTCCGCGTCCCGGAGCGGGGCATCGCTGCCATCACCTTCATGTGCGTGGCTATCTTTGCCGGTATCTGTATCCAGTATTTCATTGACCGAAAAGTGCTTAGGGCCTGCGACGACATAATCAAACAGTTGAAGGTCAAGCCATAAAAGAGCACATCTTTCGATAGACAATAATCGAGTAGAGGGCAAACAACTTAGTTTGCCTTCTACTCTCCCAGAATAGCATGGTATCTGTTTGCTTCCTCATCCCTACCTCATCCCTACCTCATCCCTACTCCCTCGCAGACTGTGCGGTTTGTTTGTCGCGCCGGTGGTTTTAAAGCGATGGCTTATTGCAAAAGATATTGCCTATCATATCGCTTATAAACATGAGAAGAAATAGATAAAACTATATCCAACTAATCGGGTCGGCTACACATACGGGTGATTCCGCGAGTCGTCTACCTCGTGATAGTCGCGCAACCAGGCCAAGGCCTCTTCCGAGCCCAGATCGGCGGCATGCTCCATATAGCGGGCCACAATCTCGAGCATCTCGGGCTGCTGCTCTTCGATAGAGTCGGCCACCCGGAGTGCGGCCTCGGCATCGTCGGCGCTGGCGGTCAGGTCCTGGGTATCGACAATGAACTTCACGGGTTTGTTCTCCAGGTCGTCCCATTCGTAGACGATGGTCGAGAAGGAGCACAATTCATACGTCTCCTCACCCGACACGACAGGCTCTCCCCCCAAGACAACCATAATTCGCTCGGAGGCGCTGAGCATAACCCTGTCGTCGCCGGCAAATTCAACCCGCGTATCCAACCAAGGAATCTGGCTGCCGTCTACACGAGGACGGACAGTCCCGAGATGAGCTCCGGCCACAATGTCTTCGCGTTGGAACACCAGGATAGCCCCCTCGTGCTTGACGGTCAAGATGTCCCAGGTAGGCATATATTTGGGGACCAAACTTATGAACACCTTGCACGAAGCATAGCTCAACCCGATTGAGCCCGACTCCCATTGGGCGTGTTCATATGCCGAATATTTGCACGAGCCATACTGGCTCGTTATCTGCACAGCCTCTCCTCCGTCTACACTTTGTACACGGATAGCCTTGACAAAATCGCCATAACTCTCCGGGAAAAGAGCATTCACATAGATGCCCCGGTCTACGGCGTCGGGCGAAACACTGTAATGGTCGCGCGAAACAGTGCCTAACGCATCGGTCACAAGAGTAACAAACAGTATCATGTGGATAAAATTAAGGTTCTTACATTCGAAAAATCGTTCCGTTCGAGGGCCTCACACTCAATCAGGAAACACAAGACACCCCAGTCGATGAAATTATAAGAATAGTCTGCTCCCGACATCGAGTCCATCATCAAGAGCAGTTGCCACCCTTCGCAAGGGCTCGGCCAGTCTTCCCACTCCAGATGATCGGTTCGCCCGAACAACTGCAGCTCGGGCTCGGCCAACGTCGGTTTATCCCGATTGAACGTCAAGCCGATGGACTTCGGCTCGTCCTGTTCGAAAAAGTATTCGCGGCAACTCACCAGTGTACCCATCTTCTCGGCCGGCACATAGACCACCCGGCAGACCCGGTTGTCCGAAATATCCGAGCCAATCGACGGCTCGTCCCAATGACCGCCATAGTAGGCAATATCGGCAAAAAAGAGCAGAAGCCCCTTCTGTGCCGGCTGCAACGGGAGCTCCGACAGATTGATCTGGCAAACCAGAGTCAACGCATACGACTCTCCGCCCTCCTCGATTTGCGGAATCTCCACGTCGGGCGGCAGGTCGGGATAGCCAAACCAGTGGCTGCTGCCCACCGGCGGATTTTCAACCGCCTCGCCCAAATGAATATAGACAGGTGATTTTGTTTTCATACTATCCAATTTACGATGTTAAGGCCCCCATATCTGTATTACGAGAGTCCCCTAAGTTGTAGCGAGACAAACATATACGCTCACAAAGTTAAGCGTTCGTTTGATATATGCAATAGCCATTTTTCCCAGATAATGCGTGGGGAATAAAAATATTTACGTATCTTTACTTGTTCAGAAAGCCCCGCAAGAAAGAATACAAACGTAAATCCATAAGAAACAACAAGTTAATATCATCTGAAAAACATTCTACACGATACCGTTATCTCCCGATTTTTCAAATTTAAAAACCATAAAGTGCTTATGAAACATGACATCATTCTACGAGGGAAACGACTGGTAGCCCTGCTGGTAACCATTTGTTCCCTCTCAACGGCCTGGGCCGGCGAACTCAACCTGATACCCAAACCGCTCCGGGTCGAAGAGGGCGAAGGCCACTTCGTGCTCACCGCCAAAGCGACCATCGGCTACGATGCCGCGCTCGAGGAGCAGGCCGAATATCTGCAACAGCTGCTCGGTCAGTCGACCGGCTGGGACCTGACGCTGAAACCCGAGGCCCGCAAGGCGACCATCCGCCTCGAACTGAAACCGGGCGAGGTGGGTCACCCCGAAGGGTACCGCCTGACCGTGACCCCCAAGAGCATCACCGTGACGGGCGAAGACCGCGGGGGTGTCTTCTACGGCATACAGACGTTGCTGCAGCTCTTCCCAACCGAGGTGTACAGCGACCGTCGCCAGCACGATGTCGTGTGGTCGGCTCCGGCCGTGACGGTATACGATGCCCCCAACCGTCCGTGGCGGGGCATGATGCTCGACGTGGCCCGCTACTTCTACCACAAGGAGTTTGTAAAGAAGTATATCGACATGATGGCCATGTACAAGCTCAACAAACTGCAGCTGCACCTCATCGACGACTCGGGTTGGCGCCTCGAAATCAAGAAGTATCCCCGCCTCACCGAGGTGGGAGCCTGGGCCGGTACCGATGCCAAGCGTCTGGGCGGATACTATACCCAGGAAGATATCAAGGAGCTGATTGCCTACGCCCAGGTGCGCAATGTCGAGATTATCCCCGAGATTGAGTTCCCGGCCCATATCCTGTCGGCCATCGTGGCCTACCCCTGGCTCAGTTGCACCGGCCTGCAACACGAGGTGCCCACGCAACACTTCATCAGCAAAGATCTGCTGTGTGTGGGCAAAGAGAGCTCTATCCAGTTCCTGCGCGATATTCTGGACGAGACGGTGGCTCTCTTCCCCAGCGCCTACATCAACATCGGCGGCGACGAGGCCAACTATGTGCGGTGGGAATCGTGTCCCCACTGCCAGGCAATCATCCAGCGAGAAGGATTGAAAAAGGCCTCGGACCTGCAAGGCTATCTGACCAATGTCGTGGCCGAGATGATGAAAGAGAAGAACCGCACCGTCGTAGGGTGGGAAGAGATTCTGCTCCGGGGCGAGGTAAAAACGCCTGTCGTAGGGGTGTTCTGGCACAATGTGGCCGACACCATCGAGGCGACCAAGACCGGACACAAGGCCATACTCTCACCGGCCACGCACATGTATTTCGACTTCCCCGAGAGCTCGACTCCCGGCGAGGTGAAAGCGGCTACCTGGATGCCCCCGATTTCGGTCGAGAAGTGCTACGGCATGGAGGTCAACGACTACTCCCCCGAGTCGACCGTACTCGGTGTGCAAGGCTGCTTCTGGAGCGACCAGTTCATCCACGGAACCGTGCTGCAAGAGATTGATTGCCTCGACGAGAACCGGTCGGAAAACTATGCCGAGTACCTCACCTTCCCCCGTCTGCTCGCCCTCTCCGAGGTAGCCTGGACCCCGCAAGCCGCCCGCAACTACCCCGACTTCAGCTACCGCCTGGCCACTCACTTTGCACGGCTCGATGCCAAGGGGTGCCACTACCGCGTACCCGAACCTCATATCGAGAAGATGGAGACGGTCGATAACGGAGCCCTGCGATTCACCCTGACTCCGGCCATCGACCAGGCTGTCATACGCTACACCACCGACGGTTCCTATCCCACGGTACACTCGCCCATCTACACCGGCCCGGTAACGGTAGCCGACAAGAGCGACTTCCACGCCATCACCGTAGTGACCGACACCCACTACTCGCTGCCCATCTACTTTGCCCCCGACTACTCAGCCTACAAGCCGTACGGCGAGTTCACCGCCGAATGGAAACCCCTCATCGTCCAGACCCAAAAGGCCCCGTGGAGATTCGAGTGCACGGGCAAGATTGCCGGGAACGGCGACTACGTCATCACCTTCATTCCTACCAAGGGCGAAAACTCGCTGCAACTGGGCGGACTGAAACTCTACAAACGTGACGAACTGCTGGCCGAGGTAGCCCAATCGTCGACCTCCGACTCGAACGATGGTACCACCGCATACCGTTTCTCGGTCGACGCGTTCGAGGCCGGTACCCCCTTCTTCATCGAAGTCGAAGCCTGGGGCGAAGGCGGCAACGACACCTCGGGACTGGTATTTATCCGCAAAGAGGCCCAATAAGCTCCTCCATAAATTCTACACAAAAGGCTGCCCGCAGGCAGCCTTTTGTGTTATAGAACATAATGCCATCCCGACGGTCTGGAGCCGAAAAGAATTATCTTTGTTACGATAGATATCATAATCACACACCCTCTCTATTTATAACAATCGAATAATACAACAACAGATAAATCTTACATGCCATGGCTAAAGCTCGCATTTTCATCAGTTATGCCCACGAAGACAAGGAGTGGGTTCTCGAAGGTCCCGGTAATATTCACCTCATTCCCCGCATCAGACGCCACACCAGCCCCGACGCCGAAATATGGTTCGACGAAGGTTTGGTCATCGGCGAAAAGTGGGACGAAGAGATTCACAGCCACATCGTCCAGGCGCACATCTCCATTCTGCTCATCAGCGAGAGCTTCGTCTCGTCGGACTATATCGTCAACAAGGAACTGGTATGGATACGGGAGCAGGTCGAGCAGAACGACATGAAAATCGTGCCTCTGCTCATCGGCAACATCACCGAGAAGTCAAAGCGCATCATCGACTGGATTTACCAGCGGCAGATTCACCCCTCGGAGACGCAGCCCCTGTGCAACTACCTCAACGACAAGGCCCAGTGGGACCACATGATTACGAGCATCCTCAACATCATCGACTCGAAGATAGACCAGGCACTCGAGGCACAACTGCTCAGCGAGCGTCAGCCCGAGCCCCAACCAGCTCCGCTCCGGACCGAATTTCGCCCTACCAGTGCTGCGGCCGAAGGGGGTGAAGGAAAGAGCCCCAACAAGGTGGCAGCCACCGGCAGCGGAGTCAGCCCGGCCATCTACCAGGAGGCCGTGAAGCTCTACCGCAACCACAAATACAAAGAGGCCTCGGAGATGCTGTTGAAGCTGGCCGTCGCCAACAACATCGAGGCTCAGCATCTGCTCTGCGACATCCTCTGCAACAAGGTGCGGGGCTACCAGTTGTGGCCCGAAATTCTGGATACCTTCCTTCCCTATGCCGAAGAGGGCATGGATTTCGCCCAGGTCATCGTGGGGAGGGTCTACTATCGGGGCAGCCTGAAAGGGCGCGACTACGGGAAGGCCTACGAATGGTTCCAGAAAGCGGCCGAGAAAGGCAACTCCTACGCCCAATACCTGCTGGGCAACATGTACGAAAACGGCATCCATGTCGAGCAAAACTACGACACGGCCCTCTCCTACTACAAAAATGCCGCCGCCCAGAACAACATCATGGCCCTGGGCGAGATTGCCTACATGAAGGAAAACGGCTACGGCCTGCCCATAAACCGGGAAGAGGCCGAAAAGACATATCGCCAACTGGCCGAAGAGCGCGACGACGAGTGGTCGATGATCAAGCTCTCCTACCTCGAGATGGAACGGGGCAACTCGGACAAACGACTCGAGTGGATACAGCGCGCCCTCGACAAGGAGTATATCGACGCCTACTTCGAACTGGGCCTTCTCTATCAGTTCGACGAGAAATACCAGGACCTCGAGAAGGCACAACAAGCCTACTACCGTGCCGCGCAGATGGGGAACCCCGACGGCATGAACGGGTTGGCCCTCATCTACTACAACATGCCCGACAACAAAGGCAATTCCCAGGCATTCCGCTGGTTCACCAAGTCGGCCGACCTGGGCGACAGCCTCGGGCTCTACTACCTGGCCACCATGTACGAAGGGGGCTTCGGCACCCCGGTCAACAAGCCGAAGGCCTGGAGCCTCTATCTGGCCTCGGCCGAGCAGCGCTTCTCGCCCGCCTACCTCAAGATAGCCCAACTCATTGAGAGCGGAGAGGCCCCCGCCTCCTTCGCCGGCCGCGAGCTCGAGTTCTACATCAAAGCTGCCAAGCGCAACGACATCGATGCCATCCACGAGGTCATCCGCCACATCCAGGACGACCCCGACCGCCTGAGCGAACTCTTCGACTGGTGCAAGCGGGGCGCCCAACTCAACGACGGCATCTGCCTCTGCAAACTGGGCGAGCTCTACTTCTACGGCCGCGGCACCGAGATGGACGAATTCAAGGCGATGGACTACTTCCGCAAGGCCGAGGCCCTGCAAATCCCCGACGCCTACTACTTCCTGGGTTTGGCCTACTACGAGGCCAAGGGGGTAGTCAGCCCCAACCTGCAGAAGGCCGAGGAGTATTTCCAGAAAGCGGCCGAGGCTGGATATGTCGACGCCATCAAGGCCATTGCCGAACTCTACATGCAGTCGGGACAGGAAAACGGATACGAAAAGGCCATCGCCTATCTGACCCATATCGCCGAGGGCGAACATGCCGACATTGCCTACGAGGGACTCATGCGCATTGCCGTCGAGAAGATGACACCCCAGGACTATGCCGCCCCCCAGGCCAGCGAACTCTACCAGAAGGCCCTGAAGTTCGAGCAGGCCGGCCGACAGGCAGGCATGACCCAGAGCCTCAGCCACGAGTTTCTGCAACGTGGCATCGACCTGTGCGACATCGAACGGTACACCGAGGCCATCGCCCCGCTGCTGCAAGCGGCTCAGATGGGTGAAGCCGAGGCGGCCAACCGCTTGGGCGACATCTACTTCTACGGCACCGGGGTCGAGGTCGACTACGAACAGGCCTACTACTGGTTCTCCAATGCCGCCCAAAGCAACAACGCCTACGCCCAATACTCCCTCGCTTTCATGTACATGAAGGGGCTCTTTGTCGAGCAGGACCATGCTCAAGTCATCAAATACATGAAACTCGCCGCCGAAAACGGCTACACCGAGGCCCAGAAAAACATGGGCGAATACCATTACTACGGCTCTTTCGGCTGTCGTCGCGACATGAAGGAGGCCATCAAATGGTACGAGATGGGCGCCCGCAACAACGAACCTACCTGCCTCTTCACCCTCGGCCTCATCTACGAAGAGGGCGACGGCGTGCAGAAAAACATACTCAAAGCCACCGAATGGTACCAGCGGGGAGCTAACGCCGGTATCCCCTCGTGCCTTTACCGGCTGGGCATGCTCATGATTGAGAAAGAGGTTGCCGGTGAGACCGAAAAGGGTTTCAGTCTCATACAACAGGCCGCCGAGGCCGGATACTCCTACGCCCAGAACTACATGGGCAAAGCCTACCGCTTCGGCTGGAATGTCAAGGTAAACCCCGTGAGGGCCACCAACTGGTTTACCAAGGCGGCCGAGCAGAATCTGCCCGACGCCATGTGCAACCTGGGCGACATGTACTCGGCCGAAGACGGGCTCACCGTCGACTACGAAAAGGCGCTCTACTGGTATGGAAAAGCGGCCGAGGCCAACCACTACCGGGCCCTGACCGAGCTGGGCGACCTCTACTATGCCGGCAAGGGGGTAGAACGAGACTTCGCCAAAGCGCTGGAATATTACCTGAAGGCCTGCGACGAGGGCTATCCCTACGCCTTCTACTCGGTAGGATTCATGTACCTGCGCGGCCAGGGGACCGCCCCCAACCGCGAAAAGGCGATGGAATACCTGAGCCAGGCGGCCGCCATGGGCAACGAGAGCGCCTTCCAGCTGCTCAACCAGATGGAGGCCGACCAAGCCTCGCCCGACGAAGAGCAAGGGGTAGACCCCTTTGCCAAACAGGCCTACCTCGACGCCCGTCAGGCGCTCGAGGCGAAAGAGACCGAACGGTATGTCAATCTGCTCACCCAGGCGGCCAACCTGGGGTACATCCAGGCCATGAACGACCTGGGCGACCTCTACTTCAACGGCGAGTCGGTACCCGCCGACATGGCCAAGGCCTACGACTACTTTGCAAAAGCCTCGCAAAAGGGGTCGGGCTACGGTTCGTACAGTTGCGGGTTCATGCTCCTGCGCGGAGCCGACGAGGTGCCCCGCGACATCGACAAGGGGCTGGCCATGCTCCGTCTGGCCGTTGAGCAAGGCTACACGGCCGCCAACCGCGACCTGGCCCGATACTACGACATGCTCGATACCGAGGAGGGGGCCCGGCAGGCTCTCGACTACTACCAGCAATACATCGAAGAGTATCCCAAAGATGCCAGTGCTCTGATTCACATCGGGCTCATTTACGAGACCGGGCTGGGGGTTCCCTGCGACATCGAACTGGCCAAGAAGTACTACGAACGCGCCGCCGAATACGACGAAACGGGACAGGCCAACAACTTCCTGGGAGGTATCTACATGAATGCCGAGGAGAACGACGAAAACGAGCGGATGGCAGTCTACTACCTGCAAAAGGCTATCGAGCAGGGCGACTCCAACGCCATGCGACGCTTCTGTTACTACCTGCACAACGGACGCGGCGGCCTGCAGCCCGACAGCCAACGCGAGGTCGCACTCCTCACCGAAGCCTCCCGACGGGGCAACCACCAGGCCTCTTTCCAACTGGGTCTCCTCTTCGAAGGGGGTATCGAAGGGATAGAGCCCAACCCCGAAGCGGCTATCCGATACTACCAGCTGGCGGCCGACAACGGTGTAGAGGCGGCCATCAACAAGATAGGCGAGCTCTACCTCTTCGGCGAGATTGTCCCCGCCAACATCTCCAAAGCCATCGCCTGCTTCTCGACGGCCTCGGACAAGGGATACGGCAAGTCCTCCTACTGGCTGGGGCGCCTCCACACCGACGGCATCGGGCAACTCGAAAAGGATACCCGCAAGGCAATCGAATACTACCAGAAGGCAATCGCGCAAGGCTTCGAGAATGCCCGGGAGTGGCTCGAACAGCTGCAACAGAACCTGGTCGACGAGAACACCAGCGAGGTCGAGATTCCCGACAAGAGCGACGACGAACTGTTCAACGAGGCCAAGGAGGCTCTCGACAAGGCTCAGTTCAAGACGGCCTTCGCCTACTTCTCGCACCTGGCGGAAAAGGGTCACGCCGAGTCGTTCAACCAACTGGGCGACATGTATTTCTACGGCCGGGGCGTCGCTGCCGACGAGACGAAGGCGCTCGAACTGTACAAACAGGCAGCCGAGCGCGACAGCGTCTACGGCTACTTCAACCTGGGGTTCCTCTACTGGAACGGTCCCAACGAAATACATGACCCCCAACTGGCACTGCAATACCTGAAAAAAGCGGCCCAACGGGGATACACCTACGCCCTGGGCTTCATCGGCGACATCTACCGCAACGGCCCCGACGAGATTCGCGACTATGCCGAGGCCAAACGTTACTACCAGAAGGGTATCGATGCCGACGAGATAAACGCCATCAAAGGCATGGCCTCGCTCTACATGATGGGACAAGGCGTTCCCCAGAACAACGCCATGGCCGCCTTCTACCTGCGAAAGGCTGCCGACAAGGGCAACGCCTGGGCCATGTACCACCTGGGGCGCATCTACTACTTTGGCGAAGGCGTAGCCCGCAACATGAAGGTGGCCCTCGACTATCTGCAAAAGGCCTACGATGCCAACTACCCCGAGGCCTGCTGCCTGTTGGGGCTGCTCTACGAACAAGGTACCGCAACGGCCCAGAATATCGAGTTGGCCAACAAGATGTACCTCAGAGGGTGCGAACTGGGCGACTCGGGCTCGATGCGCTACCTGGCACTCAACTACCTCGAGGGCAAAGGTCTGCCCAAAGATTACAAACGGGCCTGCTCCTACCTGGCAAAGGCCGTCGAGCACGGAAACATGTCGGCCCGCATCGACCTGGCCCGAATGTTTTTCTACGGACAAGGCACGCAACAAGACCCGGAGAAAGCCTACGACCTGCTGGAACCCTGCCTGAACGAGAAGTATGGCCGGGCCTATCAGGTACTGGGCGAAGCTTTTGAATACGGACTGGGAGTCGAGCAGAATTACCCGCAGGCCAAAAAACTGTATCAACAGGCGCTCGAACTGGGATACGAAGATGCCCAACAGGCACTCGACCGCCTCGACAAATACTGTTGAGCACAATAATCCCATTCGGGGAAAGTGCACGGTTCCCTCTTGAAACAAAGACCTCGCTACTTTCAAATTGAAACCAAACTTCCTCGAATCGTCCAATAGAGAGTCGTAACAAGCCCGCAAATGCGGAACCTGTTACGGCTCTTTCGATTTATCACTTGCAAACTGTCAATCAACACTTTCCCCCTTTCCTACTCAAGGGCCATACCGGCTCTACCCGCCTGTATCAACAGGTATGCGAGAAATCCAATTTTATGTTAATAATCGCAAACCCAAATATTAACAGTAAATTTTTGTAAAATAGTTTTAACCTGTATAATTTGTTGTCGAATTATACCTTACGAGAGTTATGTACCTATTCTAATTATTTGAAAAACAAGATATAAAGAGGAATCTAATCATATAAAAATCTAATAAATGTTCTATGGTATTTAAACTGAAAATGACAGGAGCAAACTGTGTGTTGCTTTGTGCCGCTTTATTTTCTTCCAGCCTGACAGCTTATGCAACCGAAAAGAGCGCGGATTCCATGGCCGATTCATCGGCTTCGGGAGTCGTGCAAGGAAAGATTGCTGTCTCTGGAACCGTCAAGGATAAGAATGGCGAGCCGTTAATCGGCGTAAGTGTAGTGGAAAAGGGAACGACCAATGGCATGATTACCGACTTGGACGGAAACTTCGGTCTGTCGGTTTCGAGTCCCGAAGCCGTACTCGAATTCAGCTACGTCGGCTACAACCCCGTGAGTGTGAAGGTAGGCGACCGTACCTTCTTTGCCATCGAGATGGGCGAAAGCACCCAGAATCTCGACGAGGTCGTGGTAACGGCTCTCGGTATCAAACGTGAAAAGAAGATGTTGGGCTATGCCGTGCAAGACATCAAGGCCGACAAACTGAACACGACCGGCGACCCCTCGGTCATCGGAGCCTTGAGCGGCAAGGTGGCCGGTCTGCAAATGAACACGGCCGGCACCGGTTTGAGCGGTTCGACCAAGATTACCCTGCGCGGTAACTCGTCGTTGACCGACAACAACCAGCCGCTGTGGGTTGTCGACGGTGTACCCTTCAGCGACAACAGCAGCTCCGACGCTTCGCTCTTCGGCGGTGTCGACCGGGGAGGCTCGGCTGTCGACATCAACCCCGAAGACATCGAGTCGATCTCGGTACTGAAGGGCCCGAATGCAGCCGCCCTCTACGGTTCACGAGCCTGAAACGGTGTCATCCTCATCACCACGAAACGCGGTGTCAAGGAGAAAGGATTCGGCGTCACCTACTCGGGCAACTTCACCTGAACCAGCGTAGCCTCTTCGCTCGAGCAGCAGACCACCTACGGACAAGGTAAAGGCGGCGTATTCGACCCGAACGTATTCGAGAGTTTCGGCGCCCCGCTCGACGGCCACACCTATACCGGCTGGCTGGGTCAGGAGCTGCAGTACAAGGACTACGGCAACAAGTTCGACCAATATTTCAACACCGGCTTTACCCAGACCCACAACGTAGCCGTCGGCAAGGCCGAAGAGAACTACAACTACCGGGCCTCGTTCGGCAGCACCGAGAGCCAGGGCCTCTTCGACGGCGAGAGGTTGAGCAAAATCAACATCGACCTCAAGGCCGGCATGAAGATGAACAAATACCTGAGCATGGACTCGAAAATCTCGCTGAGCCGCACCAAGGCCACCGACCGTCCCCAATACGGTAAGGGCGGCGAGGTATACCAACTGCTCTACATTCCCCGCAACATCCCGTTGAACGACCTGAAGACCTTCCGCAGCGACACCCAGCGTCACATCTACTACGTGAACCCCACGTTGCAAGAGCTGAACCCCTACTACATCAACTACCAGTACAGCAACATGGACGAGCGTTGGCGCGCCTTCGGTTACTACACGGTCAAGATCGGCTTCACCCCCTGGCTCTATGCCACGGGCAAGTACTCCTTCGACTACTACGATACCAGCATCGAAGAGCAGAACCGCACCAACGGTATCGACGACCAGAGCAAAGAGTCGTACAAGTCGATGGAACAACGCTACTACGAGCACAACATCGAGGGTATGATTTTGGGACACAACACCTTTGCCGAGCGCTTCCGCCTGGGATACTCGCTGGGTGGAAACATCATGTACCAGCGCACCAGCGGCCTGACGGGCTACTCCGAGAACATGGCCAAGGAGGGCATCTGGTACCACAACTCGGCCCTGGGCAAGAACACCGCCGAACAGACCTTCACCGAGCGTGAAACCCGGTCGGTATTCGGTACCCTGCAATTTGCCTGGGACGAATGGATTGCCCTCGACCTCACGGCCCGTAACGACTGGTCGTCGACCCTGCCCAAGAACAACTGCTCCTACTTCTACCCCTCGGCCAACCTCAGCTGGGTATTCAGCGACATGATGCGCCGCTACGACATGGGACTCCCCTCGTGGATTACCTTCGGTAAACTGCGTCTGTCGGCCGCCCAGGTAGGTAAGGACACCGACCCCTATGTGCTCTACAACTACCTCACCTACACCCAGGGGGTAAACGGGCCCGAAATCAGCTACCCGAAAATCAAGGCCAACCCCGACCTGAAACCCGAGATTTCGTCGGCCTACGAAGCCGGTCTCGACATGAAGTTCTTCAACAACCGGCTCGGGTTCGACTTCACCTACTACCGCAGCCTCACCAAAAACCAGATCATGACCGTGCCCATGGCCGGCGAGGGTATCATCGTTCCGCCGTCGGCCCCCGTCATCGACGCCTGCCACATGAACGGTGTGAAGATTCTGGGTAACGTGTTCTTCCCGCCCCAAGCATACAGCGGCGACCCGGAATGGGTAGAACAGATGCTGACCAAAGAGGGCAACACCTACCCCTATGCCGAGAAGATGTACGAGATTGCCAAATACTACGGCTTCGACGGCTGGTTCATCAACGAAGAGACCTACGCCTCTACGGCCAGCGACTGGGTAGAGTGGATCAAATACTTCTACCAATGTGCCGAAGCCGACGGGAACCACGACATGTATATCCAATGGTACGACGCCAGCATGTACGTCAACAATGCCCTGGACATCATGATGGCCAACCCCAACACCTCGTTCTTTGCCAACTACGGTTCGGCCGGTAAAGTAACCATCGAGCAACACCGCAGCCGCGGGTACCGACGTGTCGTACAACCTGCCCGAAGCCCGCGACGCCAAGGCTGTAGCCTTTACCATCGGCCTCGGATTATGGATGACTACCCCGATTGCCGAACTCGAAGTCTATGGCAAGGATGGAACGGCTATCGACGAGATTACGGTAAGCCGCGTACTGGTAGCTCCCAACCCCGTCAACCAGGGCCAAAAGATGGCCGTAGCTGCCGACCAGGCCGAAAGCATCGAAATCTATTCGATGCAGGGTGCTTTGGTGAAAGCCGAACGGGCCGAAGAGACCATCACCTTCGTCTCGACCGACGACCTGACGCCGGGCATCTACTTCATGGTTGTCAAGGGTGCCGACTACACCGAGACCGTGAAAGTGATCGTGAAGTAATCCCCAAACACACCGCGCAGCCCCTCGGGGTTGCACGGCCCATTACATAGAGAGAACCCTAAAAGTCCTGAGAGACTTTTAGGGTTCTCTGCTTTTATACAAGGGTTTGACAGGTACGAGAGGAAATAACTCGGGACCCAAGGTACAGGCGATTGCCAAGCCTCAACGATAGCCATGCGCTACGCGGCACGGCTATCCGGCTCAATGCTCCAGAACGAGCTGTACCTTTTTGGCTCCCAACCGGGCCTGCAACCACTCCTGAAACTGCTTCTGCTCGGTGGCCGAGAAGGCTCGCGAGTAGCGCACGACGGCCAGCGTGGTGGTATCGCGCACATCGGTCTCGATGCTGCTGAAGATGGTTTTCGAGATGGCAATATCGGTGACGTTGGGGAAAAGCACCTTAATCTCGGGAGCCACCGAAATACCCACCGAGTCGTATTGCTGGTAATGCGAGGTCACATTTTCCAGCGAGTCAATCACCTGCTGCTGGCGGGTTATCTGCTCCTGGTTGTGCAGATAAATATCCTTGAACATCGTACTGCTGAGCGTCGTCATGTCCATCGAGTTGGAGCCGTATCCCTGACGAACCTCTAGCACGGCGCCTCCCAAACCATACTGCGGCAACCGCGCCTGGGCCACGGCGATGGAATCCTGCGGTATCTCGGCCCCCACCAGCGACACCCGTATGATGCGCTTGCCATGCTCTATCTCGGCACTCTTGCTCAACACCTGGGTATCGGGGTAGTTGAAGTTCTGCGAGACAAACCGTGCGGCGGCGACCTCGAAAAAGTTCTCCTTCACCATGTTGTAGGTGAGGTAGATGCTGGGGGCCATCGTGAGGATAAGAATCGTATAGACAATGCGCTCGACCTTTTTGCGGCGCTCGTCATCGACAAACTCCTTCTTTGAATACTTCATCAGCTTCACCCCCAGCGTGGTGGCAAAGGCAATGAACACCGAGTTGATGAAAAAGAGGTAGAAGGCCCCGAAGAAATAGTAGAAGTTGCCCGTGGCCAACCCGAATCCGGCCGTACACAGGGGCGGCATCAATGCCGTGGCAATGGCCACACCGGGCAGCACGTTGCCCTTCTGCTTCGACGACATGGCCACGATGCCGGCCAACCCGCCGAAGAAGGCGATGAGCACGTCGTAGATGGTGGGCGAAGTACGGGCCAGCAGCTCGCTGCGGGCTTCGTTCAGGGGCGAAATCCAGAAGTAGACGGTCGAGGTAATCACACTGAAGAGTGTGGCCACCGCCAGGTTGCGGAACGACCGCTTGATGAGTTCGTAGTCGTTGATGCCCAACCCCAGACCTATACCCATAATGGGGCCCATGAGGGGCGAAATCAACATGGCGCCGATGATGACCGCCGCCGAGTTGGTGTTCAACCCCAGCGAGGCGATAAATATGGCAAAAACCAGAATGAGGATGGTCGAGCCCTTGAACTCTACCCCGGCCCGGATAGCCTCTACCGAGGCGGCTTCGTCCTCTCGATCTTGGCTCATGTCGAGGTAGTGGGTCAAAAATCGTTTGACCGAATCGATAAAATTGGAAAATGTCATAGTCTAAACTATTAGGATAGTCCTGCGTGCCTCCCGCACGGGTTTCACGACCTGGACACAAAACGATTCAATACCGGAATTTCGCGCAACGGCAAATCGTGGCGGAACAGATAGATCAGGAACAGGGCCAAGAGCACCGTGCGGAAGGCCAGGCGCAACACCAGCGACTCGATGGGCACCAGAGTACCTACCGCATAGAGAACGGCCGTGAGCAGCGTGTAACGCAGCGCATTGCCCAGCTCGTACTTGATGGGATAGACCCGTTGCCCGATGAAGAACGAAGCCAGCATCATGCACAGGTAGCAGGCAAATGCCGCCCAGGCACACGCCATATAGCCGTAACGGGGCACACCCACGATATTGATTACCGCCGTAATGGCAAACCCGAACAGCGAGAACCAGGCCCCCCACTGCGTGCGGTCGGTGAGCTTGTACCACAACGAGAGGTTGAAGAAGATGCCGAAGAAGAGTTCGGCCAGCATGACGATAGGCACCACCTTCAATCCCGTGCAGTAGGTCGCCGGCATGAAGAAGCGCACGATGTCGATATAGAACATCACCGCCAGGAAGATGAAGAGGCCGAAGATGATAAAATATTTCATCGCCTCGGAATAGGACTTCTTGTTCTCGTTGCCCGCCTCCTTGTTTCGCGCAAAGATGAAGGGCTCGTAGGCAAATCGAAAGGCTTGTGTAAACATCACCATCACAATCGCAATCTTGTAAACTGCCCCGTATATACCCAGTTCCGACATGGCGTCGGGGCGACTCCCTGCCAGCAAAGGATAAAACATCTTATCGAAGGTTTGGTTCATGATGCCGGCAATTCCCAGGATGAGCAAGGGGAAGGAGTATTTGAGCATGCGCGACAGCAGGCGACCGTCGAACCGGTAGCGCACCCGGAATATCTCGGGAAAAAGCACCAGCAGCACCACGCCCGAACTGATGACGTTCGACACCAGGATATACCCCACCAGGAAGTCGGGGTCGAAGAACCACGAAATCCACTCGGGGTGAATGCCATAGAGCCACGGGCAGAGCAGGATAAAAAAGAGATTCAACGCAATGTTGAGAAAAATCGACAGCAACTTGACGGCGGCAAACCGGATGGGGCGGCGCTGGTAACGCAGGTAGGCAAAGGGCAACGCCGTGAAGGCATCGATGGCGATAATCAGAGCCATCATCAGCACATAATCTTCATGCCCGGGATAGCCCAGCAGCCTCGACAGCGGCGAGAGGAAGAGCCACACGAGCACGAAAAAGAGGGTCGAGGTGGTAGCCAGCGAGATGAGGCCGGTGGTGTAGACCTTCTGCGGGTCTTTCTCCTCCTTGTCGTTGGCAAAGCGGAAGAAGCCCGTCTCCATGCCGTAGGTGAGAATGATCAACAGCAAGGCCATGTAGGCGTAGAGGTTGGTCACAATACCATACTCGGCCGTGGTCTTCAACACGTTTACATAGAGGAATACAAAACACCAGTTGAGAAACCGCCCCAATATACTGCTCAAACCGTATATTGCGGTATCCTTTGCCAAACTCTTCATGCCGGCCATAAGCGTCTACATTTTTTCGATTAAAACAATGTACCCTGTTCCGAGAGGCGGTGACGATTCAAGTGGGTATAGGCCAAGTCGGTCACCTCGCGTCCCCGGGGCGTACGTTTGATAAATCCCTCTTTGATGAGATAGGGCTCATACACCTCCTCGAGCGTACCGGGGTCCTCGCCCAGTGCCGTAGCTATCGTGGTGAGCCCCACGGGGCCGCCCTTGAACTTGTCGATGATAATCGAGAGTATCTTGTTGTCGATTTCGTCGAGACCGTACTGGTCGATATTGAGCGACTCGAGCGCATAACGGGCTATCTCGAGGTCGATACTGCCCGACCCCTTCACCTGGGCAAAGTCGCGTACCCGCCGTAACAGGGCGTTGCCGATACGGGGTGTACCGCGGCTGCGCAGGGCTATCTCGGTAGCCGCTTCGCGGGTGCAGGGTACCCCCAGCAGGCTCGACGATCGCTCGATGATGTGCGTCAGCACAGCGTGGTCGTAATACTCGAGGTGACAGTTAATCCCAAACCGGGCCCGCAACGGGCTGGTGAGCAAACCGCTGCGGGTGGTGGCACCCACCAGCGTGAAGGGATTCAGCTCGATCTGTATCGACCGGGCACTCGGCCCCTTGTCTATCATGATGTCGATGCGGAAATCTTCCATTGCCGAGTAGAGATACTCCTCCACCACGGGACTCAACCGGTGTATCTCGTCGATAAAGAGCACGTCGTTCTCCTCGAGCGAAGTCAACAGACCGGCCAGATCGCCAGGCTTGTCGAGCACCGGTCCCGATGTGATTTTGAACCCCACGCCCAACTCGTTGGCCACGATATTGGCCAGCGTCGTTTTACCCAACCCGGGAGGGCCGTGCAGCAACACATGGTCGAGGGGCTCCTGACGCATGCGGGCGGCCATCACGAATACCCGCAGGTTCTCGATTATCTTGTCTTGCCCGCTGAAGTCGTCGAACGACAGGGGACGCAACGCCTTCTCGAATTCCCGTTCGGTATCCGATATTCTCTGTTCTCGTATGTCGAAGCGATTATTTTCCACAGATGTTTTACGTTCACCGCATTTCGACAGCAAACTTAGCAATTTATTTTGTGATTCCCGCTATTTTACGAGGCTAAACTCTTGTGACGGCGCTTCAGCTCCTCTTTCCGCTCGATGCGCGACCAGAACTCGCGATAGGCCACCAGGGCCTCGTCGACCGAACGCTGCGGGTCCCAACCCCGCAACCGGGCATACTCGGCCACCACGTAGCGCACAATGACCTCGTCGTGGCAGAAGCGGCTGAAGTTGGCCAGACACATCTTCGGGGTCATGGCGTGAAATCGCATGCGGTTGAGGTCGAGAAGCGAGAATCGTATCTGCCCGTCTTGCTTGTCGAACAAGATATTCCCGGCCGAATAGTCGAGATGCTGCACCCCCTTCTCGTGCAACTCGACGGTAAAGGCGGCAAAAGCCTTGAGTATATCTTCGCGCCCTGCTACGCCACCGCCGTCGAACTCGCGCATCATGCGGGTATAGGGACAGGTCTCCGACACGAAATACGAATGCCACAACAGTCCGCCCCGCTTCACCTCGATATAAGCGATCGGAGCCGGAGTCTCTATGCCCATGGCCCGCAGCCTGAGGGCATACTTGTAGGCTCGCTCGGCCTTACTCGGGCGGAAAAACGTGTAGGCTATCCGATTGATGAAAATCGGTACCTTGTACCCCTTCACCACATAGTTCTGCCCCTCGTACGAAAATTGACGAAGCTCGTTACGAGCCTTGTAGATACACTCGCCCAACGTAGGGAATGCGAGCGGCAGTTGCTGCATAAACTTCTCGAGCCGGCGATATGCCGGATTCAATACCAGTTTCATCTTCTTCCCGAATAATTATTTATCAACTAAACGTACCGGGGAATTTCGGGTTTCGACCCGGCAGCCTATCTCTACTATTACGCTTGCGAGGCCCGAGCCCGCAGATTTTTCACCCGCTCGACAATGACAGCCGGTGCTATATCCAGGCAGGCATAGTCTTTCCGATAGCACGGTTTGTTGCCAAAGATGGAACAAGGACGGCAATCGAGCGACAACTGCACTACATTCGCCTCGCTCTGATGCCACCCCAGGAATCCGCAACAGGGATGGGTGGCTCCCCACACCGAAACGACCGGCACCGCTACCAGCGAGGCCAAGTGCATGTTGGCCGAGTCCATCGAGACCATCACGTCGAGATGACTCATCAATGCCAGCTCGATGGCAAAACCGTGACGTTTGTCGGCCAGGGAAGTTACATGGGGATAGCGCTCCTGCCAGACGGAGAGGATGTCGCGCTCACGTTCGCCCGACCCGAACAGGAACAGCTTTACATGCGGTTCGGCAGCCAGCTTGGCCACCACATTTTCCATACGATCGAGCGGATAAATCTTACCCTCATGCTTGGCAAAGGGGGCTATGCCTACCCAATACTCGCCCGGTTGCTTGGGCGGCGTCAAGTGAGAGTAGAGCCCCTCGTCGCCCTTTTCGGTGCCGAACAGCGAACCGAAATCGGGCGTGAACTTGAATCCCAACGCGGTGAATACCTCGCCATAGCGTTCGAACGAAGTGCGCAGCGGATGCAACGCCTCGCACTTGTGGCGGGCGGTAATCTGCTTTTTCTCCTGGCGGCCCTTGTCGATGACGGCTACCCGAATGCCCCACATCTTAAAAAAAATTCGCAGGAACTTCGTGCGCAACACATCGTGCAAATCGGCCACGGCGTCAATCGACAGTGCCCGCATCTCTTTGGCCAGTTCGTAGAGCCCGCCGATACCTTTGTGGCGACCCTTCACATCGGCTACCACTACTTGCAAATTGCGCGGAGCCTGCAGAAAAAGTTGCGAAGCCACCTTCTGGGTGAGCATGACGAAAGTCGTGTCGGGATTGGCCCTACACACCGAGTAAACAATAGGTATGGTCATGGCTACATCGCCCAGAGCCGACAGTCGAATAATTAAAACCTTGCTATACGACATACTCCCGACCCCTGCTACTTCTTATACAAAACCGGGTTCAGTGCCGGATCGTTGTACATCTTCATCTGTTTATATACCTTCATATATTTACGGCCGGCCTCGATCTCGTCGAGCAGTTGGTCAATGGCCGCAGAGAGGTCGGCTCGCTGTTCGAGCAGCACGCGCAACTTGGCCCGGCACTTCTCCACATGCTCGGGCGACGCATCCTTGCGCTCTACCTCCTGCTGCATGTGATAGATTTTCACGGCCAGAATCGACAGCCGGTCTATGGCCCAGGCCGGGCTCTCGGTATTTATGGTAGCATCGCTCTTCACCTCGACGTCGGCATATTTCTTCAGAAAATAGTCGTCGATCATCTCGACCAAATCGGTACGCTCCTGATTCGACTTGTCGATGCGCCGCTTGATAGCCAACGCCTCCTTGGGGTCGATGTCGGGGTTGCGGATAATATCTTCCAGGTGCCATTGAACCACATCGATCCAGTTTTTCAGACACAGATAATATTCAATACTTCCTTCGGCATACGGATTTTCCAACGAAGCATCCACATTATCGAACCGATGATAATATTGTGTGGTGTTCCAAAAAATGTGATTACAGGTTTCTGCAAAAGTCATAGTTCCCAATCGTTATGAGCACACCTGTTTTTCTGTAAGGCTCTTGTCGACAAGCCTGGTGTACCCGGGTTTCATTTTACAAACATAAGAATAGTTTTAGGAAAAACCATTATTTTCACAATATAAAAATAGTTCTTCGATACAATCCTGCAAAAATTTCGTACCTTTGGATAAAAAGCAGACAATTATGACTACGATTCCATACATTATAGCCGATAACAAGATACCCTATTTAAAGGGTGTACTCGAGCCCTATGCCCGTATCGACTACCTTTCGCCCGACCGGATAGACGCCGACGCCGTGCGCGACGCCGACATTCTTTTGATACGTACCCGCACGAAGTGCAACAGCCAACTGCTCGACCAGAGCCGTTGCCGATACATTGCCACGGCTACAATCGGATACGACCACATCGACGCCGCCTATTGCCGCGAACGGGGCATCGAGTGGGTGAACTGCCCCGGCTGCAACGCCGCATCGGTGGGCCAATACATACTCGCCTCGCTGCTGGCCTGGAGCAAGAGCCACCGCAAGCCGCTGCACGAATGCACACTGGGCGTGGTGGGTGTAGGCCATGTGGGCAGCATCGTGGCCCGGTATGCCCGGTTGCTGGGCATGCGGGTTCTCCTGAACGACCCTCCGCGCGAGGAGGCCGAGGGTGCGGCCGGGTTTACCCCGCTCGAGACCGTCTGTCGCGAAGCCGACATCATCACCTTTCACACCCCGCTGACTCGAACCGGCAAATATCCCACCTACCACCTGGCCGATACCCGGTTCTTCGATGCGCTCTCCCGCTCGCCGCTCCTCATCAATACGGCCCGGGGCGAAATCGTGGAGACCGAGGCCCTGAAACAGGCCTTGAAGCAGAAGCAGGTGGCAGCCGTCGTGCTCGACTGCTGGGAAAACGAACCCCGCATCGACCGGGAACTGCTCGAACAGGCTTTCATCGCCACCCCCCACATCGCCGGATATTCGGCCGACGGCAAGTCGACCGCTACCCGCATGATTGTCGAGGCCGTGAGCCGGTGGATCGGGTGCAACATTCCCACACAACACATCGCTCCCCCTGCCCCGGCGCAACCGCATATCGACCTCGCCGGTATACCTACGCCTCTGCAAAAGGCGGTGTGGGACACCTACAACCCCTTCGACGACGACCTCAGGCTGCGCAAGTCGCCCGAGACCTTCGAGATGCAACGCGGACTCTATCCGTTGCGGCGGGAATTCGGAGCCTACCACGTAGCGGGAGCATCGACAACCGACCGTATCATTTTAGAAAAATTAGGCTTTTGCATTGAATAAATATACACATATTTATAGCCGGGACTTAAAGAAAAAGTATTGTCCCACACAACAAAAAGAGACTGTTTTAGAACATAGAAGAGGATAAAAGTGGCTTATTTTTGCACAAAAACCCGATAAATGTGCAAAAAATGAGTAATTTATAAGGGAAAATTTTTTTTGTTCGGAGAAAAATATATTCCTTTGCAGTTGCAAAAAATAAGAACGTTAATTTATTTATTAATTAAAATTTGAAAATTATGTCTGACGTAGCATCAACAGTAAAAGAAATTATCGTAGAAAAATTGGGTGTTAAAGAATCAGAGGTAACTCCCGAAGCCAACTTCACCAACGACCTCGGTGCCGATTCTTTGGACACTGTTGAAATGATCATGGAGTTCGAGACTAAGTTCGACATCAAGATCCCTGACGATCAAGCAGAAAAAATTACGACTGTAGGTGAGGCTATCGCTCACATCGAAAAAGCTATCGCAGAGAAAGAGAATAAATAATTTTATGGAGCTTAAAAGAGTTGTAGTAACAGGTCTTGGCGCAATCACTCCGCTGGGAAACGATGTCCCCACGACATGGGACAACCTGCTGAAAGGAGTAAGCGGAGCAGGACCTATTACGCTTTTCGACGCATCTGAATTCAAGACTCAATTCGCTTGCGAGGTAAAGGACTTCGACCCGCTGAAATACTTCAACGCCAAGGAGGTTCGTAAACTCGACCGCTATACCCAGTTTGCTCTGGCCGCTACGCAAGAGAGCATGGCCGACTCGGGTCTCGACCTCGAGAAAGTAAACAAAGACCGTGCCGGTGTTATCTTCTCGGCCGGTATCGGCGGTATCAGCACCTTTGAGCAAGAGGTAGGAAACTATGCCGTTGCCCCCGAAAAAGGGCCGCGCTTCAGCCCCTTCTTCATTCCCAAGATGATTGCCGACATTGCCGCAGGACAAATCTCCATGCAGTACGGTTTCCGGGGTCCCAACTTCGGTATCGTATCGGCCTGCGCATCGTCCACCCATGCCCTTATCGACGCTTATAACTATATCCGTCTGGGCAAAGCCGACTTGATCGTATCGGGTGGTGCCGAAGCTGCAATCACAGTATCGGGAGTAGGTGGATTCAATGCCATGCACGCACTCTCTACCCGCAACGATTCGCCCACGACGGCATCGCGTCCGTTCAGCGCTTCGCGCGACGGCTTCGTAATGGGTGAAGGTAGTGCCTGCCTTATTCTTGAAGAACTGGAACACGCATTGGCCCGTGGGGCTAAAATCTATGCCGAAGTCGTAGGTGGCGGTATGTCGGCCGACGCTTATCACCTGACGGCTACTCACCCCGAAGGCTTAGGTGCCAAACTCGTGATGCAAAACGCTCTCGACGATGCCCACATGGCTCCCGAAGAGATCGACTACATCAACGTGCACGGTACATCGACCCCCGTCGGTGACAAATCAGAAGCCAAAGCGATTTTGGAAGTATTCGGCGATCACGCCTATAACCTCAACATCAGCTCGACCAAGTCGATGACCGGTCACCTGCTGGGCGCTACCGGCGCACTCGAGGCTCTTATCTGCGTGAAGACTATCGACGAAAGCATCGTACCTCCCACCATCAATCATGCCGAGGGCGACGACGATCCCGAAATCGACAGCAAGTTGAATTTCACATTCAACCAGGCACAGAAACGCGAAGTAAACGCCGCTCTGTCCAACACCTTTGGTTTCGGCGGACACAATGCCAGCATAATCGTAAAGAAATTCACGAAATAAACGTGCTTAAAACGATTTATAACCGTATAAGGCTCCTTATGCTTCGTCATAAGGAGCCTTATGTTCTATACCACGACCTGTTGGGGTTCTGGCCCAACGACATACACCTGTACGAGGTGGCCTGCCTGCACAGCTCCTCGTCGATTTGCGAACAGGGGAAACGCATCAACAACGAGCGCCTCGAGTTCCTGGGCGACGCCATTCTCGATGCCATCGTGGCCGACATCCTCTTCCACCGGTTCGGCGACCGCAAGGAGGGGTTCCTCACCAACACGCGAGCCAAGATTGTCAAGCGCGAGTCGCTCAACGAGATTGCCCTGAAGATTGGGCTCGACCGCTTTATCACCTGCTCCATGCACATCAGCTCGCACAACAGCTACCTGTATGGCAATGCCTTCGAGGCCCTCATCGGCGCCATCTACCTCGACCAGGGATATGAGTTTTGCAAGCGGTTTGTCGAGACACGCATCATCGACTCGTTTATCGACCTCGACAAACTCTCGAAAGAGGAGAGCAACTTCAAATCACGACTTATCGAGTGGTGCCAGAAACACAAAATCGACATCCAGTTTGCCCTGGTCGAAACGCTGGTCGACCAGAACAACAACCCGGTATTCCAGTCGCAAGCCCTGCTGGGCGGCATCTCGGGCGGCATCGGTATCGGATACTCCAAAAAAGAGTCGCAACAGAATGCGGCCCACATTGCCATAGGCCGGCTCCACAAAGACAAAGAGTTTCGGCAAATGGTACTGGCAACCGTCCACAAAAACGACAATCCCGAGATTGTCATATAAAAATCACAAGCCTACGATAGGAATCACACGAGAATTTTTTATTTTTGCTCCGCATTGAAAACTTGCGACAAATGAATCTCACGAAGTGGTTACGCCCGGTATTTGACAAACGACTCGCCCAAATCGATCGCTATGCCGAATATGGCGACATCATACAACAAAAAACACTGATCGACCTGCTGCGAAAGGCCCGGAAAACACGACTGGGCACCACCTACCGGTTCGACGAAATAAACTCCTACAAAAGTTTCACCGAGCGCGTACCCATCAGCGGCTATGAGGAGCTGAAGCCCTACATCGAACGCACGATGCAAGGCGAGCAGAATATCCTGTGGCCTACCCCCATACGGCACTTTGCCAAATCGTCGGGCACGACCAACGACAAGAGCAAGTTCATCCCCGTGAGCGCCGAGGCGCTGCGCTATTGCCACTATCAGGGAGGAGCCGATTGCGTGGCCCTCTATCTGCGAGCCAACCCCGAAAGCCGCTTCTTCTCGGGCAAAGGGCTCATACTGGGAGGCAGCCGGGCACAGAATCCTTTCGGGCAGGCCTATTGCGGCGACCTCTCGGCCATCCTCATCCAGAACATCAGCCCGCTGGTCAACCTCATCCGGGTGCCCTCGAAAAAGATTGCCCTCATGAGCGAGTGGGACACCAAACTCGAGGCCATCGCCAACAGCACCATCGGCCGGCGCGACATCACCAACCTCTCGGGGGTCCCCTCGTGGTTCCTGGTCCTCATCAAGCATATCCTGAACAAGAGCGGACGGCAGGACCTTTCGGAGGTGTGGCCCAACCTCGAGGTGTTTTTCCACGGAGGCATCAGCTTTGCCCCCTATCGCGAGCAATACCGCCAGCTTATCTCCAGCCCCCGGATGCACTATGTCGAGACCTACAACGCCTCGGAGGGCTTCTTTGCCGTGCAGAACGACCTGACCACACCCGGCATGCTGCTGCTCATCGACCTGGGTATCTTCTTCGAATTTATCCCCCTGGGCGGAGCGCTCGAGCAGGCGGTTCCCCTGTGGGAGGTGGAGGCCGGGCACAACTACGAACTGGTCATCACCTCGAACGGCGGCTTGTGGCGGTACCGCATGGGCGACACCGTGAAGGTGCTCTCGACCCACCCGCTGAAGATCTGTGTATCGGGCCGCACCAAGCACTACATCAACGCCTTCGGCGAGGAGCTGATGGTCGACAATGCCGAGCAGGCCATTGCCCGCACCTGCGAGCAGACGGGCGCCAGCGTGCTCAACTACACGGCAGCCCCGGTATACATGACCGACCACAGCAAGGGGCGGCACCAGTGGCTCATCGAGTTCAGCAAACTGCCCGTACCGGTCGAGGAGTTTGCCCAACGGCTCGACCAGAACCTGCAAAACCTCAACTCCGACTACGAAGCCAAGCGATTCAAGAGCATCGCCCTCGAGTGCCTCGAGGTAATCCCGGCCAAACCGGGCATATTCGACGACTGGCTGCGCGACCACAACAAACTGGGCGGCCAGCACAAGATTCCGCGCCTCTACAACCGTCGCGACATCATCGAGGAGATACTCCAGTACAACAACCGATAAAGCCACAGAAGAGCCGAAATAGGGCTCTACGAGTCTCTCGCTCTCTTCTTCAACCATACGAAAAGAGCCCCGCACGGATGATTCGTGCGGGGCTCTTTCTGTATCACGATTTTATCGTACGTCTCTATTTCACCTCCGAACCCGGAGCAATCTCGTCGGTAGCCGGCGAGATGACAATCAGTCGGCCATCGGCATCCTCAGCCGAGAGTATCATGCCCTGCGACTCGATGCCCTTCAGTTTACGGGGTTCGAGATTGGCCACGAAGCAGACATTCTTGCCCACCAGATCCTCGGGCTTGTAGTGCTTGGCAATACCCGACACGATGGTGCGGCCGCCCAGACCGTCGTCGATGCGGAACTGCAGCAGCTTGTCGGCCTTGGGCACCTTCTGGCACTCGAGCACTTTGCCTACGCGGATGTCGAGTTTGGCAAAGTCGTCGAAGGCCACATTCTCGCGCACCGGTGCAGCCTTGTGATTCTTCAGCTCGTTGGCCTTCTTGGTCTCCAGCAGTTTGTTCACCTGAGCCTCGATTACGCTGTCGTCGATTTTCTCGAAGAGCAGTTCGGGTTTGCCCAGTTCGGCCCCGGCCGGCAGAATGTCGGTACGACCCAGCATGTTCCAGTCGCAGTGACCCATGTGAAGCATGCCGCGCAACTTCTCGGCCGAGAAGGGGAGGAAGGGCTCGAAGGCAATCGCCAGATTGGCCGTGATCTGCAAAGCCAGATTCAAGATGGTAGCCACCCGCGGCATGTCGGTCTTGGCCAACTTCCAGGGCTCGGTATCGGCCAGATACTTGTTGCCGATACGGGCCAGGTTCATGGCCTCCTTGAGGGCATCGCGGAAGCGGTAGTGGTCGAGATAATTCTCTACCGAAGCCTTCACGTCGGCAAACTCCTTCAAGGTTTCGCGGTCGTAGTCGGTCAACTCGCCGGCCTCGGGCACCTTGCCGTCGAAATATTTGTGGGTAAGCACCAGGGCACGGTTCACAAAGTTGCCCAGAATAGCCACCAGCTCGTTGTTGTTGCGGGCCTGGAAGTCCTTCCAGGTAAAGTCGTTGTCTTTCGTCTCGGGCGCATTGGCCGTGAGCACATAGCGCAGCACGTCCTGCTTGCCGGGGAAGTCCTCGAGATACTCGTGCAGCCATACGGCCCAATTGCGCGAGGTCGAAATCTTGTCGCCCTCGAGGTTGAGGAACTCGTTGGCCGGCACATTGTCGGGCAAGATGTAGCTGCCCTCAGCCTTCAGCATGGCCGGGAATACAATGCAGTGGAACACGATATTGTCCTTGCCGATGAAGTGCACCATCTTCGTCTCGGGGTCTTTCCAGTAGAGCTCCCACGTATCGGGCAGCAACTCCTTGGTATTCGAGATGTAACCGATGGGAGCATCGAACCACACATAGAGCACCTTGCCCTCGGCCCCTTCGACCGGCACCGGCACACCCCAGTCGAGGTCGCGGCTCACGGCGCGAGGTTGCAGCCCCATATCGAGCCACGACTTACACTGGCCGTAAACATTGGGTTTCCACTCCTTGTGCTCATCGAGAATCCAGTGACGCAGGAAGGGCTCCCACTTGTCGAGCGGCAGATACCAGTGTTTCGTCTCGCGCAACACCGGTTTGTTGCCCGTGATGGCCGACTTGGGATTGATGAGGTCGGTCGCATTCAGCGAAGTACCACAAGCCTCGCACTGGTCGCCATAGGCGTGCTCGTTGCCGCAGTGCGGACAGGTACCCGTGATATAGCGGTCGGCGAGGAACTGGTTGGCCTCCTCGTCGTAATACTGCATCGAGGTCTTCTCGATAAACTCACCCTTGTCGTACAGTTTGCGGAAGAAATCGGAAGCCATCTGCGTGTGGATGGCCGAAGTCGTGCGCGAGTAAATATCGAACGATATGCCAAACTCCTCGAACGATTTCTTAATAATGTTGTGGTAGCGGTCCACAATATCCTGCGGGGTCACCCCCTCGGCTTTGGCCTTGATGGTGATGGGCACACCGTGCTCATCGCTACCGCCTATCATAATCACATCTTCGCCCTTCAAGCGCAGATACCGTGTGTAGATATCTGCCGGTACATACACACCTGCCAAGTGACCTATATGCACAGGACCGTTGGCATAGGGCAATGCGGTCGTAACCAGCGTACGTTTGAATTTCTTCTCCATATTTCCTTAATTTCTATCCAGTTAAATACAACCTTAGGGGTATTTCCCCCACCGATTTCCGCACGGTCGGTATCCCGGTTCCCGCACGGTTTTCGGCATTTTGTACAAAGATAGTGAAAGGTGAGTGCAGAGGCAAATGGAAAACGAAGTTTTCAACATTTGTCTATGCCGAACCGACTCCTATCTTATCCAAAGATAGTGAAAGGTGAGCGCAAAAAGACCAAACTTGTTTGAGTTTTTTTGCCGAACCGCATCCTATCTTATCCAAAGATAAGCAGAAAGGTGAGCGCAGAGGCAAATGGAAAACGAAGTTTTCAACATTTGACTTTGCCGAACCGACTCCTGGCTTATCCAAAGATAGCGAAAGGTGAGCGCAAAAAAGCCAAACTTGTTTGAGTTTTTTTGCCAAACCGCATCCTGACTTATTCAAAGTCCAAGAGAGAAACGGGACTCCAGGACCTTCGGGCAACCCGCTATAAACCAAGCGACGGCCCCGCAAAGAGGCCGTCGCTTACCAATTACACTATCACGTTTCCACCGTCGGTCGGGGCTCTCAAGCGCCCGACACCCGGTCAGTTGTTCTTCAACAGATAGACTACCGACGAATAGGCCCCCAGCCTGAGGGTAGTCGTCTCGCCCTCTACCTTCGAGGCCACCGAACCCGATGTGGCTACAGCCTTCTCTATCGGGTCGAGAAGCGGCAGACTGATAATAGCACTCCCGAAATTGTGCACGACCAGTACCCGCTGGTCGCCCGCCGTCATATACCAGGCGGCAACCGTGGGATATTGCGTATTCTCCTCGTTATAGACCTCGTGCCGCGACATCGTACCCGAGGCCAAAGCCGGATAGGTCTGCCGCACGTGAGCAAAAGTGAGATAGGTGTTCAGGAGCGAAGCCGCATCGGTTTGCTGCTCGCTCACCGGCTTCACCTGCGAAGCCACCGAGGGGTCTACCTTGGAGGTGTAGCTCGTGGTGTAGCTGTCGCCCCAGAGCATGGGACTGCGCACATACTCGTCGCCATTCGCCTTGGTGCCATAGATGCCCAGCTCTTCGCCATAATAGATATAG
The DNA here is from genome assembly GCF_024733785.1 of Barnesiella sp. ET7. Classification (NCBI taxonomy): domain Bacteria; kingdom Pseudomonadati; phylum Bacteroidota; class Bacteroidia; order Bacteroidales; family Barnesiellaceae; genus Barnesiella; species Barnesiella sp. ET7. The sequence goes on from NZ_JANRHM010000016.1 coordinate 42,329, forward strand.
GGCGAACCCGGTGCCGTGAGCAAAACGGCCGCAGCCAGGCGGCACTTGTTGGCCGAGCGGTTCAGCTTCGAGGCCGCCCGGTCCTCGTCGTGGTTGCTCAGTTTGGTCGCCCGGATATAGTCGGGTCGATAAGCGGCATACTCCTCCTGATACGAAAGCAGGTCTTTGACCAGATAGCAGCCCTGGTTGTTGTTGATGGCCCACTCTACCCGATACCAGAACGAGAACTCGAACAAGGCGGGCAACCCCTGATAATAGGGTGCCACCTCGTTGTGCTCCGAGAGCACCTCGCCCACCATGTAGAAGTCGTCGGTGTGGCCCTGCTGCTTGTAATAGCTGTTCATGTCGTCGTAGAAGAGGCGTAGGAAACGGGGGTTCTCGTCGGAGGTGGCATTGTGGTAGATGTGCTTCACGGCATCGAGGCGGAAGCCCCCTACCCCACGGTCTATCCAACCCTTGGCCGCACGGCTGATGGCCTGATAGGCGGGCGACTCGGCCGCCTGGTCTACGGGACCGTAGTTCAAATCGGCAAACCAGTCGGTACCGAAAGCCGAGTGGAAATACCACATCTCCATCCCCTCGAGCAAAATATTCTGGGCATTCTCGCCCTGCTTCAGGGCAAAGGGCTCTCCCAACCGGGCCTGGTCGCCCTGCCGGGCCGCACCATATTTGTAGTTGCCCCACTGGGTGTTGCTGGTGCGAATGAGGAATCCCCACGACGAGGCAAAGTCGACCGTCAGCTCGTAGATGCCGTTTCCCTTGTCGTAGAACTTTTTGCAGACGGCATCGCCGTAGTACAGATACTTGTCGCTACTGGTCGAAGGGCTCGTGTTGTCGGCGTCGACATCGGCCCGGGTGGCCTGGGTCACCGTGACCGTGGGTTGCGACGGCGAGCTCCAGTCGAGGGTAAAGGTGTAGTAGCCGCCGGCCTCGGTAGGCACGGCAAACCATTCGCCCGACTTATAGCCGGCTGCCCCCTCGCTGGCAATCATGGGCACCCGACCGGCCTGAATATCGGCTGCCGGGTCTTGCGAAAAGGTGTAATAATCGCGATAGGGATTGTCGAGCGACGAGGTGGCCTGGGTAAACCAGGGGTGATTGCGACCCGTGTGGTTCATCACGTAGTCGAGATAGATGGTGATGCCCCGCGCCCGGGCCTCGCTCACCAGCCGGTCGAAGTCGTCGAGGGTGCCGTATTGCGGATTCACCGCTGTATAGTCGGTCACGTCGTAACCGTGGTACGACATGGCGGGGTGTATGGGCGACAACCAGATGGCCGTGATGCCCAACTGTTGCAAGTAATCGAGTTTGGCGGTGATGCCGTTGAAGTCGCCCGTACCGTCGCCATCGCTGTCGGCAAATGAGTAGACGAGCAACTGATAGGTGATGTCGGCCCGCGGAGTACCGTCCCACTCGTCGGGCGAGGGAACCACATCGGTCCATTGGCCCGAACCGCCGGCCCCGTTATCGTCGCCGACAAAGTGCTCTTCGGTGCACGCCGTACCGGCGAACAACAGGCTACACCCTACCAGAAATGAGAATAGAAACTTTTTCATACTGTCTTGTCCATAATCGTAAATTGCGATGCACATCTCCCGCAAGAGAGCTGCGGTCATCGGGAATAAAAAGAGAGAGACCGGTCTCTACCCGGATACCCGGGGTCCGGCCGGTCTCTCTGTGCTATCGGATTTCTGCTATTGAGCGGTAAGTGTGCAGTACATCTGTGCGCTGCTGGTGCGTTGCAGGTACATCTCTACGAGATAGGTACCGGCCTCGGCCACCGCAATGTTACTCCCTTTGAATACGAGATCGTCCAAAGAGCCGCCCAGGTCGACACCCGAATCCCAGGTGCCATTGGCCCGGAACTTCATCTCACCGGCCGTGAGGGCAACCGTACAGCTCCAGCAACCTTTCTCGGCGTCGTAGGTCATGACCGTTTCGCTATCCCATCCGCCGGGAGTAGCGGCACCGATGAGGCCCCAGCTCTCGATGAGGGTAGCCTTGAGACTCTGCGTCATCACGTCGGCCTCGATGTAGTAGAAGCCCGGATTGGCCATGTTGATGTTGGTGCTGCCGCTGGCAGGAGCGAGACCCTCGCTATAATCGGTGAAGTGGGTGCTGTTGTACTCACCATCCTCCCAGTTGCGGGCCAGGGTGAACTTGAACTCACCGTCCAGACGGCTGAAACCGGTATAGATGCCGTTCATCTCGAGCGAACGCAGGGCCGGAGCCGTAGCGGGATCCCAAGCCGTGGGGGTCTGGTGGTTACCGGGCACGTAGATATACTCTTCGGTGGGGAAGGCCGTGCTCACAATCTTGGCCACATAGGGGTGCTTGCTCACGTCGAGAGTCACGTTGTACTCGCCGGTAGCCTTGTCGAATACGATATTGGGAGTTCCGTCGGAGAAGCTGCCCTCGCCGTCGATGGCATAGCCCCAGTTGTTGTTGGCACGGTATTTATACTCGCCGCTCTCGGTCAAGGTGGTCTTCAGGGTGAAGGTGTTGGAGGCGGCATCGTAGGTCATGGGCGTCTCGGCATCCCACCCGCCGGGGGTAGCGTTGCCAATCATACCCATGCTCTCGATCTTCACCAGAATGAAGTTCTTGAACTTGATGTTGGCACATACGCGGTACAAACCGGCCTCTACGCCGATGGCGCTTCCGCCCTCGGTCAGGGCACCGCTGGCCACCAGGTTACCGTTGGCATCGTTGGCAAACTGGGCATCAGCGCCATACTCTACCTGAGCATCACCATCTTCGAAGGTGAAGCTGGCTGCCTCGGTGAAGTTGACGAAGCACTCGAACAACCCCTTCTGAGCCGAGCTCTGAGGTATCTGCTTGTCGGTACCTTTCAACGTGACGAAGGCGGGGAAGTTGGCTTTGTAGGTAGTCACCGTCATGGTGGCAGGAGCCGAGGGCAACCCCTCTTCACACGAAGGCGAATAGGCCTTCACGGTGAAGGAGACTTCGCTGGCAGCCCCCTCGACAGCCCCGACACTCACAAAGAGTTCGTTCCACGCGTCGACCGTAAGGGTGCAGGAGGTTTCGGTCAGACCGGTAGCGGCGGTAACGGGCTCGCCTCCCCCGCAGCTAACCAGCACGTCGTAGGTGATGGCCTCGTTGTAGTTCAGCCGGGCCGGCTCCCAGGTGAGCAACGTGAGCTCCTCGGTGAGGTTGTTGATGTCGAGCGTGAACTCGCTCTCGGCCGGTGTGGCTACGGCCGAAATAAAGTTGCCGTAGGAATAGACGGTCATCATCAGCTCGGCCGACTTGTAGACCGCCTCGGCATCGGCAGCCTCGACATAGAAGTTGAGGTCGAAGGTCGAGTTTTCGGGAATGGCGGTAATGCCCTCCAGCAAGGTGCGGAATGCGGTCTTGCTCATCGTGAGGGTCAGAGCCGTGGTGCTCCCGCCTACCTGCACGGGCTCTTCCTGCCCATACTTCACGAAGAGCGAATAGGTGACATCACCCTTCAGGAAACGGGCGGCGGTCCAGGCCCACCGGATAGGTTCGTCCATGGTGTTCTGGGTCATCAGGATGCTCCCGTTGTTTTGCAACGAGGGAGCCACAGGCGCGGTCGAGAAGGTATCTTCCGGGTCGTCCTGACACCCCGTGGCGGCCATCAGGGTGATGGCTGCTATGGCTATGTATTTGAGATATTTTATCATGATTGTATCGATTAAAGGTTATCGGTTTTATTGTTTTTGAAATTCCAGTACATAGGGGGTGCGGTTGGCATGGAGCACGACCACGAAGGTTCCGCTCTCGGGCACCTTGAGGTTATCGCCACCGGCTGCCAGCACGAAACCGCCGGGCACATCGGTACTGGTCGAGCCGTCGCCGCCCCAGTTGGTAGTCCAGGCACCATCGGCACGCACCTTCAACTCCTTGCCACCCTCCAGTTCGAGGGGTGCGGTCTTCCAGGTATTGTCGGTCCAGTCATAAACCAGAGGTGCATCGGCACCGTCGGCCCAACCCGAGAAGTCGCCGGCCAGCCCCAGGGTCTTACCTATGGGTGTCTGCGTGATAGACATGGCCACGGTATTGACCGACAAGGCATAGATGTTGGTCTCGGTAATGGGCAGGTTGAGGTTGTTGTCGTTGTTCTCCACGTTGGTCCAGTTCGACTGCAACGCACTGTAACCCCAGTTGGCATCGGACCACGACCGGGCCACCGTCACCTTGAAGTAGGAGTTTTCGCCATCGGTAGGCGTGCAATCCGAGGGGATGGAGAGGTCGACCATGCACTCGTAGGTATTGGTTCCGCCACCGGTCTCCCAGAACTGGGATGCCTGGTCGATGGTCCACTTGTTGAACTCGCCGCACAGGAACAGCCACTTAAGCGGGGCGGCATAGGTCTGTACCGAGAAGGGATTGGAGAGGGGCGATTTCACCACCTCGGCATAGGCGGCACTGGCAATCTGGGCCGATACATAGGCGGTCACGCCCTCGGCCTTGTCGTTTTTGGTCACACCCAGGCTATTGATCACCACGCCATTCAGGTCGCCCTTCTTCACGGCCAGCGAGGTGCCGTTGGTCGTTCCCAACAAGCCCTCTTTCTCGCCCAGGGTGAGATAGACCGAATAGAGTATCTGCACCGGCTGCCCGAAGTCGGCCGGAGTCCACGAGAAGATGACATTCTCGTCGTCGGAGTTGTCGGCATTGACAACCACGTTGCCGCAATCGCTCATGACGGGAGCCACAAAGTCGGCAGGCGCATTGAGTTGCGGAGTATCTATCTCCGTTTCGCAGCCGGCCAGCAGGGCTACCGCTGCGAATAATGCTATATTTTTGAATAGTTTCATAATCGTTTCTTATTGAGGATTGATGATATTGTGGTGATGATTAGTAACCCGGATTCTGCGTGAGGTTGGAGTTCTCAGCCACGTCGTTGTCGAGCAGCGGGAATATGGTGCGATAGGCCGGAATCTCTACGGCTCCGGTGGGCACACCGCCCTTGTAGGGCCAGGGGAAGCTCATGGAGGTGAAGTAGCCGTAGCGAATGAGGTCGGTACGACGGTGACCCTCCATCATCAACTCGCAGGCACGCTCTTTCAGGATGAAGTCGAGGTCGATCGATGCGGGAGTATCGAGCCCGGCACGGTCGCGCAACTGCTTGATATAACCGAGGGCCTTGGCGTCGGTGGTAATGCCGTTGTCCAGGCGGGCTTGTGCCTCGGCGTAGATGAGGTACATCTCGGCCAGACGAATCACGGGGAAGTCGGCCGACGAGAAGTTGTTGTCGAGGTGGAGCTGATTTTGAGAATCCATGCTGTTGAACTTCCAGCAACGCCAGCCGGTCTCGGCCACCTTCAGGTCGAACTCTTTCTCACAACCCGTGTTGCAGAAGAAGGCGCGCTTGTCGCTGCCCTCGCGGTCGTAACCGATGCCGGTACCGCCCCACGAGACATTCTTCATCTCGAAGTTGGCCTCTACATATTCGTTGGGGATGTGGTATCCGTTCCAACGCTCGGGCGACATGAAGGTGTTGTCGCCGAAGCCCAGCTCCTTGGCAATGGCCTGACTGGCTGCATCGTGCACGTTACCGCTCACCAGGTGGGTGGTTCCGCCCCAGCTCTGCATCTGGTTGCTGTCGTAACCGATGGCAAAAATCATCTCTTTCTGAGCGTCGGGATTCTCGCCGTTATCCTGCAGGAAGAGGTGGGCATAGTTCGAGCACAAGCCGTAACCCATGCCAATCACCTTCTCGGCTGCCGTGCGGGCATCTTCCCAACGGGGAGTGCCGGTATAGACCTCGGCATTGAGGTAGAGACGGGCCAGCAGAGCCTGTGCACTGCCTTTCGTGGCACGCGGATAGGGAACCTCGCCTACGTTGGGCATGGCGCTGTTGGGGTCGGCCAGCGCTTTCAGCTCACTCTCGATCCAGGCAAACAGCGCCGGACGTCCTATCTGCGTCGGCAGCGAACCGCCACCGATGTTCTCTTCGGTAGCAAAGGGCGGATTGCCATACAGATCCATCAACACGAAATAGGCATAGGCGCGCAGGAAACGGGCCTCGGCAATCAGCCCGGGCAGACCGTCCATCTCGCGGCCCGTGGCACGGGTGAGGAACTCGTTGGCACGGGTAACCGTGATGAGACCACGGGTGTAGGTGGCCACCAGGGCGGCATTACCGCCGGCTGTCCACGAAGCCGTTTGGGTCTCGGTAATGTAGCTGTCGCCCCAGATACATTTCATGGCGTCGGTACTCATCTCGTTCAGTACCACAATCTGGCGGATAAACTCGCTCTGTCCGGCATCGTCGACATTGATGTCGGCCTTTCCCGGGTCGTTCTGGCTCGACAGCGAGAAGGAGCCGTAGATGTAGGCCAGTCCCCGCTGAAAGTCCTGTATGTTCTGGTAGGCCGTTTCGCCGGTCTTGTCTGTCTCGTTCAGAGGTACGGTATCCAGGTCGCCGAGACAGGAGGTCATCGAGAGCGCCGTCGCTGCGATGGCCAGTGTATAATATATCAGTTTTTTCATAATGCTGTGTCTTAGGGTAGTTAGAAGTTAATGTTGAGTCGCAAGGTGTAGAGACGGGGACGGGGAATGAGGTTCTGGTCCACACCGTCGAGTTCGCCGCTGCTGTTGACCGTGAGTTCGGGGTCGAGGCCGCTGTACTTGGTGATGACAAATACATTCTGTACCGAAGCACCGATGCGGATTTTGCCCTTCCAGTTCTTGATTTTGTCGAAGGTGTAGCCTACGTTGATGTCGTCCATGCGGAAGAACGAGGCATCCTCGAGGAACATGTCGGAGAAGTGCTGGAACTCGGTGAGGCTCTCGGTCCAACCGGTCTTCTGGCAAATGGGCATGAGGTTGTCGATGTAGCCCTTGGTGTAGTCGTCCTTGTAACCGCTGGAGTTATCCTTGGCCACCTTGTTGAGGGCATAGCCGCCCAGTGAACCGTGGGCATTGAAACCGAAGTCCCAGTTCTTGTACACGATTTGCGTGCTGATACCGAAATAGAAATAGGGCATGATGCTCTTGCCGGTCACATAGCGGTCGTCCTGCGTGATTTGGCCGTCGCCGTTGCGGTCGACCAGCGCATTCTCTATGGGGTTGCCGTTGGAGTCGTATACCTGTTGGAAGAGGTGATAGGTGTAGGGAGCATAGCCTACCCGGTAGAGCGACGAGTATCCGCTGGTACCGCTCAGGTTGGAACCGACGCGTACGCCCAGATAGTCCTCGGTAGGCACATTGCTCAGCTTGGTAATTTTGGTGTCTTGCCAGGTACCGTTCAGGTTGATGTCCCAGTGCAGGTCTTTGGTCTCGATGGGTACGAAGCTCAAGTTCACCTCTACACCCTTATTTTCCATGTCGCCTACGTTGGTAATCACCGTGTTGGAGAAGTTGGAGCCGAGCGGCGTGGTGATGTCGTTGAGCAGGTCGTAGGTGTGACGCAGATAAGCATCCACGCTACCGCTGATGCGGCCGTTCAGGAAGCCGAAGTCGACACCCACGTTGTAGGTTTCGGTGGTCTCCCACTTGATATTCTTGTTGTAGGCCATGGGCGAGATGGTATAGGCATAGCCGTCAACGCCGTCGCCCAAACCGGGGAATCCGGGAATCATCATGTTGGGGCTGGTCGAGATGACATACCGCGGCTGATAGGCGTAGCAGTTGTCCATACCGATGTCCTGCTGACCGGTGCGACCCCAACCCAACCGAATTTTCAAGTTGGAGAGCGGTGTCTGGTGGTCCTTGATAAAGTCTTCTTCCACGATATTCCAGGCAAAGGCGGCCGAGGGGAAGAGACCCCAGCGGTTCTCCTTGGAGAAACGCGAAGAGGCATCGTCGCGCAACGAGAAGGTGAACAGGTATTTCGAGTCGATCGAGTAGTTTACACGGCCGAAGAACGAGAGCAGGTAATACTCACGACGGTCCGAGGGGCTGTCGAGGTAAACCTCGTCGCGGTTGGCGTTATAGAACGAGATGTTGTCGTACTTCACATAGTTGTGTTGCCAGGAGTAACCGGCCATCACGTCGAGGTGGTGGATACCGAACTGCTTGTTGTAGTTGGCATACAGCTCGAGCAGCGTGTTGGAGTTGATGTTGGCATACTCTTCGTAGAGGTCGCGACCCGACATGTTGTTGCGAGCCGAGGTTACCGACCCGAGAGCGGCATATTTGTAGCCGTCGGTACGGGCCACGTCGTAACCCAGGTTCAGGTTCAGGCGCAGGTCTTCGAGGCCGTGAATCTTATAGTCCAACTGCACGTTACCCAACGAACGCCACGAGTCGTTGCGGTTGGTATAGTCGTAGAGTTGCGACAGGGGGTTGATGCCGTAGTTGGTACTTACCTGACCGCCCACGTTCCAGTTCCAGTAGCCGTTGAAGAGCTCTTTGTTGATGCTGCCGTCGGCATTGCGGAAGTAGGGTTCCTGCGTCGGGGTGAAGGAGATGGCGCTGCCCACGGCTCCCGAGTTGGGATAGTTGGCCTTGTTGTAGATACCCTTGGCGTTGATGTTCACGCTCAGGTGGTCGTCGAAGAATTTGGGAGTCATGCTTATCGAGAGGTTGGCACGCTGGTTGTCGCCCACCTTCAACGTAGCCTCGTCGTAGGTATAGCCCATGCTCACCCGGTAGGGGAACTTGCCTTTCACATTGCCATAGACACTCAGGTTCTGGTCGGTCGTGAAGGCCGTGCGGTAGATGAGGTCCTGCCAGTTAGTATTGGCCGTACCCATGAGCGACTCTACGGTCTCCAGACGGCTGGTGCCGGCATAAGTGCTGCGCATGTAGTCGCGATATTGGTCGCCCGTCATCACGTCGAGTGTCGAGCTGTTCTGTTTCAAACTGTAGCTGGAGTTGTAGCTCACCTGCACATTTTTGCCGGTGCCCTTCTTGGTGGTGATGATAATCACACCATTCGAAGCACGCGAACCGTAGATGGCGGTGGCCGAAGCATCCTTCAATACCGTATAGGTGTCGATGTCGTTGGGGTTGACCGATGCCAGCGGGTTGGCCATGCCGGCACCACCCTCGGCCGTAACAGGTACCCCGTCGATTACGATCAAGGGGTCGTTCTTGGCCTTCAACGAAGCGGCGCCACGAATACGAATCGTTGCACTACCGGTGGGGTCGCCCGCTGCGGGAGTAACCAACAGGCCCGGTACCTTGCCCTGCAGCATCTGGTCGGGCGAAGTGACGGCACCGCGGTTGATGTCCTCGGCCTTGATGGCGGTAATCGAACCGGTGAGGTCGGTCTTTTTCACCGTACCGTAACCAATCACAACCACCTCGTCAAGCAGCTCTTCGTTTTCGTGCAAAACAAATTTCATCAACTCGCTGGCGGGTTGTTCCTGAGGTTGATAGCCAATGTACGAAACGGCGATGATGTCGCCCTTGTTGGCCTTGATGGTAAAGTTTCCGTCGATATTGGTACTCGTTCCGTTGCCAGTTCCCTTCACCAGGACGTTGGCTCCGATAATAGCCATACCCGTGTTGTCCAATACAACACCCTTCACTGTCATGCTCTGTGCGAAAGCATGTGCAGGTAGCAAGAAACCTACTATACACCATAATAGGATTTTGCTCGCAATTTTCAGAATTTTTCTTTTCATGTTATTAGCTTAAAGTAAAAAGATTTCTTAATATTATTGGAATCATCGAATGCGGGCCCCTCCAGACATAACGCCTTTGCGGCTACGAATCAATGACTTCTGTGAAAATACCGTGTGCCTCCGCGATAGAGAAAGAGGCCGGGCTCCCCGACGGGAGCCTCGACTTCTTTCACGAGGGGAGAAATTTACTTAATCTCTTTAATCGAGATGGCGTATCCGCCACCCACGGCTGCGGTAAGTTTGAGTTTGCTCTTGTTGGTTACTTTCTTGTGAGTAATGGTATAGGCCTGCGGATTGGTCTCCCAGTGGGCATCCTTGGCGTCGGCATAGATGGTGGCCTCGTACTTCTTGCCCGGGGTGAGGAAGTCGAGCACGAGCTCCGACTTATGTCCGTTGTAACCGGCCGTACAGCCTATGTACCAGTCGTCGGTCCCCTTGGCCCGGCGGGCTATGGTGATGTATTCGCCCGGCTCGGCCTCCAGGTATTTGCTCTCGTCCCAGTCGATGGCCACATCCTTGATGAACTGGAAGGCATCGGGGAAGCGCTGGTAGTTCTCGGGAATGTCGGCAGCCATCTGCAGCGGGCTGTACATAGTCACATAGAGGGCCAGCTGACGGGCCAGCGTGGTGCGGGCACGCGAGGTGTTCGAGGGGGTCATCTTGCTGCAATCGGTCTCGAAGATACCCGGGGTGTAGTCCATCGGGCCGCCAATGAGGCGGGTAAAGGGCAGAATGGTGGTGTGGTTCACGTGGTTGCCGCCGAATGCCTCGTACTCGGTACCCCGGGCCGACTCGTTGGCAATGAGGTTGGGATAGGTGCGGCACAACCCGGTGGGGCGCACGGCCTCGTGGGCATTGACCATGATCTTATAGTCGGCAGCCTTGTCTACGGCATAGAGGTAGTGGTTGACCATCCATTGCCCGTAGTGGTGTTCGCCACGGGGAATGATGTCGCCCACATATCCGCTCTTGACGGCATGGTAACCGTTGTCGACCATGAAGCGGTAGGCATTGTCCATGTGACGCTCGTAGTTGCGTACCGACGAGGAGGTCTCGTGGTGCATGATCATCTCCACCCCTTTCTCGGCGGCATAGCGGTGAATCTCCTGCACGTCGAAGTCGGGATAGGGAGTTACGAAATCGAATACATAGTCCTTGCTGTTTCCGAACCAGTCTTCCCAACCGATGTTCCAGCCTTCGACCAGCACGGCATCGAAACCGTTGGCCGCCGCAAAGTCGATGTAGCGCTTCACGTTCTCGGTGTTGGCCGAGTGGGTGCCATTGGGCTTGGTCTTGGAGTAGTCGGTCTCGTCCAGATGCACGCTATACAGGTCGTTGGTATAGGCCCAGGTGCCTTTGCCGGTAATCATATCCCACCAGATGCCGATGTATTTCGTCGGTTTTATCCAGGAGGTATCGGTGAGTTTGCAAGGTTCGTTCAGGTTGAGGGTGATGCGCGAGGCGAGGATGTCGCGGGCATCGTCGCTCACGATAATCGTGCGCCAGGGCGAACGGCAGGGGGTCTGCATGTAGCCCTTGTCGCCTTTGGCATCGGGGGTGAGCCACGACTCGAACACCAGGTTCTTGTCGTCGAGGTTCAGGTGCATGCACGAGTAATCGACCAGAGCGGCTTCGTGCAGGTTGATGTAGAGGCCGTCGTCGGTCTTCATCATCAGGGCCGTCTGCACGCCGGTGGGCGAGAAGGGAGTTTGCGACGAGTTGGGCGTAATGGCTTGCTTCATCAGCCCCCGAATCTCGGAGAGGCGCGAAGTGGTGTAGTCGTACTCCTGGGTATCGTAGTCGCCCGGAATCCAGAAGGCGGTATGGTCGCCGGCCATGGCAAACTGAGAGTGTTCCTCCTTGATAACGAAATAGTTGAGCTCTTTCTGCTGCGGGAACTCGTAGCGGAAGCCCAGACCATCGTTGAACAGCCGGAAGCGAATGACAATCTGACGTTTGTTCTGAGGCTGGTCGAGGGTCACGGCCAGCTCGTTGTAGTGGTTGCGTATCTGGCTCTCTTCGCCCCAAACCGGAGTCCAGGTCTCGTCGAAACTCGACGTCTGAGTCTGGGCCACCGTGAATCCGTTCATCAGATTGGCCTTGGCTTCCAGCCCTTCGATTTTTTTCGGACCGGAGAGTTGAAAGTCGGTTTGTGCGTTGGGGTCCTCCTGCTTGAGTTCCAGACCCAGGGTGCTGGTCTTGATGACCGGCTTTCCTTTATAAGACAAATCGTAGGCAGGTGCCCCGTTGGCAGTGAGGCTGAAGTTCATCACCAGATTGCCGTCTGGCGAAACCAACTGCTGGCCATTCGACAGGATGGGTATACATACCATGGCCCCGGCCAGGATGAGATGTTTGATGCTATTCATGGTGCGTTTTTTTGGTTAACTTGTTACGTGTTTGAGTTTGGTTTCAAAATTAGAGGATAAAGAGCCCTTTCTATTCGGATAGAATAAATTTATAAACGCTTTATCTTCTCAAACTTCTTATTTACAAACAATTGAATCTTTCGATCCACCGAAATATTATAAACGGTTTAGAAGCAGAGCAGCAGCGATTCGCGAGGCTCGAGCGAGAGTTTCTCCCCCAGTTCGACCGTGCGGCCGCTCAAGAAGTCGGTAGCCGAAGCTGCGGGCAACACCTCGCGATAGGGAGTGAGGTTGATCTCTTGCGGCTCGTCCGACCCGTTCATAATCACAACGGCCGAATGCTCGCCATACTTCCGCTCATACACATATACGTTACTCATAATCGAGAAGTGGGTCAGACTTCCTTTCCCGATTACGTCGTTGCCCTTACGCCAGTTCAACAGCTTGCGGGTGTAGTCGAAGGCTTCGTTTTGCAGGTCGGAGCGCCCCTCGGCCGTGAAGCAGTCGCTCTTGTCGCCCGACCAGCCGCCGGGGAAGTCGCGACGCAGCATACCGTCGCCTTCGCTCTTGTCGGCCGCCATCACAATCTCGGTGCCGTAGTAGAGTTGCGGGATGCCGCGTGTGGTGAGCAGGAAGAGCAGCGCCTGTTTGTAGCGGGTGAGGTTGGCGGTATCCTCCGCTTTCTTGTAGAAACGCGAGGTGTCGTGGTTGTCGAGGAAGATGAGCAGACTCATGGGATTGGGATAGACCAGGTCTTGCGTGAGGTAGTCGTACAACCGGTAGAGGCCGCCGCCCCAGTCGGTCGTCTCCTCGTCAAAGGCTTTGTTCATCAGGTCGGTGAGGGGGAAGTCCATGACGGTGGGCAGGTTGGAGTTGCGGGGTGCAGCCAGCCGGCTGTCCTTCTGCCAGAACGACACCAGCACATTGCTGTTGAGCCACGTCTCGCCCACGATGTTGAAGCGGGGATACTCGTCGAGTACCTCGCGACACCACTGCGACATGAAGTCGAAATCGGCATAGGGGTGCGTATCCTGGCGGATGCCGTTGATACCGGCATACTCGATCCACCAGATGCTGCTCTGAATCAGGTAGCGGGCCACGTGGCGGTTGCGGTGGTTCAAGTCGGGCATCACCTGGGTAAACCAGCCGTCGGTAGCCAGCCGACGCTCATACTCGCTGGCATGGATGTCCTGCACGCTGGCCGTCTTGAATGAGGTCTGGGTATAGTGCGACTTGAAGTTGAACCAGTCGGTCGAGGGCTTATCCTTGAACAGGTAGTTCTCGCTGCCGCAGTGGTTGAAAATCATATCCATCACCACCTTCAGCCCCTTCTGGTGAGCCTGCTCGGCCAACGCCTTGAACTCCTCGTTGCTGCCCAGGCGGCGGTCTACCTGATAGTAGTCGGTGATGGCATAGCCGTGATACGAACCGTCGGGCATGTCGTTTTCCTGGATGGGATTGAGCCAGATGGTAGTCACGCCCAAATCGGCCAGATAGTCGAGGTGGTCGGCCACCCCCTTCAGGTCGCCGCCGTGGCGGGCATACTGTCCGTTGCGGTCGACCTTATTCTCCAACATGCCGGGCACCACGTCGTTGTTGGGGTTACCGTTGGCAAATCGGTCGGGCATAATCAGATAGAGTACATCCGAGGCGGTAAAGCCCTCGATGTCGTTGCCGTTCCGGCTGCGGGCTTTCAGCTCATAGGGGACCGTAACGACCTTTTTTCCCTTCTTCAGCACAATGTCGAAGGTCTGCGGAGCCGCCTCGGAGAGGTCGACATACAACAGCAGGTAGTTGGGATTGGTCTGTTTCACGACCTCTTTCAGCTCTACGTCGCAACTCGAGAGGGTCACGTCGCAGGCGGCAATGCGGTCGCCATACAATAAAATCTGTAACTCCGGATTCTTCATACCCGCCCACCAGAAGGTAGGGGCAACTTTCTTTACAATCGGTGCAGAGGCAAAGAGATGAGCCGGCCAAATCAAGAAGCTAAACATGATGATAAACAATGTGCAGGTCCTTTTCATACTATTAGAATATTGGTGTAATACAAATATATAAAAAATGTGAACGCAGCCGGAGAGCCAACATGTTTTTATAAATCATGCAACGGTCTATTATATTGTAAAACAATCGATTGAATTTTTATACAGGAAAGAAAATATAAACCGTTTCAACGCCTGTTCCCGCTTTTTCAAACCATTTCGTCTCCCCTTAAAGGGGGTGTATGGCCACAAAGCCCCCGGGGTACTCCCCCACTCGATTTCTACCCGCTCCCAGAACTTCGAGCAAGGCGAGAATAATCCCTCTCGTTTTCATTTTTTAATGGAAAATTTATTATATATTTGTATTAAGGATTAAAAACTGTTTATGCGTAAGGTTGTATTTGCTCTATGGATGCTGATTCTTTGCCCCGTGGCCGGTGCAGAGAATACAGAGACACAACAGGTACTGGAACGATTGGATGCCGTGATTGCACAGAAGGAGAGCTACCGGTCCCGCAAGGAGGCCAAAATCGGCGAACTGAAGCAAAAGTTGCGCCAAGCCTCATCTCCCTCGGAGAAATACAGATTCTGCAATTCGCTTTTCTATGAATACCTTCACTATCAAGCCGACTCGGCTACCCGCTACCTCAATCTGAAGGAGGAGATAAACCCAGACCCCATATTCCCCGACAGCAAGGCCGAACACACGATATGCCGGGCCGAGGTGATGAGTGTAATGGGCATGTACAACGATGCCTTGCTCGAGTTGGAGACCATAACCCCCGGTCGCCTGGGCGAGGAGACCCGCCTCAAATACTACTATGCTTGCCGCTCGTGCTATGGCTGGCTGGCCGACAACATCGTAGACCCGCAGGTGAAGCAGAAGTATCTGGAGAAGACCGACCTCTATCGCGACTCCATCGCCCAATTTCCCCTGAACGAGACCGACCGCACCATCCTGATGGCCGAGCGGCTGACTCTGAACGGCAACCCCGACGAGGCTATCCCGATGCTCGACAAGCAACTGGCCACGGTCCGCGACATGCAGTACCTGTCGTATCTCAACTACACCATGTACGATGCCTATCGGGCCAAGGGCGACGTGGAGAAACAGATCTACTACCTGGCACAGACCGCCATTTGCGACCTGGAGCGGGTGGTACGCGAGTATGCCTCGCTGCAGAAACTGGCCTGGCTGATGTATGAACAGGGCGACATAGACCGGGCCTACTGCTACCTGAACTGCTCGATGGAGGATGCCGTGAGCTGCAACGCCCGCCTGCGGTTCCTGGAGGTGACCGAGTTCTACCCCATCATCGACCGGGCCTATCGCGAGAAAGACGAGCATGAGCAGTCGGTCGTGCGCGGCATGTTGATGGGCATAAGCGTATTGTCGCTGCTGCTGATTGTGGCGGTCTTCTACCTGTACCACTGGATGAAGAAGCTCTCGGCCATGCGGAAGAGCCTGTACGAGGCCAACTGCGAACTGAAAAACTCGAACGCCACGCTGGCACAAATCGGCAAAATCAAAGAGGTGTACATAGCCCGCTATCTGGACCGCTGCGTGGGCTACCTCGAGAAACTGGAGCAATACCGCCGTTCGCTGGAGAAGCTGGCCATGACCTCCAAAATCGACGAACTCTTCAAGACCATACGCTCCGACCAGTTCCTGCGCAGCGAGCGCGAGGCCTTCTACCGCGAGTTCGACAAGTCGTTTCTCGACCTCTTCCCCAACTTCATCGAAGACTTCAACAAACTGCTGGTCGAGGAGGGGCGCATCTATCCCAAACCGGGCGAACTGCTCAACACCGAGTTGCGCATCTTTGCCCTCATCCGCCTGGGGGTAACCGATGCCAACCGCATCGCCCACTTCCTGAGCTACTCGCTGGCCACGGTATACAACTACCGCAGCAAGATACGCAACAAGGCAGCCGGCGACAAGGAGCGATTCGAACAGGAGGTGATGAATCTGTAACCGCATGGAGCGGTCGGGAGCGGTGTGGCCGGTGCCTGTTCCATAAGCTGTATATTACTATTCACGGCCTGTCAATCGGGCCACGGCAAAGCGCACGGCAAACCACAGGTGGCGCACGAAGGTGGGTAGCGTGCCGTAGTAACGGCACATAATCGCATATCGCTCACGCAGCGAGGCCTTGCGGTTGGCGGTGGTAACCCCCTCGTTGAGGTAGTCGACGAGGGTCTCGTGCGTGTTGGTAATCGTGCGGGCCGCCAGCATGCAGCGGATACACCAGTCGTAATCGGCCGAATAGCGATATTGCAAATCATACTCGGGAGCTATCGCCCGCCGCACCACGAAAGCCTGGTGGCACACCAGCATACCCATACGGAAACTCTTCACCGTCAGCACCTCGGGGGCCTGCAACCGACGCATGGCCACGAAACGACGCCGGGCATCGACGAGAGCCGTCTCGCCATAGACGATGTCGGGGTCGTTTTTTTCGATGGAACGGGCTATTTTCTGCAACGTATCGGGGGCATGCAGGGCATCGCCGGCATTCAGAAAGATGAGGTATCGGCCCTTAGCCCGGCGCAGTCCCTTGTTCATGGCGTCGTAAAGTCCCCGGTCGGGTTCGCTCGTCACCGAGGTGACGGCCCGCGAGGCCCGGGCCAGGGCTACCGTGCCGTCGGTCGAGGCTCCGTCGACCACCAGATACTCATAATCGGTAAAGGTTTGGCACTCGACACTCTGCAACGTGGCGGGCAATGTAGCCTCCGCATGGAAGGTAATCGTGATAATCGAGAAAAGCGGACTCTCCATCATAACTTGTTTTTCATAAATAACTCTATATCAGTAAAGCTGTCGGCCTGTTGGCGGAGCTGGTCGAAGGGGCGCTCCCACCAGCGCGAGGCGAGCAGATAGGCAATCTGCCGGTCGTCGAACCGCTTGCGTATCTCACGGGCAGGTACCCCGCCTACAATCGTATAGGGCGGCACATCGTCGACCACCACGGCTCCCGTGGCAATGACGGCACCCGTGCCGATGCGTATACCCGACATGAGCGTCACGTTGTTGCCCATCCACACGTCGGCCCCCACCTCGATGCTGATGCCCCGCTCGGGGTCGCAGTAGCGGCTCTCCTCGAACCGCTGCTCCCGCACAAACGAGAAGCCCGGCTGGCCGTGGGGCGAGAAGAAGGCGGGGTGGGTAGAGACAAAGGTATGGGTGGGGTGCTGCCCGTTGACAATGCGCACGTTGCGCCCGATGGAGCAGAAGGGCCCCACCTCGGCATCGGTGAAGTTGCTGCCGCGGCAAATGTAGGTACCCCGGCCTATGCGGGCCCCGGCCAGCAGCACGTTGTCCTGTATGGTGTTGTAGCCCTCGAGGCGGGTACGGCCGTTGATATAAGCCTTGTACGATACACGCGAATGGTGGGCCAGGCGGTAGTAAAACTGCATGAAAAACATGACGATGCGGCTGGCCAGGCGGGTTAAGTCTCTCATCGGTTCATCTCCTCTTTTTAAATAATCGAATCCACAGGTTGCCGATAAATACCAGCAGTTTGTGCCGGTAGGAATAGTTGTAACGATAGGTACGCGAATAGACCTTGCGGGCAAGCTGGCACTCCTTGATTGGTGAAATGGGCACCACCTCGATGGGATTGGGGTCGAGGGTCTGCGTGCAGAGCTGCATGGTGTTGCAGTGGGTGCCGCTGCCGTCGAAACCCACGTTGTCGACCAACGACCGCTCGGTGCCCAGCATGAGTTTGTCACGCAGGAAGAGCGAGGCATACCACCGCACGAACCACGAGTTGTTGCGCCCGGCAATCTGGTCGCGCAACATCTGGGTGAAGTGAAAGCCGCCGTCGAGGTCGAACTGCCAGCAGAGCCCGCGCGACTCGATTTCGTGCAACAGCTTGGCCCCGTCGGGCTCGAAGTATTGCCAGGCCCGACGCCAGGTACCCCACCCCCAACTGTTGCACCACTTGATGAGGAAGGTCTCGGGCAAGCGGCCCTTGTGGTCGAGCATGTGGCAAGTCACATGGCACACCTGCTCCTCCTCTTTATAGGTCTCAAGGGCGTCGTTCATAAAGCGCAGGAACCAGGGCGACACCACCAGGTCATCTTCCAGCACAATCACCCGGTCGTACTGCTTCAGCACAGTCGTGACTCCGTCGATGACATTGGCGGCCAACCCCCTATTTTCGGGACGCTCCACCACCGTCACCCGGCGGAATTTCCAGGGCCGGGACACCACCCGGCGCACGGCTGCCACGGCCTCCTCGCTGCCCGGTTTGGCCCCGTCGGCAAAGATATAGAGCTCGCTCTCGGCAGCCAGCTTGTTCTGCTCCAGATGCTCCAGGCAGATACGGGTGTGCTCGGGCCGGTTGTAGACAAACAATATGACAGGAGCTAATTCCATATCGGTCGTATTTTCGAATGAATAGATTCCAGGAATACCGGGAGACCTCGCTTGCAGCTCTCCCTCACGGCGGTAATGTAGCTGTACTGCCACAATAGTCGACCGCTTGCCGCAACATAGAAAAGGACCTCGCTCCAGCGCCCTCGCAAGAGAGCCCGCAAGGCCGGTTTCCACGGAGCCAGGATACCTCCCCACAGACGGCTGAAAAGAGAGCCGTTTACATCGGCAACCACTGTGAGGTAATAGATGCGGTCAAGGCGCATCTGCATGGCACGAGGTGTAGGCCGATCCTGCCGGTCGTGATACCCTTTTGTCTGCGGAGCATACCCCACCCGATAGCCATAGTAACGAACCCGATGGATATAGTCGACATCCTCGCCATAATGGAAGAAGAGGGGCGAGAAGCCACCCACTTTCCGCAATACCGTTACGGGTATAAACCAAAATGCCGCATTGATGAACGTCACCTCGACGAGAGCCGATTTTTTCGATGAAATGGGTAATTTACCTCCTATATATCGGGCAAATGAACTGTCGAGACGACTGCCCTGTCCGTTGAAATGAACCGGCGAAATCACGCCATACTCGGGATTCTGCTGCGACAACTCCACCCATGAACCTATGGTGTCGGGCTCAATCCAGGCATCCTGATTGAGCAGAAATACATAGTCGTAATTTTCGTCAATAGCTATCTTCATGCCCAAGTTGTTGGCCTGTCCGAAGCCCAAGTTTCTTTGACTCCTCAACAGACGAACCCATCGATATTTCTCAGCGAGAATCTCTACCGTGCGGTCGGTCGAAGCATTATCGACCACCACTACATCGGTCGGATAGTGCGACTGCTCGAGGCTACCCAGACAACGCTCTATCCACGGCTCGAAGTTGTACGAGACGATAATCGTGAGCACCCGGGGGCACTGAGCTCCATTCTGTAACGTCATGCCTCACCTCCTTTCTGCAAGCGGGCTTTCAACATCGACATGCTCTCTTGCCACATCTCCAGCTTCAGCAGATAGGCTCCGCCCAGGTAGGCGACAGCGTAGACCAACGGCACAATGCACAACCTCCACACGTCGCCCGGCAACAACAGGTAGACTCCAGCCGAAACGATGGCCGAACCTAATGCCAGCAGGAAATAAGGAGATATATCCTTGAGGTATCCGCCAAAGCCATAGCCGATGAACCTGCGGGCAAAAAATATGCCCGTGACCAGCGACAGCAACGAATACGAGACCCACCACACGATAAGGCTCATAATTCCCGACGAATAGAACAGGGCGATACCCAGAAAGAGATAAGACTTCTTGCCAATCTCGATAAAGAGATTGAGTCGCGAATAGCCCAAGCTATTGAACAAATCGTAAAAGAGAATGATAAAGGGCGAGCAGATACCCGAGAGGCACAACAATCGGAAGTAGGGCACCGAAGGGAGCCACTGAGCCTTGAGCACCAGGAGGATAAACGGGTAGGATACCACAATCATGAGCAGCATGATGGGGAAAATGAAGAAGGCGATGGCCCGCACATTCTTCCGGCAGATGCGGTTGAGCCGCGGCAGGTCGTCCTGCACGGTCGAGAATACCGGAAAGGCTACCGAGCGGAATATGTTGCTGATGAGCGACGAGGCTATATCCTGATATTTGTCGGCCTGGGTATAATAGCCCGTCTGTGTCATGCCGTAGAACTTACCGATGATGATGGGATAGATTTTGTTGAACACGTTGTTGATGATACCCGAGACCACCAGGTTGGAACTGTAGCCGAAAAACTCGCGCAACGACTCCATGCGGAAGACCCACTGCGGCCGCCAGTCGTTAAAGAGCCAGAAAAAGAGGGCCCGCAGTGCAGCCAACCCCAGCGTCTGGGTAACCAGTGCCCATACTCCCATGCCGCAGTAGGCCATCACTACCGCCGCAATCGAGGCCAGCCCCAGTGCCCACAGGTTGACCCGCGCATTCACCGAGAGCTTGAAGTGCTTGAAAAGCAGCGTCTGCTGAATGAGCGAGAGCGCATTCATGGGGATAACCAGAAAGAGCACCCGGCAGATGGCTGTAAGGTCGGGCTCGTTGAAGAAGTCGGCAATCCATGGAGCTGCCGCGTAGAGCAACCCGTAGAGCAGGCAACTGATGGCGATATTGAGATAGAACACCGTGCTGTAATCGGCCTGCGTCGCCTCCTTCTTGCGGATAAGTGCCGAAGAGAAACCGCTATCGATCAAGATGCCCGAGAGCGCGATAAAGATGGTAAGCACCCCCACCTTTCCGTAGTCGGTAGGCGAAAGCTGCCGCGCCAAGATGATACCGGCCACCAGATAGAACAGCTGTTGCCCCAACTTGTCGGCCGAACTCCACACGAGCGCCTTTGTCGTCTTTTTCTTCAAATTCTCTTCCATATACCCAATGGCAGTCGATAACCTTCTGCCCTACAAAGATAATGAAAGTCGAAAGTAGAAAAACAAGCTCGCTTGATTTTTATACTGAGACGCATCTTATCTTCGTGTAACAAAGATAATGAAAGGTGAGAGCAGAGGCAAAAAGAAAGCCAAGTTTTCATTTTTGGCTATGCCGAACCGCATCTTGTCTTCTGCAAAGATGAGAAAGTCGAAAGTAGAAAAACAAGCCGGCTCCAGATTTTTATCAGCCAAGTCCGTCACGAGCTCCACAGACAACCGACGACAACGCCCCGAGAGCGGTTGTAAGCACATTTTTCGAGACGAAAAAGCACGCATATACTTTCACTTTTCGTAATTTCGCGCCCGAAATCGGTTGTGTCAAACAATTTTAAAGGCTGTTTTCAGTTATTATAAATACCGGGATTTTGACGAACGCCACCGAAAAGCGTCCGGGAAAGAGAGTATGAAGATTGCGAAAATCGTTGTCGTTGCCTTGTGCTGTCTGGTCTTTGCCCCTGCAAAGGCCCAGATCGACACGCAGTTCAGCCAATACTGGGCGCTCCCCGGCTATTACAACCCGGCAGCCGCCGGCAGCACCGACAAACTGAACATACTCACTTCGACCCGGCAACAGTGGATAGGCATGCCGGGAGCACCGCAGACCTACTTCGTCACCGGCGACATGCCCTTCAAGTTTCTGAAACAGAACCACGGCGTGGGTCTGGTCGTCACCTCCGAGACCGAGGGTCTCTACTCCCACCTGATTGTAGGGGCGCAATACGCCTTCAAACTGAAGTTGTGGACGGGCGTCCTCAGCCTGGGCGTGCAGTTGGGCATGCTCGACGAACGGTTCGACGGAACCCAGGTGAGCATCCCCACGAGCGACTATCACCAGGCGACCGACGACGGAATACCCACCACCGAGCTGCAAGGCATGACCTTCGACATGTCGTTCGGCGTGTGGTACTCGCACCCCTGGTTCTATGCCGGCTTGTCGGTGTCGCACCTCAACGAGCCCCATCTCACTTTTGAGGACAAATACGAAACCTATATCGGCCGATCCTATTATTTTATCGCCGGAAGCAATATTCCCATTAAAAACACGTTATATGAAGTGCAGCCTTCCATGATGGTGAAAAGCAACCTCAACGTGACACAATACGAATTGTCGTGCCGCTTGAAATACAACAAGTTGTTTTGGGGTGGCCTCTCCTACCGCTGGAAAGATGCCTACATATTCATGATAGGTGCCGAATATAAGAACTTCATCGCGGGATATGCCTACGACTACCCGGCATCGGCTATCGTCAAAGCCAGCAGCGGGAGCCACGAGGTCTTTCTCGGATACCGTTTGAAACTCGACCTGTCGGACAAGAACAAGAACAAACATAAAAGCATACGCATAATGTAGCTGTAGCCTATGAAAAAGATAATCGTGTATATCACACTCGCCATTCTCCTCGCATCGTGCTCCCCCTCGTCGCGCCACAGCGGTGAAGTGACAGGAGTCGGAGGTACGGCATGGAATGAGCCCACCCCCTACGGCATGGTACTCATCTCCCGCGGTTCGTATAAGATGGGACCCGCCGAGAAGGACACGGTTTGGGGCACCCAGCAGGAACCCCGATCGGTCTCGATCGACGCCTTCTGGATGGACGAGACCGAAATCACCAACTCGAAATACAAACAGTTTGTATTCTGGGTGCGCGACTCCATCATCCGCGAGCGTCTGGCCGACCCTGCCTACGGCGGTAACGAGGTCTTCAAAATCGAAGAGGACCGCGAAGGAAACCCCATCAAGCCCCGCCTCAACTGGGACAAGGCTATCCCCTGGCGCAACCCCACCGAAGACGAGGCCCGCGCCATCGAGAGCGTCTACCGCATCAACCCCATTACGGGTCAGAAACAGCTCGACGCCTCGCAAATGAACTATCGGTACGAGGTGTATGACTATACCGAGGCTTCGAAGCGGAAAAACCGCCTCGACCCCGCCTTGCGCGACCTCAACACCGACCACACCCCCAACTACGACGAAGTGGTGATGATTTCGAAAGACACCGCCTATATCGACGACGACGGCCGCATCATCCGCGAGACCATCACCCGTCCCCTGGGCAGCGAGTTCGATTTCCTCAACACCTATATCATCAACATCTACCCCGACACCACGGTATGGGTCAACGATTTCGAGAATGCCTACAACGAACCCTACGTGCGGCTCTACTTCTCGCACGCCGGCTACAACGACTATCCCGTGGTGGGTGTGTCGTGGGAACAGGCCAACGCCTTCTGCGCCTGGCGCACCGCCCTGCTCAAGGGCTCGCTCGGCCGCAACTCCGTCGTGATAGAGCCCTACCGCCTCCCCACCGAGGCCGAGTGGGAATATGCCGCCCGTGCCGGAAAGAACGAGAACAAATACCCCTGGGCCGGCAACCTGCCGATGGCCGAAAAGGGGTGCTTCTATGCCAACTTCAAACCCGACGACGGTAACTACGTGAAGGACGGCAACCTCATCACCTCGCCCGTAGGCTCCTACTCGCCCAACGAGTTCGGCCTCTACGACATGGCCGGTAACGTATCGGAATGGACCTCGACGGCCTACACCGAGGCCATCTCGCAAAACACCAGCGACCTCAACCCCGAATACAAGTACAACGCCGCCAAAGAGGACCCCTACCGCATGAAGCGCAAGGTGGTACGGGGCGGTTCGTGGAAAGATGTGTCGAACTTTATCCGTTCCGACATACGCATGTGGGAATACCAGAACGAGCAACGCTCCTACATCGGCTTCCGCTGCGTACGCTCCCAGATCGGGTTCGCCAAAGTACGTAGATAATTCAACCCCACCTATATAAAACAGTTCAGGAATCATGGGAAAATACAAAAGATATAAAAACCGCATTGAAAAGTTCCTTTCGAGCGACAAGGGACAACGCTTTTTCAATTTTGCATACAGTTTAGGCGCCGCCGTCGTTATCTGGGGTGCCCTGTTCAAGATTCTGCACCTCCCCGGCGGCAGCTTGCTGCTGTCGATCGGTATGGGTACCGAGGTGCTCATGTTCATCCTCTCGGCCTTCGATACCCCGCCCAAGACCTATCACTGGGAAGAGGTATTCCCCGTGCTGAACAGCAAGAACCCCGAAGACCGTCCCGATTTCTCGGGCGGTGGTGGCGGAACCGTCATCATCGGCGGTAACGGCAAAGGCGGCAATGGTGGTAATGGCGGTAACGGCGGTGGATATGCCGGAGGCGGCCAACCCGAAGTATCGGCCGCAGACGCCCGTCGGGCCGTAGGTATCCCCGAAGGTCTCAACCTGAGCGAAGCCGATACCCAAAGCCTCACCGACAGCATCCAGAAGATGTCGGCCGCAGCCGACCAGCTCTCGCGCATGGCCGAACTCACCGACGCTACCCAGCAATACCTTACCCAACTCTCGGGTATCGCCGAGCAGATGGACCGGTTGCGCCAGACCACCGAGAGCCTCACGGCCGTATCGAACACGCTGTTGCAGTCGTACCGCAACATCACCGAGAACTCCGAGGGCATCTCGGACACCTCGCAAGGCTACGTCACCGGCATGGAGACCCTCAACCGCAACATCAACGGCTTGAACACCATCTACGAGATACAGCTGAAGAGCATCAGTTCGCAAATCGACAACATCGACCGCGTGAACACCGGCCTGCGCAACATACGCGACATGTACGAACGCTCGGCATCGGACAGTACCCGCTACTGCCAGGAGGCCGAAAAGATGACCCAATACATACAACAACTCAACTCGGTCTACGAGAAAATGATCACCGCCATGACCATCAACATGTACCGGCCCATGGGAGGCGCACCTGCACCCGCACCCACCCCCGACCCGACCGAGAAACCCAAAGACGACCCCGAACAAAAGTAACGACATGGCATCGAATAACAACAGACTTTCACCCCGGCAGAAGATGATAAACCTCATGTATATCGTCCTCACTGCCATGCTGGCCCTCAACGTGTCGTCCGATGTGCTCAACGGATTCAAGCAAGTTGAAGACGGATTGGAAAGATCTACCTCGAATGCTTCGCTCCAAAACGACGCCCTCTACCAGAAACTGGCGGCCTTCAACAGCCAGAACCCCGAAAAGGGCGGCCAGTGGTACAAAAAATCGCTGGATGTCAAAAGACAAACCTCAGAGCTGTACAACTACATCGACTCGCTCAAGACCCTCATCGTCAAGAAAGCCGACGGTAAAGACGGCGACGTGAACAATATCGAACGCCAGGACGACCTCGAGGCCGCCTCATACATCATGCTCTCGCCCGCCCAACGGCAAGGTGCGAAACTGAGAAAAAAGATCGACGACTACCGTACCCTCATCAGCGGCTTCATGACCGACTCGGTGAAACGGGCCACCATCGAAAACTACCTCTCGACCTCGATTCACTCGGGCAACAGACGAGTGGTACACAACCCCTCTCTGTGGGAGACGACCATGTTTGAAAACATGCCCGTCATCGCCGCCGTCACCATCCTCACCAAAATACAGAGCGACGTGCGCTACGCCGAGAGCGAGGCCCTGCACACCCTCATCAACAACATCGACGAGGGCGACGTGCGCGTGAACCAGCTCAACGCCTTTGTCATCCCCAACTCCAAAAACATCATGCGGGGCGGCAAATACAGCGCCAACATCGTGCTGGCCGCCATCGATACCACCCAGCGGCCGGCCATCTACATCAACGGCAAACGCCTGCCCGACGAGAACCGCGGCCTCTACGAGACCTATTGCGGCAGCACCGGCATATTCGACTTCAAGGGATACCTCGAAGTTCCGCGGGGCGACGGCTCCATGACGCGCCACGAGTTCTCCTCGTCCTACACCGTAGTAGAACCCAGCGCCACCATCTCGGCCACCTTGATGAACGTACTCTACGCCGGTATCGGCAACCCCATCAGCATATCGGTTCCCGGCATCCCCAACCACGCCATCCAGGCCACGATGACCAACGGAACCCTCACCCGGCAAGGCGACAACTGGATTGCCAAACCCTCCAAGGTAGGACAAAACGCTGTCATCACCGTAACGGCCACCATGGACGGCCGTTCGCAGACGGTAGCCAACACCCAGTTCCGCGTGCGGCAACTGCCCGACCCCATGCCCTACATCGCCTACAAGGACGAAAACGGCTATGAACAGAAATACAAAGGCGGGAAACCCTTCCCCAAGACCCGGCTGCTCGCAGCCCCCGGCATACAGGCGGCCATCGACGACGACCTGCTGAACGTGTCGTACCGCGTATTGCGATTCGAAACGGTCTTCTTCGACTCCATGGGTAATGCTATTCCCGAAGTCTCCGACGGAGCCAACTTCTCGCAACGGCAGAAAGACTCCTTCCGCCGGCTCTCGCGGGGCAAGCGGTTCTACATCTCGAGAGTTCGGGCCGTGGGTCCCGACGGCATAGAGCGCGACCTCTCGCCTATCGAAGTAATTGTAAACTAAGGCTAATAACATGACATACAATTCGATAAACATGAATATCCTGATAAAAAGCTGCCTCACCCTCGGCCTGCTGCTCTCGGTGGTGGGAGGTCAAGCGCAAGTAATCAAGAAAAGCGACTCCAACGACAGCAAAAAGCCCGACACCCAGTTGAGCGTGCGGGCCCAGTCGCTCTACGACACCCAGGATGCCTCGGACGCCGACATCCCCTGGATGCGGGTCATCTATCGTCAAATCGACCTCACCAAAGAGAAGAATCTGCCGCTCTACTACCCCGAAGAGTCGACCGCCGATCAGGAGAACCTCTTCCGAATCATCATGAAGCTGCTGGCCAACAACCAGATAGCCGCATACGAATACCTCGACGGGCGCGAAATCTTCACCGACGAATACCGCATCAAGGTGCGCGAGATGTTCGACCGCTTCCACATACTCTATGCCGAGGCCAAGGGCTACTCCGAGAAGAACCCCCGGTTCACCCTCGAAGAGAGCGACATCCCCGCCAACGAGGTACTCTCGTACTACATTCTGGAGAAGTGGAAATTCGACCGCCGCACCTCGCAGCTGAAACCCTCGATCGAGGCCCTCTGCCCCGTGCTGCACCGCACCGGCGACTTCGGCGGCGAGCCGGTGAAATACCCCATGTTCTGGGTCAAGTACAACGATATCCGCCCCTACATCGCCCGCCAGTATATCCTGGCCAGCAACGAGAACAACATCGCGCAGTATAACTACGACGACTACTTCCAGATGCGCATGTACGACGGCGAAATCTACAAGACGCAGAACCTGCGCAACCAGTCGCTCATGCAGATGTACCCCAACGACTCGACGCTCAAACAGGCTCAAGACAGCATCGAGACCCAGCTGAAGAATTTCAACAAAAACCTGTGGGTACCTACCCCCGAGGAGCTGGCCAAAGCCCGCGAAGCTCAGGAGGCCAAAGAGGCTCAGGCCAACGGCGAGGAGGTAACCACCGACAAACAGGAGAAGGCAAAAAGTACCTCGCGCTCCTCCCGAGCCAAGAAACAGAAAGAGGCCAAAGCCAAAAAGCAAAAGCAACCCAAGCAGCAAAAGACCTCATCGGCTCCTGTCCGCTCGGTACGACGAACCCGATAAAAACAGACCTTCATACACCGCAAAAGTCGCCTCTCACCCGGGGCGACTTTTTTTTTGTATATATCAGAGAATAGATATATTAACCATAAAAATTGGAATATAATTTTGGTAAACTTAAATATATTTGTAAATTTCCGCCGTATTTCGACAGGATTCATTCACACTGAGCTCTTTTGACCAAAATCTAATTTGCCATAATGTTAACCAAAGAAAAACATATTCAACAACTCTATCTACAATTCTTATGTGGAGATGACGACGCATTTTCTCCCTTATACAATGCTCTGTTTGATGATTTAATGCACTATGGTTGGCGCTTGAGTCGAAACCAAGAAGTCGTTGAAGATGCTATTCAAGACCTGTTTCTGAAACTTTACCAGAAGAGTTTTACCCTCAACGACACCTCCCGACTTAAACCTTTTCTATTTAGGGCTCTGAAAAACACAATTTACAATCAACTGATACGTAACGCTAGAAGTACCGAACTCAATATCGAAAATCTGGAGTTTACACTTTCTTATACCATAGAAGAAAAACTATTTTCTCAAGATAAATATGCTCTAACCGATGAAGTAAAGAACATAATGGACTCTTTGACCGAAAGGCAAAAAGAGATTATTTACCTGCGATTCATCCATGATATGACAATCGATGAAATAGCTCAAATCATGGACATAAACACTCAATCGGCTCGGAATCTTATTTCTCGCAGTCTGCAAAAATTACGGGAAAGCTCTACTAAAGTATCCATTATTATCCTAATATAACTTGAATCCTCCACAAAAAATTAGCATCCCTGTGAGTATAAAATAGCCCCTTGCTTTGTCTTCTATATGAAAGGACCTCTCTAAAGCGAGAAAACATAAAAAGATGAACAAGGACCATACATTTACAGATATAGAGAAATTCATTCTCGACGATGAACTTTTTCTGTGGGCAAAGTATGGTCCTCAAAAATCCGATTTTGATTTAGAAGCTTACAAGAAAAAATATCCGGGAGAAGAGAGAAAAATAGATTTGGCTATTTCCATGATACGTAGTATCTCAATAACTCCCGATAAGAACATTTTCATAAATTCTTACAAAAACGATCTACTCAACAATATCTACAAACGAGCCGGGAAAAAGCGCAAAAGATCTCGTAGTTTCAAGAAATGGGGAATTGCAGCCAGTATAGCAATAGGGCTCATACTCTCTACAAGTGTTTGGTTCTTATCAAAAGAGTACTTTGTACAAACTCCCGATGCTTGCCTAGCCCTTCTCTCCGATTCGGTAGAAATGGGAAATAACATTCAAATTATCATTGACGACAATCAATCTATCAATGTCGACAAAACAATGGCAAGTATATCAATTGAAAAAGGTGGAGTAATCATGGTCGATGATGTACAAGTTGCCAACATAAATGCAAAATCCAAAACGACTAACAGCCAAATAATAGTACCCTACGGAAAACGCTCACACATGACGCTACCCGATGGCTCGGCCTTATGGATCAATTCGGGTTCTAGAGTTATATATAAATCCGATTTCGAAGAGAATCGGCACTTATATGTCGATGGTGAAATCTACCTCGATGTGCGAAGAGACGTAAATCACCCGTTCATCGTAAAAACCAATCGCATCGAAGTAAAAGTTTTAGGTACGAAGTTTAATGTTTCGGACTATCATATCGATACACAATCGTCAGTTACCCTTGTAAAAGGGAGTGTAGAAGTTACAACCGGCGAAAGCCGTACCAAACTCTCACCCAATCAGAGACTAGCTTATGAATGCGGACAAACAAATGTAAGGAATGTCGATGTAACACCTTACATCTGTTGGAAAGACGATATCATCAACTTCAATGATATGAAGTTACACGACATACTCAAATCACTCTCGCGCTATTACAATATACCTATCGAAGGTATTACCTCGCTAAATAACGATACCTGCTATGGAAATATGGATTTGAACCTTTCGATTGACGACGTATTGGAAGCAATTGCTTATACAGTGCCTCTCGCCTATCGACGAGAAGGAGAAAAAATAATAGTATATCCCAAGCCCTAATATCCGACACTAATATAAACACAACAATCTACTAATGCCTATGAACAACGAATAATACAGCAAAAACACATAAAAAGCCGGATAATATGGGCTAGATACTATCCGGTTAACAATTAGTAAAAAAACCGTTTTGTTATTCACTAATTTTAATTATCCAAAGATATGAAATTAAATTTGCGGTTAAAAACGACCGGCAATCAGTTAACACTTATTTTAAAGAAAACATTATTATTTTGCTTTTTTATAAGTTTACCTTTCCTCTCCGTTGCCAATGAATCTAAAAAGGGGGTAACATTAAACCTATCGAATGTCTCGTTAGTTACATTTTTTCATGCCCTTGAAAAAGAAAGTGGATATATCTTCTTTTTCAACAAAAGTATCATCGACCCCAATGTCCGCATCAATGTCAAAGTCACGAATGAACCTGTCGTAAAAGTTCTGGATAAGATATTACCCCAACAAAATCTCACCTATACTATAAAAGGGAGACAAATCATTGTAGCT
Organism: Barnesiella sp. ET7; assembly: GCF_024733785.1. Classification (NCBI taxonomy): domain Bacteria; kingdom Pseudomonadati; phylum Bacteroidota; class Bacteroidia; order Bacteroidales; family Barnesiellaceae; genus Barnesiella; species Barnesiella sp. ET7. Next base: position 72,185 of record NZ_JANRHM010000016.1, read on the forward strand.
AAAAAGAGCCGAACGACAGCTCAAAGTACCCCTATAGAAACAGAGCCGAACAGATACATTGTTTCAGGTCGTATTGTCGATGAAAACAGCGACCCTCTACCTGGGGTCAATATCTTTATAGCCAATGGGAAAGAGCGTACCATCTCCGATATCGATGGAAATTTCCATCTTGAAATAGATTCGGACAAAGAAGCCGAATTAACCATCTCTTATGTAGGGTTTGAAACTCAATCACAAAAGGTCTCCCCGTCAAACAACTCTATACACATTACTTTAAAAGAAATATCTTCGTCTCTAAATGAGGTTGTAGTAGTAGGATATGGCACACAAAAAAAGCTGAATCTAACAGGAGCTGTCGCTTCTGTATCTGGTGATATTCTAAATGATCGCCCTATTGCAAATGTAGCCCAAGGTCTGCAAGGTGTAATTCCTAATCTCAATATTACATTCAATAGTGGACAACCCAACCAAGCTGCCAGTTACAACATCCGAGGAAATACCTCTCTGAATGGTGGTAGTGCTCTCATTTTAGTCGATGGAGTCGAAATATCCGATTTGTCCCTTATCAATCCTCAGGACATCGATAACATTTCGGTACTCAAAGATGCCTCTACGGCCGCCGTATATGGTCCAAGAGGTGCTTTTGGTGTAATACTTATTACAACCAAAAGAGGTGACAACAATAAGAAAATACGAATCAACTACAACAACAATTTCTCTTGGAATACCCCGGCCCGACTACCCGATATGCCTCGCGCCGATATTTGGTGCCGAGCCGTCAATCAAATGATGGACTATGAGACTCCGGGAGACTATTACTTCAGCGACCGTTTCTTAGAATTACTCGATGCCCATATCGCCGATCCTGCTAACAATCCCGGCGTAATGGTTGATACCGAAGGGATTCAAGACCCTCGTAATACACCCTCCAACCCAGGTTGGCTATATGTGTCGAATACCGACTGGATGAAAGAATTTTACCGTCAAGCCGCCTTTATGCAACAACACAATGTAAGTTTGTCGGGTGGGAACGAACGGAACAACTACTACGCATCTCTCGGATATAAAGATCAAACCGGAATCTTCCGCTATGGAAACGACTCGTACTCTCGTTTAAATGCGACATTCAACTACAATACAGCCATAACCAAATGGCTCGATTTTGGCGTAAATTTCAAATACAACGACATGAGAAGTGACGAACCCTATAAAGAAGGGAGTTCATCCGAAACTTGGTATTACGAAGTTTATCGCATGTTTCCTACTGTTCCTATATTCCTCCCGAATGGTGATTATGCCGGCATAACCATTAGAAAAGGTGTCAACAGTGTTATTGGCACTATGGCCGAATCGGGAAGGAAAACCAATAAGACTCAAGACTTTTGGTATGGCGCCCAATTTACTTTAAAGCCTATTAAAGGACTCTCTATAAAGGGAGATTTCACTCAAAACCAATACTACAATACTCAAAAGGCTCACAAAAAAACCATTTACCAAACCATGCCCGACCGTGAAGGAGGTGCCATACAAGAAGAAAATATCACCCCTAATGGCGTTACCAATAACCAAGAACACGAAATATATTCCGTATTCAATATCTGGGCTGAGTATCAAAAATCGTTTGCCCAAAATCATAACTTTCAAATAATGGTAGGATACAATCAAGAGAAAAAAAGCTATGAGACCAATCAAGTTATAGTCTCCGATCTCTTCGACAACGAACTACCTATTGCCGGTATGGCCGAAACATTCAAATCGACAACCGAAACCAAAAAAAGTTGGGCTGTACAAGGTCTCTTTTTTCGGGCAAACTACGATTATCAATCGCGTTATCTGCTCGAACTGAATGGCCGCTATGATGGCTCTTCCAAATATGCTGTTGGTCATAAATGGGGATTCTTTCCTTCGGCCTCAATTGGATGGAGAATCTCTGAAGAAAAATTCATGGAAGCAGCAGATTGGTTGGACAACCTTAAAATAAGGGCTTCAATCGGGTCTTTAGGCAACCAGGTAACCGATGGCTACTACCAACACTACAGCTACTTAAGTTCCTCATTACAAAATTACGTAATAAACGGATCTATCATTACAGGGCTCAATCAACCCACACTAGCAAGCACCAACATCACATGGGAAAAAGTAATTTCTAAAAATATAGGTCTCGATTGGAATTTGCTGAATAATCGATTGAGTGGTTCTTTCGACTTCTATATACGCGATGTCAACGGTATGGTACGATCCAAAACATACCCTGCCGTATTAGGCGCCAGTGGTGGAAAAGAGAATATCGCCGATATGCGTACAACGGGTTGGGAACTAGAGATAAGTTGGAGAGACCATATCAATGACCTGCTTGGAAGCCCATTCGGATATTATGTATCGGTAGGCCTTTCCGACTATCAAGCAGAGATTACCAAATATGATAATCCTACGGGATCTATCGCAGGCGGCATGTACTACAAAGGTCAAAAGTTAGGCGAAATATGGGGCTATGTCACCGAAGGATTCATCACAAACGAAGTAGAAGCATCTGAAATGGACTATGTCCAGAAATTCATCTACTCAAATTGGAAGCCTGGAGATATTCGCTACAAAGACCTTAACGGCGACGGGGTAATAGACAGAGGGAGTGTAACTCTCTCTGACCCCGGCGACGTAAAAATTATCGGGAATACCACCCCTCGATACCACTTCAATCTACAGGGAGGATTCAGTTGGTACAATTTCGACGTAAGAGTCATGTTCGAGGGAATAGGGAAACGAGACTTATGGACCAACAGTGACCTGTTTTGGGGATTTTCACGGGGTATATACAATTCAAACATCACCCAATACCATATCGATAATACGTGGAGTTACGAAAATACCAGTGCCTACTATCCACGTCCGTCCTCTCTCAATCATAGCAAACAGGTACAGACCAAATATCTTCAGAATGCTGCATACATCCGGTTAAAAGATGTAACAATAAGCTATACTCTTCCAAAGAAATGGTTCTCCAAATTACGCTTAGAGCAGGTCAAGATATATGCCAGCGGACTCAATTTATGGGAAAAAACGAGTCTTCCTCCATTCATGACGCCCGATATTGTAGATAATATGGTCAACAATACCGGTGTCAACTCTGGAAAAGAATATGCTTTTATGAGAAGCTATTCCTGTGGTATTAACATCACTTTCTAATGTATCAAGTCTTATGAAAAAAATATTTTTTTATTGTTCTGTTTTATTGAGTCCCCTGTTTTCAGGATGTAACGACTACCTTGATCTCAAGCCCGAGGATGTAATCGAAAGTAATCACTATTGGGAGACTGCAAATGCCTCTGCCTTGGAGCAATATTGTAATACATTCTATCCAAAACTTATTATCGGACAAGGAAATCCCAATACCGACGGAGCCATGGAATTCATCTCAATCGACTGCCAATCGGATAATATCTATTCGACCGGCGCCAATAACATCGCTTGGGGACAAAATCTCATCACCACCTCCGATAGTCAATGGTCATGGTCTATTATCAGAGGGTGCAACGAATTCTTGAACAACTATCAGCGATCTCCAGCAGGGGAATCGGCTAAAAACCAATATGCCGGAGAAATATACTTCTTTAAAGCTTTGGATTATTTCAACAAGGTTGTTCGTTTCGGCGATGTACCTTGGTATACAAAACCTCTGACGACTAATAGTCCCGAACTGTATCAAGGTCGAAACTCTCGATACGAAGTCATGGACTCTATTCTCATGTGCCTAGATAGAGCCGTAGAACTAATGGCCAAAAAGACCAATGTAGCCCGTGTTAGCAAAGATGCCGCACTTGCTCTTAAAGCAAGAGTCTGCCTATTTGAAGGAACATGGCGGCTGTATCGGAATCTTGAGGGATCTGAAAAATTCCTCCGAGAGGCTTACAATGCCGCCGGAGAACTTATGAAACCCGAATATGGATATAGCCTATACAACACTGGGAATAAACCCTATTACAATCTTTTCATTCAAGACAATTACACCGGGAACAGTGAAATTATTCTTTCCAAAGAATATGACGCATCTATCAATATGGGCCATGACATAAGCCGTACTTTACCCTTATCCAATTATGGCATGAGCCGCGACTGCTTCGAAGAATACCTCTGTGCAAAAACAGGATTGCCCATCTCGCAATGTAGCTGTCACAAAAACAAGAGTTCTTCGATAGAGATGAGACTTCGTGACCCTCGCTTATTGCAAACGATCTGCAACCCAGCCGATGGCGAAGACTGCTACTACCTTTGGAAAACTGTCAATGGGAAAAGAGTAGGCGGTGCGCCCAATATCTTCTCTTACATGGAAGGAACCGATGACAGACCCTATTACGGAACCTCCACGACGGGATACTGCATTGCCAAATACTATAATCCCGCCGAATATGTAGATTTACGCTTCAAAGGTAGTGTCGACTCCCCCATCTTCCGCTACGCCGAAATTTTATTGATCCGAGCTGAAGCTGGAGCCGAACTGGGTGAAGATCCCGAACTGGATAAAACAATAAACCTACTCCGAAAGCGAGCCGGGCTGACATTCATGCTATCACCTACTCCCCCGGCAGAGGGTGAAGATCCCGACATGATTGAAAAATATCCCGACATCAAGGGGCCTAACGCCTACCTCATTCGTGAAATCAGACGCGAACGACGTGTCGAACTTTTTGCCGAAGGACTTCGATACATGGATATCTTGCGTTGGCACTGTGGACACTTGTTAAATCGTCCAAGGAGAGGAGCAAAATCCAACATGTATACAGCTAAAGAATTGGCTTATCTCACCGACAAAGTTCCTATCAAAGATGGGTTTATCATGCCTTATGATCTTCGAATAGACTATCAGCCAAATTTCACCGAGAAGAATTATCTATTCAACATTCCTCTAAACGAAATTTCATTGAACCCCAATCTTTTACCTCAAAACCCAGGTTGGGAATAATATATTTCAACCCGAAAATATTCGATTATGAAACAACTAGCAAAACATAGTACCCGTATACTAACAACGCTCCTGATAATTACAACGATAACCGGTTGTGGAGAAAACGACAACGCTCTCGACACCAAAGGAGCCCAATCACCTATGGTGCAAAATATTGCAACTCATGTAGAATATATCCAAAGTATCCAATCGGAAACCTCCTATAATTTATGTGATGGAATAGAAATCACCGACCTCTCTTTTACGTACATGAAAAAACCTACTCGCATGATCATTGCGGTCATCGATTTAAGTAAAAATGTCATAGTAGCAGCATCGTCTCCTAACAATAAAACGACCGGAATCAACGAATTACAAACAATACCCGAACAGGCCATGAGTGCCGAACAGGCCGGATTGAAAGTTTGGTTAGCCATTAACGGGGGAGAATTTAATTCAACCGAAGCCAAAGGTCTCTTCTATAAAGACGGCGTTGCTATCAAAGAGACCGCAGAGAAAGAGTATGACAACTGTGTCGTAGTCACTCGCGACGGTAAAGTACGGGTTTGTTCCGTTTCAGAATTTCTGGTTCTACGTCAGCAGGCAGTACATACCATAGGAGGCAAACAACGTCTTATGGAAGATGGAAATCTTGGTGCATTTCTGGCTGATGACAACACCATGTCCCTCCAAGCTCGCACTTTCGTAGGTACCAATATAGATGCATCCAAGTTCTATATTTTCGTAGTCGAAGGTAGCACTCCCGAATATTCTACCGGAATCAGACTCCGAGACGCCATGCTCATCTGCCAAGGGGCGGGTTGCTATCAAGCGACCAATCTCAGCGATGGTGTATACTCAACTTTTTCAGTACGGGAAGAAACCCCTTCGGGTGTTGTATTCAAGACGATTAACAGGCTTTCTCAAAATACACCTCAAAAGGTTTTGAATGGGTTAATAATTACTCAAAAACAGTAACATATTAAAGCGACAAACGATGAAAAACAAAATATTCTCTTATCTCCTTTTAGGGCTATTCCTCTCCTTTTTTATGAGAGCTATGATTTCGTGCGACGATGACGGAATCGTTCGCCGAATAACGCCTGAACTCACTATTCAAGACGAAATTTCGGTCGGCCCCATGGCCGAACGACTAGTGATCAACCTGAAATCGTCGTACCCCTGGTTTGCCGAGACCGAAGCCGACTGGATAAACATTCGTCGAGTGAGAGGCCATGCCCTTAAACCCGACTCCATCATTCTCGAAATTGCCGAGAATACCGAAATGGCCAACCGTACAGGATATATCGAAATACGACTGATGGACCAACTCTCCAAGAGAATACCTGTCACCCAACTGAGCCGGGGCAGCCTCATCACACTCCCCAAGAAGGTTATCTATTTTAACCGTCAGGGCGGCGACGAAATCGTCGACATCATCACCGAACAAGATTGGCAGTTCGAAACCATCTCTGGTGAGGGTTTCTCTATCTCGAAATCGGAAAACGGGAAGATGGTTATCCATGCCGAGATGAATACAACCGGTAATACCCGCCAACAATCCATCAGACTCTTTGACGAAAACCGTACGGTCGAAAATCAGTTAACAATTATCCAAAGTACCCGAGACGAACTAGTGGCATGGGCTCTTCTCCCCGAAGAAAAAGACTGCATCGTACAACGAGCCGGCGAAAGTCACGAATTTCTGGTTACACTCAACCGGGAAGCCGAGACCCGAAGCTCGGCCAACTGGATTAAGGTGAGTGCAATCCCGGCAACAAACAGTACCGAGAAGACAGATGTAAAAGTAACGGTATCAATCGACGAGAACCTCGACTATGATGAGCGTTACGGCTATATCCTTGTCGGAGAGAAAGGGAATATCGACAACTCTTGCGATACTATTTATATTGCTCAACGTGCAGCCAATGAGATAGTATATGTAAGAGCCGATGCCCCGGCAGGTGGTGACGGAAGTTCCTGGGAAAGAGCATTTAATACCATTTCTGCAGGTATGACAGCTGCCGACTATGCCAAATTGAAAGAACTGTGGGTGGCCAAAGGAGATTATCAAATCACCACTACCCTCAACTGGAAAGAGGTTAATGTTTTCGGTGGCTTCGAAGGGAATGAAGTAAAACGCAAAGACCGGGATTTTTCCCAAAAATCACGAATCATCGGAGGTCCGTTCCAGACGATGAATGCCTGGAACAATGAGAATGGAATTCGAGTATTCATCGATGGATTCATTTTTGAAGGAGCCAATAGCCAATCAGATTACATGGGTCCGCTTGAGATATACAAAGGGCGTGGACTTAGAAACTGTATTATCAGGAACAATACATACGGGAAAAACTCCGGTGGATATTATGATAATTGCGAACTTATAAACTGCCTCTTCTATGGAAACTCCTCGTTAGGCTCTACCGGAGCCGTGGTTCATGTTGCCAACGGCACAAAACTCTATAATGTAACTATCGTCAACAACCAAGGTGGTGGTGGAGCCGGAGGTGGTATCCGAATGGATAAAGGAACCGAAGCTTACAACACCATTCTGTGGGGCAACAAAGACACCCGACCCAAAGGAGGATACCACCAATTATACTCCGACTCAAATGTAAAACTATATAATTGTGCTATACAGACTGGAGATGCCATTTACCAAGAGCCAACCAAGAGTAATGTGATTTCTTTATCTTCCGACAACGATGCATCCGACGGGCCTCAATTTACTAACATCAATTCAGGAACCGAAGATTTTAGTCTTCGGAGTTCTTCAAGCTGCATAGACAAAGGGCTGAGCAGTGCCATTGAAACATTAAATATCTTCTACGACATCACAGGGAATCATCGTATTGCAGGATCATCAGTCGATATAGGAGCCTATGAATACCCTCAATGATAAATTTCTAAATACTAAAAAACATCGATTATGAAATTATATAAACTGACTTCCATATTGTTGTTCTTATCTCTCATCACCATATCTATGTCTTGTACTTCATCTGATGAAGAGGAAAAAAACTTTTCCAATTTACTCAATACCCTAAAAACAGAGACCGGGATTATTGGTGATATATATAATGAGTCTATCAATTCTTTGCGCAATGGGGTTACCGTACATGACATCGACTTTGAAAGCGAAGGAGAACGAACTCATATGTTCATTGCCCAAATAGACTTGAATCAAGTAACTATTATAGCTTCTACGCCCAACGACAAACCCGAATTGGCTAATCCCGATGCCATACTGCCTGTACATGCCGGATCGGCTGAAGGCAACGGAAAAACCGTATGGGTAGGAGTCAATGGAGATTATTGGGCCGAAAACTCTTCGGTTCCCGGAGGATTGGTTCCTATGGGTATATTTTACAAAGATGGCGTCGCTATTCGAACGACTTATTACAATCAGCATACCGAAGTTATCTACAAGACAAAAAGTGGAGATATAGGTATCGGCACCGTCAACGATATTTTCCCCCAATTAGATAACATGCAAGAGGTAATAGGCGGACGAGGCCTACTCATAAAAGACGACGTTCAACAAACCGTATTCGATGATATTTCACAATCGACCATACGCTATCCCCGGACGGCTGTAGGCATTAACAAAAAAAACAATACTCTCTACTTTCTTGTTGTCGATGGTCGTCAACAAGGATATTCTTCAGGTCTCGACCTAAATGCTATTGCTTCGTTACTTCATTCACTAAACTGTACCAATGCCATCGCATTAGACGGAGGTGGATCATCTACGATGATTGTACGAAAGGTAAAACCCGACGGATTAGTTACATTTCCCATCATAAACAGGCCTTCAGACAATGATGGAGCTCGTACTATATCCAATGGAATTCTGGTTATCGAAAAACAACAATAATACCATGTGTGTACATTACAAAATAGTTCTCTTATCGGGACTTCTTATTTCGTTTATCCTCCCGTCTTTTGCAATTGCTTGTAGTTGCACACCGCAAAACTCCAAGACAATCGCCATTGCCGAACAATCAAATCGGGCTTTTGTCATCGCACAAGAAAATGGTACAATTCTGTGGAAATGGGAGGCCGCCTCATCGTCAATTCCCGCCTCCAAACAAATATGGTTTCATAACCCCAGTGAGGTAAAACCGGTCTACAACGGCAAATATCTGCTTGTAACTGCTTCGGGAGGTGCGGTGGCTCTAATCAGAATTGCCGACAAGAAGGTCATGTTCTATGCTTACGCTGGCGAAAACCCGCACTCGGCCGAGCTGCTCCCCGACGGAAACATTGTCACGGCGTCGTCGACCGACCAACAAATAAGCATATTCCGCACCGACACGGTACTCGGAACCGGCCAAGCTATCAATAGCTACAAGGTCTCGGCAGCCCACAATGTCGTGTGGGACCGTATGAAAAGCCTGTTGTATACAACCGACAATAACTGCCTGGTATCCTATGAATACAATTTCAATCAAGATACCCCGGCCCTCTTCAACCGGAAAGAAATATACCGCCTCACCGGAAACGGGTCGGAAGGCTCGCACGATCTGTTCCCAGTCTATGGCGAGAGCGCTCTCTTCTGGACAACCAACAGCAAGGTATACAAATACGACCTCATTACCGGGCAATGTAACGTCTGCTACTGCCTGAAAGAAATTAAAAGCATCTCGTCGGGACCGGACAACACGTCCACAATGATGCTTCAACCCACGGAGTCGTGGTGGTCCGACCGCCTGATCGATTCCTCTGGAAAGGTAATTTTTCAAAAACCGAATTATAAGATGTATAAAGCTCGCTGGATGGTCGATAATACCTTCAGTTATCCCCCTGTACATCAAATATCGAATAATTCGAAGCGTTCTTACTCCAACTTATCAAATACGCTAAACAAAAAAAGTGGTATTATTGAAAAGATAAATGGCGAATCTGTCCATTTACTACGAGATGGAGTAACAATATTTGACATCGACTGCCAAAGTAACGGTGATAGAACCCATATGTTTGTCGCACAAGTCGATCTCAACCAGGTTACCTGGGTTGCCTCTACCCCCAACGACAAACCCGAATTGGCTAATCCCGATGCCATACTCTCTGTTCACGCTCAAGCTGCCGAAAACAATGGTAAGACCGTGTGGTTGGGTGTCAACGGCGACTATTGGGCCAGAACCACTTCGGTTCCCGGCGGCTTAGTTCCCATGAGTATTTTTTACAAAGAAGGTTTCGCTATTCAAACATCTTATTACAACCAACACACCGAAGTGATTTACAAGACGAAAGACGGGAATGTAGGTATCGGCATCGTCGACGATATACTTCCTCGTCTCTTCGAAATGCAAGATGTAATTGGCGGACGAGGCCTTTTAATCAGAGATGGGATAAAACAAATAGTAAACGATCAGGTTAGTCTGGCAGAAGAACGTCATCCCCGTACGGGTGTTGGAATCGCCAACCATGGTAAAACGCTTTACCTAATAGTTGTCGATGGCCGTCAACCGGGCTACTCTGCCGGTGCCAGTCTAAACGATCTCGCTACAATATTCCAGGCCCTAAACTGCTCAGATGCCATTGCATTAGATGGAGGAGGTTCTTCTACAATGATCATAAGAGAAGATACACCCGATGAATCGGCCTCCTTTCCTCTACTAAACAAACCGTCGGATAGTACAGGAGCCCGGAAAATTTCTAATGGGATTCTCATCATCGAAAACAAACCATAATACTTCTACGATTAAACCATATATAATTGACTTCGATCTATCATAAAAATCATTCACTAAAATTTAACAGCTATGAAAGCAAAACGATTACTTTCTTCTCTTTTAACGGCAGCCATCGCAGCATGGGGTCTCCAAGCTGCTGCCGAAGTGATTTACATCGTTCCTAATGGAACAGGTAGTGGAACCTCCTGGGAAGATGGAGCCAACATCAGTTCATTAGCCAAAAAAGTAGATGTAGAGGCCTGGATTAAAGAAGGCAACTACACTATCGATGCCGGATTCTACTTGGGACAAGGAGCCCAATTATACGGCGGATTCAAAGGTAACGAAACCTCCTTCGACCAACGCGACAAAACCATCAGACCTGTTTTAACGTCAAATTGCACCATGATGTCAGTCGGAGGCAACAGCACCTCCCGCACAGTCTATTTCGACGGATTGGAGATTGCTAACTGCGATTTGCTTAGTGCCGGGAACCGCATAATCATCGAAGTCTACGGTTCGGCTCAATTCAACAACTGTATCTTCCGCAACAACAAAGCCACCGAAACGGCCGGTATCCTGGCCTATGCGGGTTGCGACCTTACCATCTCGAACTGTCTGTTTGCCAACAATACCGTCTCGTCCAAGTTTGGTATCATGCGCAGCCAAGGTGACGTAACATTCTGTAATACCACCATCGTCAATAATGTGGGCTCTGGCAACTTCGACTGGAACCGAGTTGGCGGTATCTTCATCGAAAAAGGCAACGTGCGATTCTACAACACGATACTCTGGGGAAATACACCGGGCAACATCCGTTGCGACGCCACCTCGGGCGCCTCGGTAGAATTTTCAAATACAGCAATCGGACTTACCGAAAATGCCGACGGACGCAATACTTGGGGTTACGACTATCTCATCACCGAATCTCAAAAAGAAGGTTCACAAATTGTCATCAATGATAACTGCATCAAATTGGCAATGGACAATAATCAAGATAATGGCGATGCTAAAGCTCCGCTCTTTGTCGATCCCGAAAATGGAGATTTCCACCTTTCTTCCACTTCTCCGTTAATAGCCGCAGGCGATGACCCTGCAGGCCTTTTAGGCACAGCTTACGATTTGGACGGTAATCCCTGCATCGACGATGACCTCAACATCGACTTGGGAGCCTACCAATATTCCGGCACATCTAGTGCAATCAGCCATATCAATGCCGAAAAATCAGCAGTTGTATGCTACCCCAATCCGGTCAGCGATGTACTCTACATCAGAGCAATCAATGCTTATCAGGCCGATGTTTACTCCATTACCGGTACACTGGTACTCTCGTCAAACATCTTAGCCTCAGGACAGTTGCAAGTAAAAGACCTTGCACCCGGCTTCTACCAAATTGTTATTAAAACGACAAATGGAACCGTATCAAGCTCGATTATAAAACAATAAGTTTCCCTAAAACATAATGGGATTCCCCCCATTCTTTATGAACCCTAAAAGTTGGAATAGCTTTTAGGGTTCTGCTTTTACCGCCCATCTGTTAACTTATCCTTCCATAAAAATCACATCTAATTAGGGACTGTCGTAAAAAGAATAAAACTTTATAATAAATTGATTGCCAATGTAAT
>NZ_JANRHM010000017.1:0-81549 GCF_024733785.1 Barnesiella sp. ET7
AAATCAGGCAACGGTAACCGAGTCGGTAGTCGTACAGCATTTCAAGTATTTTGCCTCTTGGGATAAAACTTAAAAACGATAGAGATATGAAGTGGTTTAACAAGCATTTTATTACAATCTTATCTATTTGGTGGATCTTACAAGGTCTCACACTGTTGGGGTCGGGAATAAGTTTTTCTCTTGATCTTGAAGATCTCTCCTATACACTTTTAGGTATAGGTTGTTCTCTGATAATTATAGCATTCCTGTTGCTTATTAAACATCGGGTATTGAGGTCAGTTTTAAGCATATTGTTGTTTTTGTATTCTATTTATACCATATTCTTTATGGGGTTGTTATTCTTGTTTGAGCAGGTAAACAATATGTTTGGGTGTATTATGATATGTTTTGTTATTCCCGATTTGAATTTCTTACTTTCCCTTAAACTTCTGATGAGCACTCAAAAGAAAACGTAATACAATATATCACCATGAAGCATATCCATGTTTCTGAATGTATGAGAACGATTATCAGTATCATATTCAATAAAAGAACATACCCTATAAAGAGCATTCGTTTTTATTTAGTTGTTTTGCCTTTAGTACTCACATGCTGTAACACCCCGGGAGCTAAAAAGGGGGATAATGGAGAGAGCCAAGGGCTGGTGGATACGGTCGATATTGTGCGGGGTGACGGGGAGAGTCATTCCGCACCGTGATGCGGAATCCAGAAATACTCGGGCAGTGATTTCACATCTGGGCTGTTTTCTTGCTCGTACCTCTTTTTAGAACGCACGGGTCGTACGTTTCTATGTTTCCCACAAGCGGCTCACAACTGGGCCCCGCATCGTTGTGCGGGGTGACGGGGAGAGTCATTCCGCACCGTGATGCGGAATCCAGAAATACTCGGGCAGAGATTTCACATCTGGGTCGTTTCCTTGCTCGTACCTCTTTTTAGAACGCACGGGTCGTACGTTTCTATGTTTCCCACAAGCGGCTCACAACTGGGCCCCGCATCGTTGTGCGGGGTGACTTTAATTCACGCGGTGCACTATTTTTGAAAAAACTTTCGCCGAACCCGAAATTTATATTATATTTGCACCGCTTTTAAGGGAACAACCTCATGGAGTGATGCTCGAGTGGTTGAAGAGGCACGCCTGGAAAGCGTGTATACGTCAAAAGCGTATCGGGGGTTCGAATCCCCCTTACTCCGCCGAAGCCGTTGCGACATTGTCGCAGCGGCTTTTTTGTTGGGCCAATTTGCTGTAAAGTCCGGAAATTCGGGGTCGGAAGGCCGGAATAAAGCCTTAAATATTGTTGAAATATAAAAAAATGACTATCTTGGCGAACCTTAAGCCGGAATTATGAAACGATTGAGAATCTATGAAACCAACCCCAGCGAGAGCGAGATAGCCAAGGCGGTGGCGGTGCTGCGCGACGGCGGCATCGTAATCTATCCCACCGACACGATTTATGCCCTGGGTTGCGATGCCCTCAACGTGAGGGCCGTGGAGCGGATTTGCCAGATAAAGGGTATCAACCCGCAGAAGGTGAACCTGTCGATTATCTGCCGCGATTTGAGTTGGGTGAGCGAGTATGCCAAGATGAGCAACTCGTATTTCAAACTGCTGAAGCGGAACCTGCCCGGCCCCTTTACCTTTATTCTGCCCACGAGTGCCTCGTTGCCCAAGATTTACAAAAATCGCAAGACGGTGGGAATTCGTATCCCCGACAATGCCATTACGCTGGCCCTGGCCGAGGCGCTGGGCAACCCGCTGCTCACCACCTCGGTGGCCATCGACGAGGAGGAGCCCGAATATGGCACCGATCCCGAGCTGATTGCCGAGCGGTATGAGTCGGTGGCCGACCTCATGATCGACGGCGGCGAAGGGGGCACGATACCCTCGACCACGGTCGATTGCACGGGCGACGAGCCGGTGGTGCTGCGCGAAGGGAAGGGCGAGCTGGAGGAATAGAACCGGATTGTAGCTGTAAAATATTGGTATGTAGATTGTTATATTGTTTTTACAGACGGTTAAAAGATTATGCAAAGTTTATAAAAATTTAATTGTGGAAATTTTTCCATAATGTCGAAATAGTTGTAAATTTGCCAAACAGAGAGAACGAAAAAATATTATTGTATAATTCACTTTATAAACCTAACAATTATGTCTAAAGTATCGGTTATCGGAGCTGGAAACGTGGGCGCCACTTGCGCAAACGTATTAGCATTCAGAGAAATTGCAGATGAGATTGTTCTGCTTGATATTAAAGAAGGCGTGTCGGAAGGCAAAGCCATGGATATGATGCAGGCTGCTGTTACGGCAGGATTCTCTTCGCGTATCAAAGGTGTAACCAACAACTACGAGGCTACGGCCAATTCGGATATGGTAGTAATCACCTCGGGTATTCCTCGTAAACCGGGTATGACTCGTGAGGAGTTGATCGGTGTAAACGCCGGTATCGTGAAAATGGTTGTTGAGAATGTATTGAAATACTCTCCCAATGCCGTTATCCTGTGTGTAAGTAACCCGATGGATACGATGACTTATTTGATTCACAAAGTATCGGGTCTCCCCAAAAACCGCATCATCGGTATGGGTGGCGCCTTGGACAGCTCGCGTTTCAGATATTATCTGAGCCAGGCTTTGAACGCCAACCTGTCGGAAGTTGAAGGTTTCGTAATCGGTGGCCACGGCGACACGACGATGATTCCTGTTACCCGTTACGCTACCTACAAAGGTATGCCGGTATCGGAGTTCCTGAGTGAAGAGGCTCTGCAAAAAGTAGCTGCCGACACGATGGTAGGTGGTGCTACGCTCACCGGTCTGCTGGGTACTTCGGCCTGGTATGCTCCGGGTGCTGCTTCGGCTTCGGTAGTTGAGGCTGTATTGGGCGACCAGAAACGTCTGGTTCCTTGCAGCGCTTTGCTGGAAGGCGAATATGGCGAAAGCGACCTCTGCATCGGTGTTCCCTGTGTATTGGGCCGCAACGGCATCGAGAAAGTGGTTGAACTGAAACTCAACGACGCCGAGAAAGAGGCATTTGCCAAGAGCGCCGCTGCCGTTCACAAGACCAACGCTGCTCTTGCCGACGCTCTGAAATAAGGTATAACCCCGTTATATTTCGTTAGGCTGCCGCCCGGTTGTACACCGGGCGGCAGTTTTTTTGTAGCGGGAGTGGAGGGGGAAGATAACAAAACACCTCCCCGGTGGTCGGAGAGGTGTCGGTATGGTTGAGTAGATGGCATTTACTACAACCCTACTTTCTGCACCGTGCGCTTGCCGCGGTTGTCGGTGAGGGCTACCACATAGACGCCCGGGGCGAGGGCGGTAGTGGGGACAGAGACCTCGCCCGGTTCACCGTCGAGGTATTCGCACCACACCAGTCGGCCGGTGGTGTCGATGAGTTCGGCCAGGCGGTAGCCGTTGCCCGGCAGGGTTACGACCAGAGCATCGGGTGTGCGGGCGATGCGCAGGGCATAGGCCTTGTTATCGTCAATACCGCTCAGGCAGGGGTCGGGTGTGTATTGATGAAGATCCAGCACCTCATAGTCATACTCGCCATTGCTCTTTTGATACAGCAAATAGAACGGCGGTATGATACATGGGGAGTAATCCATATAAAATTGAGCCAAAGGATATTCGCTGATTTCGCCCAGACCAACCACCCAGGTATTGCCATTGTTCCAATGAATGGCTTTCCGCGGTTTACCCGCCACGACTATCGGCTCTATGCTGGTCACCTCAAAGCCCGAATAGGGGTCAAGTTCATCGGACTCATCGGGCTGGTAACGGTCGTTGCACCGTTTTCGGCCCGCTATGTCGTTCCAGTCGTCGCCCGCTTCGGGACGATGGAAATACGACCCCTCGTCCATACGCAGGGTATCGCCTACGTTCAGGGTAAAGTCGTAGAGTAACTTATCGACATAGGTGTCCTCGATGCTATCGAGCACATAGACTTTTTGCTCCTCTTCCCGCACCAACACCAGTTCCCGACGGGTATCGGCCGTGTTGAAGTCGCAACCCGTATAGCTGTACAGTCTGTAATAGTCACGACCGTTTACCGTCACGCAATCCGATTCATCGCCCGACAAATGGTACCGGGGGAATGTCGTCACACCGTCGCCCGGTCCGGCGTCGTAGTAGGTCCAATCGGCCGTTTTGACGAAGGGGATATACTCCATCTCGCAAGGATCTTTCCGGCCGTTGACATACTCATACTCGCCGGTCTCTATATTTTTGACATAATCGAGGGTCTTATAGGTATAACCTATTTCTGTGGGAATAGTAAACAGCAGATGGAATAGACCCTGTCTGGGTCCGATGCTGCCTATACCTTCGATATATATCCCTTGATATGAATTCTGTAGTTCTATCCGGCGGCGTTTCCCGTCATTGACCGGAATGGTATCTATTTGAGCTATGATACATTCATTCTCATCGTACGTGTTTTCCCACGACAGATAAACCCGATCGCCCGCCTTCTCGGCCCGGAAATCGTAGATTATCTCTTCCACCATCTCCTCCTTTTCGTCGCTGGGGCGCAGACAATAGACCACCCGGTCTTCTTCGCGAGCCAGTCCATAGAGCCGCATATTGTCTTCGAACGGGCAAGAGTTGCTTTGGTAACACTTCTTATAGGTTTTTCCTTCGACAATCGTGTCGCCTATAAACCGATATTTGTCGCCATCGAACCACTCTACATTTTCCCGTACGAAGGGGACGTATTCATACTCCTGCGCCTGACTGGCGATGCAGCCGAGACAAATTGCCGTGAACGTACATAGTAGTAAATGTGTTTTCATATTCGATACTGTTTTAGGTTATTCTCTGGCTTGGTTTTATGCGTATTGTTTTGCTACAACCCTACTTTCTGCACCGTGCGCTTGCCGCGGTTGTCGGTGAGGGCTACCACATAGACGCCCGGGGCGAGGGCGGTAGTGGGGACAGAGACCTCGCCCGGTTCACCGTCGAGGTATTCGCACCATACCAGTCGGCCGGTGGTGTCGATGAGTTCGGCCAGACGGTAGCCGTCGCCCGGCAGGGTCACTACCAGGGCATCGGGCGTGCGGGCGATGCGCAGGGTAGCTGTGCGAGTTTCGCCCACGGCCAGTATACAGTTGCCGTCGTCCAAGGGGGTTCCGTTGTGGTTATCCTGTAAATAGATATATTCTCCGTTTTCCCGCAAGTAATAGAGGTGTTGGGTATCGTTATAACACGGCGTATATGGATACATACAGCTATGTGTGCCATCGAAAGTCCATAGAGTCCCTTGATTCATGTCGCCGATGCCCTCCATCCAATAGCCGAAATAATAGCCAGAACTATCTTTGAAGTAGATACACTTGCGCTCTTTTCCGGCAAACTCGACGGTTTTTACATCGAATACGGTTATATCTGTATCTAAGGGGTCGTGCATGCCGCTCAGGATAATACCGTCTCCTTTGGTCAGGTTGAAGTCGTAGCCTATCTCATCTTCCTTATCCCGGAAATATACTTTTCGATTCTCTTCCCTGATTTGTCCGACCGGAGGAATTCTATCCCAGTCAGGACAATCAACCGTGAGAGAAATGTTCTTGTATGCCTTGCCGTTGATGATTGTATCGCCTGTTATGCAATAGTGGATATAATCACCACTTAATTCACCGGATTCATAAACTTCATAATATCCATATTGCGCTTCTCGGACAAACGGCTCGTACGACCGGCCGAACTCGCACTCGTCACGCAACGTATTGACTATCCCTTTGTATTCATAGTCGCCTGTCTCCATATTCTTTATATATCCGAGCCGGTTATGCGGGTCGTCGATTTCTTCCGCCGTGGCTTCGAAGGGGAAGAAGAAACCCCGGCAGGGTTCGAGGCTTCCGAATCCTTCGATATAACTGCCTGACGGCAGTTTGATGCGTCGCCGCAACTGGTCGTTATTCACGGCTATGGTGTCGATGTGCATCACCGGTTCGCCATCGGGATGGAGCCGGGTAGGTACCCGCTCGCCGGTCTTCTTGACGCTGAAATCGTAGAGCACCGTCTCCTGCTCGTCGCCGGGACGCAGGCAATAGACCACCCGGTCTTCTTCGCGAGCCAGACCATAGAGTGTCTGCCTCTCTTCAAAAGGACAACTCTCGCTGACATAGCATTTCTTGTACGACACCCCGCCGACGACCGTATCACCCTCGAAACGATAGCATTCGTCATATCCCCACTTCACCCCTTCGCGCACGAAAGGCACATACTCATAGGAGCCCAATCTGGACCACTCGGGTTGGTAGATAAGCCGATCCTCTATATTTTCGACAGTTTCTACCCAATCGAGATATTTTGTTTTCGTTTCGGTGTCGGAATTGCAGAAAGGGTAGTAGAGATTATTCCGTTTGCCGGTATAGCCTATCCCCTCGATACAGACACCGTCGACATCTTTCAGTTTGATTCGCCTCCTGTATGTGTCATCGATGAGTATCGTGTCGATCCACTCGACCACCATGCCGAAATAGGGCGGGTCGTTGTGCCAGGCCCACATGGTATCGCCGGCCTGCTCTACATTGAAATCATAGATGGGAATCTCGGATTTCAAGGGGACCGAATCTAATACATTTTTCTCTATTCGATAGACGACTTTATTCTCTTCGCGCAGGAATATCATGATATCTGTCCTGAACGAAAAGTCTGGCATATAGGCATAGGCATACAGTTTTCCATCAAAATATCGGTAATCCGGTAAAAGGGTCATTTTCTGCTCATCATTAAATGTCCATCGGACATTCTCCCGCACGAAGGGCACATACTCATACTCCTGCGCCTGACTGGCGATGCAGCCGAGACATATCAGCGCGAAACTCCAAAGTAGTGATTGTGTTTTCATATTCGATACTGTTTTAGGTTATTCTCTGGCTTGGTTTTATGCGTATTGTTTTGCTACAACCCTACTTTCTGCACCGTGCGCTTGCCGCGATTGTCGGTGAGGGCCACCACATAGACTCCCGGGGCGAGGGCGGTAGTGGGGACAGAGACCTCGCCCGGTTCACCGTCGAGGTATTCGCACCACACCAGTCGGCCGGTGGTGTCGATGAGTTCGGCCAGGCGGTAGCCGTCGCCCGGCAAGGTTACGACCAGAGCATCGGGTGTGCGGGCGATGCGTAAGGCATAGGCTTTGTTATCAGAAATACTACCCATTCTACATTCCTCGTCTGTGCCATATACTTCCTCTCCATTCTCTATTACAAAGGTTAGATTCCTGCGGTCACAGTCGAGGCAACTTGATATCAGGCAAAACGGACAGAATAAGAAATTATTTTCCAGTACACCCAGCCCTTCTGTCCAAAGCGGATAAGTCGGATTCCCTATATAAAATTGTTTTCGATAAGTATTTCCTACTTTCACGGTATCGATGCGAGTCACTTTTTGATACTCATAGTAAGACGGGACCCAAAGAGAATCTCCTACATCGAGGGAAAAATCATAGAGTACAACCTCTGTTTCAGCATCTTCCACATATATTTCATCGCTGTGTTTGCGCTCTTTTTTAGAATAGACAATCTTATTTTCCTCCCGCATAAAATCTATCAATGTACCTTTGTCGGGAGTAAGGTCACACCCTTTGTACATATATAGCTTTTTATACGTTTTTCCATCGAGCAACGTATCTCCTTCGAATTGCAGGCGAATAATCCCATTGTCTTCGGGGTGAACGGGATTATATTGGTAATATCCCCATTCCACACCTTCCCGCACGAAGGGGACGTATTCATATTCTCCTTCCCGACAGGGATCTTTGAAATCGGAATGGTCTCTAAAATCCTTATCCTTATACTCATAAACGCCGTCGTCTCGTCTCACGCTATTCAAGAAGGAGCGAAAACAATCGCTGCAAGTCGATACATCGGTATAGGGGGCCAGTAAATCGCCATATCCCAAGCAGCCCAACCCCTCTATGACAATGAACCATTCGTCATATTTGATACGTTTCCTCTTTTTCCCATCGATAACCACCGAGTCGACTTTTGTTACCGTTACAGTTTGGTCGAACCATTGCATTTCATCTCCGGCTTTCTCCGGTGTAAAATCATATACCACTTTCTCTCCGTCAAGCTCTATTCCCCATGTGTCCGGATTGAGCAACAGATAGACCTTTTTGTCTTGTTCCCTTAACCAACCGGATAACACCGCTGTTTCGTCGAACTGGCATATGTCGTATCGATAACACTTTTGATAGGCTTTGTTGTCGATGATGGTGTCTCCCTCCAAGCGATACCGATAAAACGAATATTCGAGCTTCAGTCCATTCTCATCGAGATAAGTCCATTCCACACCTTCCCGTACCAAAGGCACATATTCATACTCCTGCGCCTGACTGGCGATGCTGCCGAGACATATCAGCGCGAAACTCCAAAGTAGTGATTGTGTTTTCATATTCGGTGCTATTTAGGTTTTATCCTCCTTGATGAGGAATTTTTATATTTTCATTCTTGTACAGCAGTATTCCGTCGCGGCTGTATGATACTAAATCGGTTCGATAGAGTGAATCGAACGGAGGGTCGAACAAACCAAATACGCCCGATGTCGAGGTCAACCCATATAACAGCTTATTGTATTTTTGGCAGGAACTTCCATTCTTTAATGTAATAGTCTCCAGAAGTTCCGGTTTAATCTCTTCGGTTACCGGACCCCACCACGAGGCATATTGAATGGTTTCACCCGGTTTCCACCCATCAGGGGGAAAGGTATATAACAGGATTTCCTGCTCGCCTCGTCTTAGGTAGATGCTGCCTTGGCTGTCTTCCCGCAGATAACCGCAGATTTCTCTCTCCGATTCATCAGAGAAGGAGTTCCATCGATAAATATGTTTTACGGTGTACTCGATGGGCCAATATAGCTCCCCGTCAATTGTCTCGGAGGGTAATAATGTGTATCGGCTGGCTGTGTATTTTACATATATTTGATTTTCCAGGGCTTCGATACTGTCGGGTGAGAGTACAGGCCGTAAGACCTCCAATACACTATCGAGGTTTATATCGGTGTTTTGTTGGCGTACTTCTTCCCACACGATTCCTGCCGATAAAAAACGGTTTTTAGTACTTGTATCTGTATTGTCACAGGCTACACATAGCAATAGCAGTACGATTGCTCCTGTGATTTTGTTGATTAAAAGACGGAGTTTCGTTTTCATAATAATAGAATTTAGATTTAATGTGTTTCAAATATACGTATAATTATTGGGAGTAACAAGGGAAAACACAGGCTATTTGCCGTTTGATTTTGCGGGGGCTGGTTGCTTGCTTGATGCCTGAGAGCAGGGCATTTATCCCAAGGGCGAGAATGGGGCTGGCAGCGGGGAATGATACGAACAAGGGGCAGCTTGGAGGGCCGCCCCTTGTGTTGATGGAATATCGTGTGTTTTTTAGATTTCGTGTTTCTTCCCGAAAGTGATGTTGAAGCCGAAGCTGAGGTTGGCCCGGGCGTGATTGATGGGGATGAACTGCTTGGAGTACTTCGTGGCAAAGTAGTCGGTACCGACGAAGAAGTTGAAGCCCGGAGCGCAGAGGTTGAGGATGGCGCCTACCGAACTGCCCATGTTGGATACCGACCCGTTGACGGTGAGGTGCAGGGCCGAGAGGGGACGGAAGTTGATGGCTGCCATGCCTTCGGCATAGGTGCGGTAACCGACGAATCGGGTGGTGGAGAGGAGACCGAACGAGATGGCGTTGTCGAGTACGGCATACTCGGCACCCACGCGCAGGGTGGTGCGCAGTGAGTTGCTCACCGACTGGGTGTCCGATTGGTAGAATTTGGTTAAAGCTTTGAGGTCTTCGCCCAGTTGGTCGGCTTTTTGTTCAAAGGGGTTGTCGCCATTCTCGTCGTCTTCGGCTCCGATATTGTCGAAGCCGGTGTATATGAACCCTTTATCGGGGTCGGTCTCGGCGCGGGTGAGGTTGTTCCAGCGCATGAAGCCTATGTCGGTGAGGGCTGCCGAAAGGGTGAGGTTGTCGATGAGTTTGTAGGTGGCACCCAGGTCGAAACCCAGGCCAAAGCCAGCCAGACCGAAGTTGTTGCCCACTTTATAGTCGGTTACTTCGCCGGTTTCGGGGTCGGTGGTGAGCTCGAGCAGCGAGGTGGCTTGCAGGTGTCCGGCTTGTTTGATGGTCCATTCGTTTTGCGACATGGAGATGTCCATACGGTCGATGCGGGCCTCGGCGTGTGCGGCACCGAGCAGCACTTTCACTTTGGCACCCACGCCCAGCTTGTCGGTGATGTCGCGGGCATGACCGAAGGCCAGTTCGAGGTAGTTGCTGGTGGTAGCTGTTACGTTGCTCATGTCGTAGCGGGTTACGCCGGTAGCCTCTTGTCCGGTTTTGAGGAATTGAAAAATCTCTTTGGGCAGGTAGGCTCCGGTATTGCTTTTGAGCGCCAGGTTGAAGGTGTTCTGTCCGCCCCAGGCCCAGAAGCCGAACGAGATGAGGTCGAGGCCCAGGTCGAGCTCGATGGTGTTGTTGGGGGTGAGTTTGTTCAGAAACTCATCGGCCGGAACACTCTCGTGCAGGAAGGTGACCAGCTTGTTGTCGCGCGGATAGAGGAAGGTGCCCAACCCCAGATTGGAGTTGATACCCAGGTAGAAGTTGCCGAGGCTCGGCATGCTTACGTAGTTGTTGGGTGTCTTGAGGGCCGGGTTCAGTTGGTTGCGCTTGGTCATCTTCTCCATGAAGTAAGAGGAGTTGAGCGTGGTTTGGGCCGATAGCCCGGCCGAAAGCGTCAGGGCGAGGGCAATGCTCGCAATATGTTTTATAGCGTGTTTCATTGTTTGTTAGCTTTAAATCCGTTACAAATCTTCTAAGTCCATTTGTGCTCCTTCGGGGAGTCGAGCCGAGAGGTGTACGACGATAAACTGGTCGGGACGCAGGGTGACGTCGTGGTTGTCCTGGTTGCTGCCTTCGACCTTGAATTCCAGCTTGTCGAGTTCCTGAAGTGCATTCTCGCGAACCTCCTCGATATTGAGGGTGACGTGAGTCGATTGTATGGCATTGTCGCTGTTGGGCGCGGCATTGATCTCTACGCCTTCGGGCAGAGTGAGGCCGGTAATGGGGGCGCCATTCTGGTCGAGCGGTTTGACCGAGAGAACGAGACCCAGCGGGATGGCGTTGTCGACAACGACGTCGAGCTCGAGGTGCTTGATTTTGTCGGAGACGTCGGCGAGATCGCTGCGGAGGTTGTCGATGGAGTCGGTGTAGAAGATGCGGAGGTTGTCGAACTCGAGCGGTACGTTTATGTCGTAGTCGATGTTGAGGTTGTAATCACCTTTACCCAATTCGATGGTTTGGTCGTTGGTTTCGCTCTCGATTTTCACTTCGGTCACTTTGATGTCGAGCTGGTCGGGGATGGTGCTGAGCAGCGAGGTGAGCGAGCCCGAGGTGATGAGGGGCGAGTTGCGGTCGATCTGGAAGGTGGTTCTTTCGCCGCCAGCGACCTTGAGGGCAAGTGAAACTACATTGCCGTTGACTACCTGGCCGTTCTCGTCGAGCGGCGATATTTCGAAGCTGGCCGAGATGGGGGCATCGATGGGGTTTTGTACCGACAGGTTGAGAGCGAGGTCTTTTATTTCGAGTGAGGTCCCCTCTTCCTTGAGGAAGTCGGGCAAATCGGAGAGCGAGACCGAGGTATTGATGTCGACGTTGGGAACGACGGTACCCGATACGCCTTTGATACGAATCTGGGGGGTAGAGAGATTGAGGTTGGGTTGAACCGATACGGTTGTATTGGTGAGGTCTTCGAGACCGATCGATTGTTTGTCGGCATAGACGAGGCCCTTCAAGGCAATTTCGTCGGTGATGAGCAGGTGTCCGTTCTCGACTGTGGGGTTGGAGAATCCGTAGATGGTCAAGGGAACGGATATGTGGCCTGTGCCATTGGTCAGTTCGATGGTTTTCGATATGAATATCGACGAGCCTTCGCGTACGAGTTCGCCGTTCGGTTCGATGTCGAAGTCAATCAATTCGGGGAGAGCCAGCTCGGCACCCGACAGGTAGATGCGGGGCAGAAAATCGGGCATGCCCGAGATGTCGATAGAGAGCTCGACGTGCAGGTCGTCGCCGTTGTTATCGGTAATCCGTACGCTTCGTACGTGTTTGACTTCGGTTGGCAGTTCGGTATCGACGTTGAAGTTCTCGGCCGTGTTGATGTTGGCTTCGAAGGCGATTTCGATGTCGGGCATCTCCAGACCGGGAATCTGTGGCAGCTCGGTTGTGGCAGCCTGGAAATCACGCGTATAAAGCTCGAATTTGGGCGAAAAGTCGTCGATAATTACCGGGTCGATGGCGTCGATGTCTTCTGTGATATTGTCGGATTTGCTGATTACGTACCGTCCGTCGATTACATGGAGCACATCGCCCTCTTCAATCATTCGGCTGAGTCGGATGGTATCGGTCTGTCCGATGGGTAAACTTAGATTTCCTCCTACGGTTACTTCCAAATCGATGTCTTTTTTGAAATCATAATCGGCATCAATACACGAAGCAAAAGAGGAAAGTAGCCCTAAGAATAAGCTACTTGTGATAAATTTTGTAATTTTCATAAAAAAGTATTGAATCGATAAGTTCGTATAAAACAGCGGTAGATCCCTCTTTCGATGGCAAAGTTATTTATTTATTTTTATACTATCGGCATCTTTTTTATAGAAAATAACCCTTTTATGAATTTTTATAAAATTTATTAAACTTGTAGGGATGGGGCAATAAAAACTCCCCCTCCGAGCCGTTGGCGGTCGGTCGGAGGGGGAGTATGACGAGTGTCGGTCGGAAGCCGGCGTTACTTGACAACGATGGTTTGTGCCGGTGTGCGGGCGATAATCTGCGGGGCATAGAGGCACTGTATGGACGAGAGTCCCTGGGTGTAGTCGCCGGGACGGTCGATGTCGAGTTCGTAGGCGATGACGTAGGTGCCTTTGGGCAGGTAGTCGAAGTAGAAGCGGGTCTCGGCATTTTTCACCTCCTGGTAGTAGCAGATGCTCTCGCGGCAGCGGTAGCCCGAGAGTTGGTCTACCGGCTCGAAGCAGGCGGCCCGGGCGTCGGTGAGGCAGACAAACTGCATGTCTTGCCCCACGGTGAGGGTGAGCCGTATGGCTACACGGTCGCCGGTCTTGGGGGCTACCTGGCTGATGGGACGGTAGGTACCCGAGGGTTGTCGCACGAGTATCTGGCGGTCGATGGCCAGCTCGTTGACCGAGGCGGCCGATACGTTCTTGACATCGTCGAAGTATTGCCAGTAGAGGGCTCCCCACGAGGGTTGCTGCTGGTCGGTCGAGACGACGGCCTCGGCCTCGGCTGCCGTTATCTGGTTGCCCGACAGGGTAAGTTCGGTCAGTCCCAGGAAGGGGTCTTCGGGCTCGTATTTCATGACCTTTCCTCCCCATACGATGACGGGTCGGGTCGAGCTGGAGGCCAGCCAGTCGGAGCCGCCGTAGAGCAGGGCGTAGATGGCCTCGAGGGTCGAGGGTACCGACTCCCACTCGTTGGTCTGTTTCTGGGCGAGGAGCCAGCGACGCATCTCGTCGAGTTCGGTGGCGACGGGGTCGACCGTCGTGAAGGCGGCGATGAGTGCGCACTGTTCCTGCACGGCGCTGTTGCTATAGCCGTAGCTCGAGCGGTTGTTGGGCCAGAACATCCCCTTGTCGGGGGTAGTCACGGCGTACTGGCGCAGCGAGGCTACAATGTCGCGGGCCACGTCGGTGAATCCGTAGCGGTGCAGGGCTACGGCGGCGTAAGCCTTCTCGATGGTCGAGAAGTTGATCCACTGCTTGAGTTGCTCGACCATAGCCTTGTGCAGCCCGAGCATGTCGCCGGCCAGCGGGATGTCGAGGTACGAGGAGCGTACGTGCAGGTAGCAGATGTCGTTGTAGGTGAGTGGAGCGTTGGGCTCGCGCTTGCGTTGCCGCTCGATGGTCTGGTCGAGGTAGCCGATGCCCTTGACCTGCATCTCGTGTATCGTGCTGTCGTCGAGGGGTACACCCAGGGCGCGCAATCGGGCGAAGCTCTCGAGAATGTTCATCGTCACCCAGGGACTGGCCGACATGCCCTGGAACCAGCTCCAGCCGCCGTCGCTGCCCTGGAGGTTCTGCAGTTTGAGGATGGCCTCGCGTGAGAGGCGATCGGCCCGGTTGGTGTCGAAGAGAGTGGCCAGCTGCTGCATGCGCTCGGTCTGGTTATCGGCCTCGAGCACCCAGGGGGTAGCCGAGAGGAGTACCTGCTTCAGCTCTTCGTTCTGAGCCAGCAGCGAGGTGAGGTCCCGGTTGCCGGAGGCCTTCCACAGCTCGATAGCACGGGCGATGAGCGGGTTGCTGCGGGCCATCGATGCGGCCAGGCTGTTGGCATAGAGCGTGGCCGAGATGGAGATGGCGTCGCTGCCGTCGATCTCGGTCAGGGCGGGCATCGCCTGTACGGCATACCAGGCGGGGTTGTTGCAGTATTGCAGCGTCATGCGCAGGCTCTCGACGGTGGGCGATTTCAGTTTCTCTTCCATGCCGGGCATGACAACCGGGACGGTCTGCTCGCTGCCGGGTATGTAGAAGGGTTTGCTGTCGGTCACCAGTACGCGGGTGGGGAGCACGGGCAGAATCTGCTGTTCGCCGTCGCTGTATTGCAGGGTCGATGCCTTGACGCGGAATCCCAGCAGTTCGGCCCCTTCGGGTGCGGTGAAGGAGTAGTCGACCGTACGGTTTTCGCCGGGCTCAAGGATGAAGGCTGACTGGCTGGAGTGGAGCACCTTGTCGGTATAGGGGTCGAAGAGTTCGAAGCGTACGGTCCCCTCCTGGTGGCTGTTGCTCTGGTTTTGCACGGCCGTGGCGATGGTCACGTGATCGCCCTGCCGGACAAAGCGAGGCAGGTTGGGCGACACCATGAGCGGTTTGCTGGCCACGGTCTGTGCCTCGTATTGGCCGGAGAGGAGCTCTTGCGTGTAGGCCAGGGCGAGGAATTGCCAGGTGGTGTTCTCGTTGGGTACGGTAAACGAGACAGATACCTGTCCCAGCGAGTCGGTGGTGAGCGAGGGGTAGAAGAAGGCGGTGCTTACCTCGCCGGTGCGCAGGGGCTCGTCGGGTTGGGAACCGCCGGTCTCTTCGCTGGTTTCGAGCGAAGTCGAGGCCGAGCCCTTGGCCATAGCGGTGTTGGCACTCTTGGTCACCACTACCTCGTCGAGTGCAGTTTCGGCCTCATTGATCTGTATGCCCGATGCTACCGCATTAGAGACGAAGATGGGGAAACGTCTGTTACTACCGTTCAACAGATTGAGGTAGAGGAACTGCGTGGCGGTCTCGCCGGGTACGGCGAGCCGGGCCGGAATCTCTTCGGCTTCGATGGAGCGTCCATAAGAGTAGGAGGTCGATGGTCGAGTCGAGATGCAGGTACAGGGTGCCGGAGCCGGTGCGCTGAAGTGCCAGCTGTGGGTGCTGATGGCCTGCATCGAGGCATCGAACATCTCGGCCATGAAGCGGGCCTCGACGGGATTGCCCTGGGCGTCGGTCACCGAGAAGGTCCAGTTCTCGGCATTCCCCGGCAGCAGTTTGTCGCGGAACGACTCGGTCTTGATATTCAGTTTGCGGTCGGGCAGAGCCTGTCGTATGGTTACCTGGGCGGTTTTTATTTCGCCGTCGCGCACGGTGAGCAGGCTGATGGTGGCGATGCCGCCGAACGACTTGTCGAACTTGACCGACAGCGTCTTGCAGCTGTTGCTGAGCTTGAGCATGCGGGTCTCGACCAGATGGTCGGCCGTATAGATGGAGTAGAAGATGTACCCTTCGCGCAGCGAGGTGCCTACGGGAATCTTCACCGTTTCGCCCACTTCGGCCGTGATTTGGGTACGGGGAAGCCATATTTCGGCAAAGCGGGGCGGTTTTTTGTCTTTCTCGCTGTACAATACAAAGTTACACTCCGACCGGATAATCCGTTTCGATTCGTCGTTGCTGAATGCCACGATGCGATAGGGGCCCGAAGCCCATTTCGAGAAGTCGGGGTAGAGGGCGTGGCCGTCGGCACCGATGGTCACCTCGCCCACCTGCATCTTGATTTTGAGGCTGTCGAGCGGTTCCCCTTCGACGTCGTAGAGCGAGTAGAATACGAGCCGGCAGGCCCGGTCGACGGTTTGTCCGTTGAGGGTACGCACCTGTGCCTTGATTTGCCCGGCCGACTTGAACTTGTCGAGGTATCGGGGGGCGGTGACGGTGATGAAGTAGGGCGAGTCGCCTACCTGTACGGTAGTCGATTGTTCTACCGTTTCGCCGGTGGGGGCGGTGACGGACGCTTCGATGCTGTATATATAGGCTTGCTCCTGGTTGATGAACGATTGGGAGCTGATGCGTTGCGGCGTGAAAGTGATGGAAAAATTGCCCGAGGCGTTGACCGTGGTGGTGCGGCTTTCAATCTCTTTGCGGCCGGAGGGAAGGAAGTATCGGAAGAAGGGGTTGGCCTGGCGGTAGATGGTGTATCGCACCGAAGCTCCGGCCTGGGGTACGCCGCTGTAACTGCGGGCCGAGCCTTGCAGGGTGACGGGTTGGCCGAAACTGGTGCCCTCGGTCACCGGCTTGAACTCGACGCGGAACATGGGCAGCTTGTATTCGGCTACCGATACCGAGAGCCGGTCGCCCCACGACTGGTTCACCCGCAGGGTATAGTTGCCCAGCAGATTACCGCGGGGAATGACAAACGAGCCGGTGAACTGGCCGTAGGCATCGGTGACAACCTGGGTCGAGGCTACCTCGCGCGACGAGGGGTCGAGTAGCGATACGGTGCAGTGCTCGCCGCCTACGGTGCGGTGTTCGTCGGTCGAGTTGATGTAGCGGATGCCCGAGAAGTAGAGCGTCTGTCCCGGCCGGTAGAGCGAGCGGTCGGTGAAGAGTGCGGTGCGGGTATCGCTGTCGTCGCTGTCGTCGTAGCAGCCTGGTAATGAGAGACGGTCGGCCGGAGCAAAGCGGTCGAGCGGGGTGGAAACCTGGGTAAAGAGGAATCCCTCGTCGCCGGTTTCGATGCGGCAGAGGCCGTTCTTGTCGGTGCGGAGTCGGGCCTTTTCGACACTCTCTTGACCTAAGAAATAGGGCGAAGCGTAGAGGGTAACCTCGGCCTTGGGCAGAGGCTTGCCTGTGCGGGCATCGACGGCGAGCAACTCGATGTGCTTGTCGGAGGCTGCTCGTGTGATGGTTTTCACTCCCGATACGGTGAAGTGGGTGGTCGATGGGTTGGGTTTGCCGTCGATGAGGATTTTGGCTACATAGAGGCCGGGACCCAGTTGGGGGAAGGCGAGGGTGCGTTGGCGGGTCACGAGCGAGAGCGGTTCGCCTATGGCGTAGTCGTGGTCATAAATGCAGTCGCCGAAGTCCCATTCCGGTTGCTTCAGGTCGTTGTCCTGCATGTCGATGGGCAGGGGTTCGGGTTGGCGGTAGATGCGCAGGGTGAGGCTGTCGACGTTGCGGTATGAAAGTCTCACACTGTCGATTTCGCCCGGGTAGAGGAGGGTAGAGACTTTAACAGAAGCCTCTTTGGCGGTGATGGTGTTGCGCAGATTTACCAGCCGGTTGATGTTGCGGTATTTCGGGAAAGCGGCCGTCCATTGTTCGCAAAGGTCGAGAGCCCGGCGGGCATTGTCGTAGCGGTCGGTATTCCACAGGATGGAGGCGAGGGTCGAGGCCACCTCGACCGAATAGGGCTTGTCGCGGTAGCTCTCGAGCAGACTGCCCAGCAGGTCGATATAGTTGCCGAAGAGCTC
Source organism: Barnesiella sp. ET7 (assembly GCF_024733785.1). NCBI lineage: Bacteria > Pseudomonadati > Bacteroidota > Bacteroidia > Bacteroidales > Barnesiellaceae > Barnesiella > Barnesiella sp. ET7. The sequence goes on from NZ_JANRHM010000017.1 coordinate 17,720, forward strand.
CTCTTCGTCGTTATAGTAGAGGCTTTCGCCCAGGTATTCGAGGCGTTGCAGGTCCCACATCATGAGCGGGGCCGAGCCGGTCTCGGCGGCGTGGGCCTTGAGGGCGTCGGCATAGAGTTGGAGTATGCGGCCGTCGGGCTGCTTCTTATTGTCCAGTACGATGGTCGTAAACTTCTGTGCAGGAACCAGCAGCTCCTTGCGGGCTACCGGCTGGAGGGGTGAGTAGCCGCTCTCCTGTTTGTAGAGGTCGATGGCTTCGCCCACCACGAAGTCGTAGAGGGTGGGGCGGAAAATCGAATCGCTGCCGATGGTGAGGGCCTGGCGATAGGCGCTTACCGGCGTAGCCAGCAGTTCCTGTACGGGAGCTGTAGCCCGGGTGAGCAGGGTGTCGATTTTGGCCAGGAACATGTTGGCGCTCCAGGTCTCGAGCGGCTGAGAGAAGTCGTCGACCTCGTCGCGCAGGCGTATCCGGTAGTTATCCTCTAGGTAGAGGTGGTACAGCCGGGCCGAGATGAGGCGCAGCAGACTCTGCTCGACGGGGTTTTTCGAACGGTCGGCCAGCGATTCGGTCTGTCCGATGATGGCGGGGAGAGTGTCGCGGTCGATGAGCAGCCGGGCCGCCGACTGTTTCATGAGCGAGGCGATGACGGCCGGTGCGTCGTGCCGGGCCAGGGCCTGCTTCAGGTCGATGGTGGCCGAGTCGAGGGCCTCTTTGGGAGCGGCCTTTATCTGCTCTTCGGCCGATAGTTCCTGTTTCATAGAATCCGAGGTGTGGGTCAGAGCGCTGGCTCCGACGATAGCTCCTATTGAAAAGAGAGTAGCCACGATAATCCATGTGCCTTTTTTCATACGCGGAATGTTAATATGTTGGACTACTATAAATAAAATTTACTTAACAGTCTATATCTATACAGATGCTTTGTCTGCTACGAACGCTGCACGAGGTTTCCGCTTTTTCCGTTTATGCGGTCCACGACTACGGCGATGGCTCCGTCGCCCGTCACGTTGCAGGCGGTGCCGAAGCTGTCCATGGCGATGTAGAGGGCAATCATCAGGGCTTGGGCCGTCTCGTCGAAGCCGAGCATTCCCTCGAGCACACCCAGTGCAGCCATGATGGCACCGCCGGGAACCCCGGGTGCGGCGACCATGGTGATGCCGAGCATGAAGATGAAGCCGCTAAAATCGAGCGTGTGTATGGGTATGCCGGCCATCATCATGATGGCCATGGCGCAGGCGGTGATTTTCATCGTGCTGCCCGACAGGTGTATGGTGGCGCACAGGGGAATAACAAAGGTGGCGATGTTTTTGCTCACCCCGTTTTTAAGGGTCTGGGCCAGCGTGACAGGTATGGTGGCTGCCGACGACTGGGTGCCCAGCGCCGTGGCGTAGGCGGGCAGCATGTTCTTGAGCAGGCGCAGGGGATTCTTGCGGGCTACGAGTCCGGCCAGCGAGAACTGGATAAGTAGCAGCAGGATGTGCAGCACGAAGATGACGATGATGATTTTGACAAACACCGAGATGATGGAGGCTACCTGTCCCGAGATGGTCATGTTGAGGAAGATGCCGAAGATGTGCAGCGGCAGCAGCGGTATGATGACCTTCTCGATGAGCAGGGTGACGATGTCGCGCAGGTCGGCGGCCGCCATGCGCAGCGTGTTGCCCGGTATGGCCGAGAGCCCCAGGCCGATACAGAAGGAGAGGAGCAGGGCGGTCATGATGTCGAAGGGGGCGGGCATCTCGACGGTGAAGAAGGGTTTCAGGGCCATCTCGCCGGGGTTGTCGACCGTTGCGGTTTGGGCCGACTGGGCAATGAGCCGGGGGAAGATGGCTTCGCCGGTAAAGTAGGTGAAGAATCCCGAGAATACGGTAGAGCCGTAGGCAATGAGCGCCGTGATGAGCAGCAGTCGGCCGGCCCCTTTGCCCAGATCGGCGATGGCGGGGATGATGAGGCCGATGATGATGAGCGGGATGATGAAGTTGAGGAAGTTGCCGAAGAGCCCGTTGAAGGTGACAAACAGTCGGGCCACGGGCGCCGGAAGGAACTGCCCCAGCACGATGCCGGCCACGATGGCGATAAGCACTTGCCAGAGGAGCGAGATGCGGAATTTTTTCATAATCGGTAGTTTGTGTATGAGGTAGAGATAAAAATCGGGTTGATAGCTGTTTTTCGAAGATTTAGTTGACGATGCTGAAGTAGCGGTAGGTGCCCAGATTGCTCTCGGTCTTGATGAGCTCGTTGCTTTGGCGGGTCAGTTCGAGCCATTTGTCGCCGGTCTCTTTGCCCGAAATTTGGGTGAGGTATATGCGTTTGCCGTCGATTCGGTACCGGTAAGAGGTGTTGCCGTCGCAGCGGTTTTCCCAGTAGAGGATTCCGTCGCTGCCGAGTTTGATGTATTCGCCCGTTTGGCACTGGAACCGGTTTACCTCCTGGCCGTTTTGCGAGATGCCGTAGGTGGTGAGCAACAGACGTTTGCCTATGAGAGCCTGCCAGCCCGTCGATGCCGGTGAATTGGGGGTGATTTGTTTCCCGATGAGGCTTTCGCGCAGCGATGCCCAGTCGGAGTTGTCGGTGCCGGAAGCCGGAGAAGAGTTTCCCGACGGTGCTGTCGGTGTGAAATAGATTATCTCTCGGGTCTCTTTGGTTACCTTGCTGTTCCCCAACTTGCCATTGTCGTCCGTACTACGATGCAGCACTTCCCGCTCAATCCAGTTACCTCTGTCGTCATAACGGAGAATCCGGTAAGTATCGACACTCATCAGGGAGAAACTATACGTTGTCATCTTTTTAACCCGATCGCCTTTCGAATTGTATGAGTAATCGATAACCATTACACCCAGCAACGTCTCGTAGCTTTCCGAGGTGAGTTGTCCGTCGGCATTATACTCGTACTGCGTACACACGTTGCTGCACCTCTCCACCGGATAACCGTTGCTGTCATATTTGGCATCCGGCACATCTTCATGGTCGACTGCCGTCAAGCGACCGTCGGAATCATAAGTGAATATTTCCCCGTCACTCTTTATCATCTTCACGGGGCCACAAGCATCCTCTACAATGGCATCGTGATACTTCTGTGCCCAAATCGGGGAAGTACCCAGCAGTAAAACCGCCCATACGGAAATCATCTTACTTTTCATTTCTACCTAATTTTTTAGAACGGAACAATACGTAAAATTATAGATCTTTTATTCCCCGACAAAGTTTTCTGTCGCCAATTCCTCTCCCAAATGAAGTTAAATGTATTCTAAAAGGACTGCGTGGTATGCGATGCCTGTCTCAAGTTCCGGTTGTTCATGCGGTCGAAGCGGCTGTCCTCGTAATCGGGTTTTCTGAACGGCAGTTTCTCGACATACAAGGCGTAACTCCTTATCGTTATAGGAATGGTGGCTCGAACGGTTCGACGTAGTCGAGGCTTGGTATGTCAGAGATGGCAAAATTGGTTTCAGGGCCTATTCCGAGAGGACGAACTGCGAGGCGGCGACGATTGTTGTATCGATGTCGGTAGCCGAGACGAACTGCTTCAACAGCTCGACCGTCCAGTCGATGGTCTGGTCGAGAGGCATCTCCTCGCCGTAGGCGTTGATGAGGAGCAGCAGGCTACGGGTGTCGAGCGAGATTTTGGTGCGCTCCTCGTCGCTGGTGGGGGTGCCGATGCCGCCGGTGCGATCGCGGTAGACGGGCAGCCCCTCGATGTTGAGCACGCCCCGGCCTATGCCGTGGAAGAGTTCGCCCTCGTGGCCTACTCCCAGAGTGAGGTGGTCGCCGTCGATGTGGTCGGCGTCGAAGGCTCCGATGGAGTATCCGGCCCGTATGGAGACGAGGTTGCCCAGGTCGACGAGCGTATCGATGCGGTAGATGCCCAAGCCCTTGACGATGCGGCGGCACAACGCTTCGGACGATACCCGGTAGCGGTTGGGGTCTTTCCCGAAGGCTCGGTAGGCCTTGCGGGTGGCCTGTATGGCGGGGCGTTTGTTGATTTCGTCGAGCCGGTAGGTCGAGGCGATGCGTGCCTCCTCCTCACCGATGAGCTGCCACAGTGCCGGGTCGCTCTCGCTGTTGGCTACCCGGGCCTGGATGACCCCGATGCGGAGAGCCGGGCAGGTGGCGACAAACTCCTTTTCGATAGAGACGGTTTTCATGTGTAATGCGTTTTTCTTCAAAGGTAGTGAAAGGTGGCTGCAGAGGCAAATGAAAAGGGGTATAAAATTTTTTTTCTGTCTGTGAATAGGGCCAATTCTGTTAATAATATTATATTTGCAAGAGTTGATTAAGATTATCGATTAAATAAACAACAATATGAAAGCACAATTGCTGTCGCCTAACGGCGCATTGAAGACGGGGTGGGCATTGACCCGTAAGCACTTTATTGTCATGCTCGGCCTCTTTTTGGGAATCATGGTGGTGTCGTGGATTGTCTCTTTGCTGGGGGGCAGCGATATGACTTCGATCCGGTACTGGCTTTTCTATATCGTAAGCCTCGTTTTGTCGGTATGGTTCAGTGCCAGTATGAATAAAATCATGCTGAATGCCCATGCGGGCGAAGAGCCTTCGTTCTCGACATTCGGACAGATGTTGCCTAAATTGGGCGGCTTGATTGTGTTGAACGTGGTGGTGAGTTTCATCTGCATGTTGCCCATGTTGGTCGGGGTTGTCATTTTGGTAGCCGGTCTCGGGTCGAGTTTGGCCGTTGCCGATTTCTCCAATCCCTATGAGTTGGGATACACGTTGGGTATGATGTTCAGCGGGGTATCGGGCATTGTCTCCATCCTCTTCTCGCTGGTCGCTTTGTATCTGGTCTTGCGCCTGATGTTTACGGTTTTGGCCTATGTCGACGATTCCTCCCTGGGGGTATTCGATGCCATTCAACGCAGTTGGTCGATGACTCACGGGAACATGGGGAAAATCATTCTTGCTGTTCTGATGATGATAGTACTGAATATCATCGGCTTTATTGCCTTGATTGTAGGCGTGGTGGTGACGCTCATCATTTCGGCCTTTATGATAGTGGCCCTGTATGAGCAGATTAAGGCGAGCGAACAACTCGCCGTAGCCGACGAGGCTGCCGCTGCTGCGGAGCCTGCACAGTCGGAGCCCGAGAATCCGGCTCAACCGCAATAATCGAATCGCAAATTATCGTTACAATACCGAGCTCCCGGGTGTGTGCAATGCCCGGGGCTTGTCGTTTTTATATATCGGCAGGATGGAACTTTTTCGTTACAGACAGGGATACCTTTCGCCGCTGGGACCGATGACGATGGCCAGCGACGGGGAGCGGCTGACGGGGCTGTGGTTCGACGGGCAGAAGTATTACCCCGAGGCCGGCCTGCCGGCCTGCGAAGCTCAGGCGTTACCGCTCTTTGACCAGACCCGTGTGTGGCTCGACCGCTACTTTGCGGGCGAAAATCCCGGGGCGGTTCCGCCCTTGCGGCTGGAGGGGAGCCCTTTCCGGCTGGCCGTGTGGCGGCTGTTGCAGCAGATACCGCGCGGCGAGGTGGTTACCTACAAGGCGATAGCGCGGCAACTGGAGCGCGAGCGGGGCGGTGGCCGGGTGTCGGCACAGGCCGTGGGCGGCGCCGTGGGGCACAACCCCGTGAGTATCGTGGTGCCTTGCCATCGGGTGGTGGGGTGCGACGGCAGCCTCACCGGGTATGCCGGTGGGGTGGAACGCAAGGCGGCTTTGCTGCGGCTCGAGGGGGTGGAGTGCCGGGCCGGCGCTGTACCTGAAAAGATAGTGTAACGGTTGTATATCGAACGGATAACCGTAGAGCGAAGATACGACAGCAAGGCGGCTCCCGAGGACCGGGGGTCGCCTTGCTGTTTGAGGGGGGGAGGTTGTATCGACAGCCTCGCTATGGACTTGGTCGTATTCAGTTGATAATCGGGAATTCGATGGTTTCGCTCACTTCGTTCCAGTCTTCGATGGAGAAGTCGCCCGGAGTTTCGCCCGACAGGATTTCGCCCAGGACGATGTTGAGGGTGAGCTTGGTATTGGGCGATAGGGTAGAGCTGAGGTTCTTCGACAGGGTATGTTCGGTACCGTTGGCCAGGGTGATGATTAGCTCGAGCGGAGGATTTTCGGCCGAGGGGAAGAGCATGACGGTGGCGTTGCTCATGATGGTGTTGTCGTCGGAGCGTTCGAGGTCGAACTTGACGACTTTGGTCGTGTTTTCGACCTCGGCCGTGTAGAAGTTCATCTTCTCGGCAATGCCGCCGATACGGGCCTGGATGTTGGTGATGGAGGGGTTGAATTCGGAGTTGTCCTGCATCTTGGCAATGATGCGTATGCCGGCCGTCACGCGGGTGAGGGCCGCCTGCAGGTCTTCCTGTCCCACGTTGGCCGGTTTCACGGCGTGTATCAGGTCATAGACGGGCATGTAGGTGCCGTCGGTGTTGGCCCGCAGTCTGAAGTAGAGGGTCGAGAGGTCGGCATCCTGGGTGATACCGGGCTCGTTGATGGCGGGGGTGTTGTAGATGGGGTCGTCGTATTTCGGGGTGCCCCAGTAGACCATGTTGTAGGTGCCCACCGGCAGTTGCAGCGGCCGGTTGTACTCGCCGTATATGTGTCCGTCGATGATGGTGTAGTAGCCGTTGAATACGGTCTTTTTGCTGTTGATGTAGTTGCCGTAGTAGGTCGAGGTCTCGGCATAGCAGGGATAGATTTCGAGGATGCCCGTGAAGGGATTTTGGTTGAGCGGGTCGGCAATGCGGGCGCTCACATTGGGGGTGATCAGTTGTACCGCCTCGGGTTGAGCCGGTTCGTCGGTGGTCTTGTTGTCGTCGCAGCAGGCCGAGAGGGCCGGCACGAGCAGCAGGGCGGTTGCCCCAAACAGAATCTTTCTCATAATTCAGTTTATTAAAGTGGTTCGGTAAGATGTTGTGGATATATAACAACCCGTGCTGCGAATTGTTTGTGCCGACAAACGCAGGCCGAACCGGGTGCAGCGCAAAGGATGGGGAGCGCTGCCGGGCGTGTGTGAAAAATGGAGGGCAGAGGGTGTGTAATCGAAAGAATTTGCTTACTTTTGGTATCGAGCCACAGGCTCGCAAGCAGATATGAAACAGGAAGAAAACAAGGAGCGTTCGACGGCTCGAGAGGCGGGTGGCCGGACAGCAGGACCGAGGCGGTTCACCCCGGAGCGTATCACTTCGCTGGCGCCCGGCGAGGTGTTTGTGTTTGGCAGCAATCTGGCCGGTATGCACGGCGGCGGAGCCGCGCGCGTGGCCATGCGGCACTTTGGTGCGGTGTGGGGGCAGGGCGTGGGTCTGCAAGGGCAGTCATACGCCATACCCACGATGCAGGGCGGAGTGGAGACTATCAAGCCCTACGTCGACGAGTTTATCGCCTTTGCCCGGGCACACGGCGAGCTGCTTTTCTATGTGACCCGCATCGGGTGCGGCATAGCCGGGTTTCACGACCGGGAGATTGCGCCGCTCTTTGCCGAGGCGCTGACGATGGAGAATGTGGTGTTGCCCGAGTCGTTTGTCGACGTGTTGCAGCCGAGGTAGAGCGTGGGCGATGCCGGTGCCGCGTGGGGTTGTGGTTCGCGGGTGGACGCCGTTTGCGACAGCATGTCGCGTGCGATGATTGCCGTCATCAGCAGGATGAGTGCCCCCAGTATACCGTAGAGCCAACGGGCTTGCCCGCGGGTGAGCCGCGAGGTGAATAGCCGGCAGTTCTTGCTGTTGAAGAACCATCCCCAGTTGCCCAGGGCCGCACCGAGTGCGAGCAGTCCCGAGATGAGGAACAGACTCAGCACGATAAGGGCCGGTATGAGGGCGGGGGCGTGGTGCATGGCGGACGACGGTTGCGGTTGGACGGCCGATTACAGGTCGATGTTGACGGTGCGGACGCCGCCGTCGGTCTCGGTAATCTCTACATTTACACAATCGTCGGGGAGCAGCTCCTCAATCTTTTCGGGCCACTCGATGAAGCAGAGGGCGCCGCTGGCGAAATAGTCCTCGGCTCCCAGGTCGTAGGCCTCCTGCAGCTTGTTGATGCGGTAGCAGTCGAAGTGGTAGATGAGTTCGCCGGTCGTGGCCGAACGGTATTCGTTGACGATGGCGAAGGTGGGGCTGTTGACGGGGTCTTCGACGCCCAGCTCTTCGCAGATGGCTTTGATGAAGGTGGTTTTGCCTGCGCCCATCTCGCCGTGGAAGGCAAAGACGGTGTAGTCGGCCATGAGTTCGATGAACTGGCGGGCGGTCTTGTTTATCTGGTCGAGGTTTTCTATGACAAGGGTGTGCATAATCGTATTCTATTTTTTGGTGAGTGTAATCAGTGGAATCATCATCTCTTCCATGGAGATGCCGCCGTGCTGGAAAGTATCCTTGTAGTAGCCCACGTAGTAGTTGTAGTTGTTGGGGTAGGCAAAGAAATCGTGGTTGGTGGCAAATATGTAGGTAGAGCTGATGTTGGGCGAGGGCAGTCCGTAGCGCTCGGGCGACTTGATTTCGTAAACCTGCTTGGGGTTGTAGCTGAGCGACTTGCCCACCTTGTAGCGCAGGTTGGTGTTGGTGTTCTTGTCGCCGATTACCTTGATGGGATTGTTCACGTGTACGGTACCGTGGTCGGTGGTAAGAATGATCTTGAAATCTTTCTCGGCGATTTTGCGGAAGAGGTCGAGTGCCGACGAGTGCTTGAACCACGACTCGGTGATGGAGCGGTAGGCCGCCTCGGTCGAAGCCAGCTCGCGAATCATCTTCGACTCGGTGCGGGCGTGCGAGAGCATGTCGACAAAGTTGAGCACGCAGACGTTGAGCTGGTTGTTCTCGATTTGCGGGAAGTTCTGGATGAGCTTCTCGCCGAAAGCCGACTCGTTGATTTTGTTGTAGGAGAAGGTGTAACGCTTGCGGAAGCGGTCGAGCAGCGTCTGGATGAGAGGCGCTTCGTTGAGGTTCTTGCCCTCCTCCTCGTCTTCGTCGACCCAGAGGTCGGGGAACATGCGGGCAATCTGGTTGGGCATGAGGCCCGAGAAGATGGCGTTGCGGGCATATTGTGTGGCCGTGGGCAGGATGCTGAAGTAGAGGTCCTCCTCGGCGGTGAAGTATTCGCTGAGCAGCGGCTTGATGACCCGCCACTGGTCGAGCCGGAAGTTGTCGATGAGAATGAAGAATACCTTCTCGCCGTTGTCGATGAGGGGGAATACCTTGGTCTTGAAGAGCTCGTGGCTCATCAGGGGGTGTTCGCCGCCGGTAATCCACTTTTCGTAGTTCTTCTTGACAAACTTGGCAAAGGCGCTGTTGGCCTCGCTCTTCTGCAGGGTGAGGAGTTCGTCCATGTCGCTCTCGGCCTGGGTGAGCTCCAGTTCCCAGAATACCAGTTTCTTGTACACCTCGTACCAGTCGGTCCACGAATAGGAGTCGTTTATCTGGCTGCTGATGTGCTGAAACTCCTGCCGGTAGTCGCTCGAGGTCTTCTCGAGGATAATCTCCTTGTGGTGGAGATTCTTCTTGATTGACAGGAGTATCTGGTTGGGATTCACGGGTTTGATGAGGTAGTCGGATATTTTGTTACCGATGGCCTGGTTCATGATGTTCTCCTCCTCGCTCTTGGTAATCATGACCACGGGGATGGAGGGGTTGTCCATTTTGATTTGGCTGAGGGTGTCGAGACCGCTCAAGCCGGGCATGTTCTCGTCGAGAATGATGAGATCGAAAGCCTCGTGAGCCGCTTTTTCAAGGGCGTCGCGGCCGTTGGATACGGTGGTGACGTCGTATCCCTTCTGTTGGAGGAAGAGGATATGCGGTTTCAGCAAATCGATTTCGTCGTCGGCCCAAAGTATTTTACCGTTCTTCATAAGGCTCTTCTGGTAGCGGGTTGTTTTCAAGAAATAAGAAATAGTCTTCGAAACTGTATCCTTCGAGCAGTTTCTTGAAGTTGTCTTCGCTGATCATCACGGGCTTGACACCGGGCGGGTAGCGGAATGTCTCGCTGTGGTCGAGCAACCGGCGATAGTGCGACAACTCGTCAAAGTTATTAAATCCTTTGACAACTAACATACTTATTTCGTTAAAGGTCATTATTTCGAGGTCGAAATCTTTAATAACAAACGTGGTGAAGTTGTGTTTGGCCACGTCGAAGAGCAACTGGTTGGACGATACGCTGTCGGTGGCGTAGACCAGCAGAAGCACGTGCGGAGCCTTGAGGTCCTGGGTGAAGGCTACCTGGGCCGTGTCGTTGAGGACGGTCGTGGTGTCGTTGGTCAGACGGGCCTTCCACAGCATGCCCCGCAGGTTGCCGCTGCCCTCGGCTACCTGCCGGCCCTGAGCTACCCCCTTGAGCATGGTGGTGGCCAAGGGCGATACGTCGGCTTGCGGATAGCGCTCGAGCAGGTCTCTCAGCCCGGCCTTGAATTTGTCGTACTGCTTGTCGCCCACGTAGGCGAGAGCGTCGAGGAATAGGAACTTGGGCATGAGCGGCGAGAGGGGATACTTCTCCTCCATATACTGGCGGCTGCGGTGCACGGCCGCGTTGTTGTTGGCGAGATAGGCGGCATAGGTATCCTCGTAGATGGAGTCCTGCTCGGTGCTCATGCGCCGCAGGTTGTCGAGGTAGTGCGGGTCGGCCATGGCCTGGGCATAGGCGCTCTCGGGGAAGGTAGACCGTATCTTGTCGCGGTAGATGCCGGCGGTGACTTCGTCGCCGTTACGCATGTACATGAGGTACATGTTGTAGTAGACGTCGAGCCGATAGGGGTTCTCGGGGAACCGCTCTTCGAGCAGGTTGAAGTTGGCGATGGCGGCGGGGTAGTCCTCGAGCTTGTTCTTGAGGATGATACCCATGTTGAAGAGACCTTCGGCCACCACCTCGTTCGAGACCTCGAGGGCCTCGGGGGTGAGAGGTATCTGCTTGAGGTAGAATGCCGGTTTGTGGGGATCCTCGGCATCGGCCAGCTGGGCGCTGTCGGGGCTCTCCTCGAGGGGCATGCCGTTCTCGTCGACCTCCATGCCTTCCTCGGTGTCGCCTCCTCCATCGGTTTTCTCGGCAAAGTCGCTCATCGAGAATCCCGACTTGTTGCGGCGACGCCAGTCGTCCTCGAGCTTACGGCTACCCCAGGTGCGTTGGAATTCGGTCTTACCGGCGGCTACCATGGTCTTGTTGTAGAAGTACCACGACTTGTCGCCCGAAATCATGGTAGCGTTGTTCTTGGCCGCGTTGTTGCTGTTGAACTGGGGCCCCTGTTGCTGGGCCAGATACTCTTCGCGCTGAAGGGCTTCGGCCTCCTCCTTCTCTTTCTTGATGAGGTCGTCGATAATCTGCTGGATGGCTTTGTTGCGCTCGGTCTCGCTCATGGCGGCCAGGTCTTGCAGACTGTCCTGCAACTCGACATTCTGGGCGTAGACTACCAGCTCGTCGAGCACGGTGGAGCGCCGCGAGAGCAGGTCGTAGTGGGGGAAATCCTCCTTGAGCAGAGGCAGGGCCTCGGCATAGCAGGGCTGGGCGTCGACATATTCGCGCCGGTCGAAGTAGAGGTCGCCGAGGGTCACCTGGCAGATGGCCTTCTCGATGCCGTTGCGGGTGCTCTTCTGGTTGGCCAGGCGGTAGTTCTCCATCGCCTTGAGGGTATCCTTACGCGAGAGGTAGAGGTTGCCGATGGCGTAGTAGACCTGGTCGAGGTACTCTTTGTTGCGGTCGCGCGAGGCCATGCGGGTGAGCTTTTTCACCTCCTTGGTGATGTCTTTGCCCGAGAAGACCTCGGTCTGCTTGATGCGGGCGTTGAACTCGGTGCGGTAGGGCGGGTTCATGGAGATGACCTTCCCGAAAGTCTCGTAGGCTTTGGCGTTGACCCCGGTTTTTTCGTAGAGCTGCCCCAGCAGGAAGGTGAGCCGGATGCGCTGTTGCTTGCTCGGGGCCGACTTGATGGCGGTCTCGAGGAAGGGGATGGCCTTCTGGTATTGGCCGCTGCGGATGAGGTAGTCGGCATTGACGGTGGCAAACCAGTTGTTTTGCGACTCGGGCAGCTTGTCGTTGTTGATTTTCTGGAGTATGTCTTCGGCTTCGTAGAGCCAGCCCAGGGCAATGTAGCATCGGGCCTGCCAGAGCTTGGCCTCGGCTACGAGGTCGGGCATCCAGGTGAAGTGACGCGAGATGTAGAGAAAGGTAGCTGCGGCCTCGAGGAACTCGCCCTTGTAATACTGGGCCTGGCCCATCAGTCGCCAGGCGTTGTGGATGAAGGGGTTGTACTCGTCGCGCTTGAGGTAGTCGCGATATTTGGGGTCGCTCATCTTTCGGGAGTCGCGCTTGGGCTTCTTCTTGATGGAGTGGAGCTGGATGGCTTTCTGACACTTCTCGATGGTGCGGTCGAAGCTGCCCGAGGGTTGCGGGTCCTTGGGGTTGGCATAGGCTTGGGCCGGGTGCATGTAGAGGAGGTCGGTGAAGTTGTCCTGATACTCGGTCTCCATGTTTTTCATCTGCTCCTTGTAGTTTTCTATCCCGTTGAAATAGACGTTGTAGCGGGTCGTAAAGCTGTGGTAAAAGCGGGTGAAGGCCGTATTCTTCTTGGTCGAACAGGATACGAGCGCCAGGGTCACCAGCAGAACGACGATATGTATTACTCTTTTTTTCAAACGCTACGGGGATAAGAAGCCATATTTTTAAACTGAAAAACGGCGGTTTTATTGTCTTTTGGCTACGGTGCGTTGCATCTGACTCGTCAGGAGCTTGGCTACCAGGTAGACGACGATGAGGGTGAAGACGATGGTGGCGCCGGCCGGCACGTCGAGCCAGTAGGAGAGCAGCAGCCCGCCGATACCGGCCAGAAGGTTGATGAGTCCCGAGAGCCAGATGATGTCGCGGAAGCGGTGGCAGAAGAGCTCGGCTATCATCTGCGGCAGGGAGAGGATGGAGATGAGCAGCATGATGCCTACCAACCGGATGGAGAGGACCACGGCCGTGGCTACGAAGAAGGTCATGATGTAGTTGATGAGCCGGGTGTTGATACTGCGGGTATGGGCGAAATCGGTGTCGAACGCGGTGTAGACGATGCGGCGGTATTGCAGCAGGGTGTAGACGACGAGCAGGGCGGCAAAGGCGGCAAACACCAGGATGTCGGTGCGGGTGATGGTGAGGATGTTGCCGAAGAGGAACTCGGTGAGCCCCGGGGTGTAGCCGGGTGTCATGAAGATGAAGATGATGCCGACGGCCATGCCCAGTGTCCAGATGACGGCGATGGCCGAGTCTTCTCGCACGGTTTTCCCGCGCGACATCCACTCGACCCCCAGCGCCGATAGTATGGCGAAGAAGAGAGCCGAGAGGGTGGGGCTTATTCCCAGAAAGTAGCCTATACCCAATCCGCCGAACGAGGCGTGGGTGATACCTCCGGTGATGAAGAGCATGCGCCGGGCTACGATATAGGTGCCTATGATGGCGCTGATAATCGAGATGAGGAGGAGCGCCCACAGGGCATTTTGAAAAAATGTATAGTTGAAAATATCCATTGTAAACGGTGGTTATTTGTCGATGTTTCTTTGCTCGTTGACCACGAGCAGAATCTCGTCGCGCAGGGCTTCGGGTACCTCGATCTGGCGCAGTTGCAGGCTGCGTACCCATCCCGGCACGTCGGTGGGCAGGAGGGTGTAGAAAATGTCCCTGAAGTGCTCTACCTGCTCGGGGGTGTACTGGTCGGCCGGGGTCCCCTTCCATTCGTCGAGCTCCTCGTCGTCGTAGTATTCGATGGCCTTGCTCACCCCGGCCAGCAGGCTGTCGCGCTCGCACACGAGGTGCTGCCCACAACACTCTTGCGGCGGTGCGGGTTTCTCTTCGGCCGGGGGCGGTGTGCCGGCAGCGGCCTGTTTGCGCTGGTCGCGGCGGTGGAAGTAGTAGGTGACGAGACCCAGCAGTACGATGGCGATGACGAGTATAATCATAGCGAAATATCTCCTTTCTCCCGGGGGGTGAGGGTGAAGCCGGCCCGGGCGAGGTCGTCCCAATAGCCGGGATACGATTTGTCGACAACGGCCGTGTCGGCAATGGTGATGCCGGGGAAGCGGAAGGCTGCCGGGGTGAAGGCCATGGCCATGCGGTGGTCGTCGTAGGTTTGTATGACGGGCGACTCGCCGGGGGCGACGGTTTCGCCGTTCCAGGTGAGTGTGCTGTCCGAAGATAATAGTTTGTATCCTAATTTTATAAGCTCATCACAGAGGGCGGCAATGCGGTCGGTCTCCTTGATGCGCAGGGTTTGCAGTCCGGTGAAGTGGAAGGGAACTCCCAGCAGGCAGCAGGTTGCGACGAGGGTTTGGGCCAGGTCGGGCTGTTCGGAGAGGTCGCAGCGGTATTCGGTTGTGCGGTGGTCCGATTTTATTAGTTTTGCTCCGTCTGAAGAAAACAGGGTATTGATACCCAGCGGTTCGAACAGGGCGGCAATGCGGGCATCGCCTTGCAGACTTTCGGTCGAGAGACCCGGCAGCGTGATGGTGCCCGCCGGGGCCAATGCCGCAATCTCGTACCAGTAGGAGGCTGCCGACCAGTCGGGTTCGACCCGGAACGGGGCGGGGCGGTATTCGCCGGCCGGTACCCGTATGGTGTTTCCCGTGCGCCGGGCCTCGATGCCGAAGCGGGCCATCATGCCGAGGGTCATCTCGATATAGGGTATCGATACCATCTCGCCGGTGAGGGTAAGGGTGAGGCCGTAGTGCATGCGGGGGGCTATCATGAGCAGGGCCGAGATGTATTGCGAACTGACGTCGCCGGGCAGGGTGAGTTCGCCGCCCTTCAACTCGCGACCGCAGATTTCGAGAGGGGGGAATCCCTCTCGGGCGGTGTAGCGGATGTCGGCCCCCAGCGAGCGCAGGGCGTCGACCAGAATACGGATGGGGCGCTGTTGCATGCGTGCCGACCCGGTGAGGGTGACGCGGCTGCCCGGCCGTTGGGCGTAGTAGGCGGTGAGGAATCGCATGGCGGTACCGGCACCGTGGATGTCGACGACGGGGCCACTGCCGGCAAAGGCCTGCCGCATGACCCGCGTGTCGTCACACTCCGAGAGGTTCTCGACGGGAATGGCGTCGCGGCACAGGGCGTTGAGGATGAGTGCTCTGTTGCTGATGCTCTTGGAGGTGGGCAGTACGATGGTGGCCGAGCAGTCGGTGGGTGCGAAAACTTGATAGTTCATAGGGCTTGCCATGAGATTTGGGTGCAAAATTAGCAAAAAAAGAGGAATGATAGGCAGGTTATCTACCGGAGATTTCGTGCGAAATCGCCGAGTATTTCGCCCGGTTGGACGGGAGCTCTGCTCCGGGGCGCGGCAGAGGTGACTGTCGGCGTAGCAGGGGAGCATATAAAATAAAAAAAGGCTGTCTCACGACAGCCAATTTGTAAACCTTAAATCTAATACTATGAAAAAACATGGTACAAATATAAGGCGTATTGCTCAATATTCCAATCAGATAGTTTAAAATCAAACTGTTTTTAACGTAATTGTCGTATAACAAATTATTTTATTAACTATTTAACGGGCTTTGGAAAATTTTGTTGAAACGGAGTACCGTATCTCGTAATTTGTTTATAAATCGCTCAATTGCCCCGGTAGGTCGAGTATCCGTAGGGCGACAGGGTGATGGGCACATGGTAGTGGCTGTCGTCGGTAATCTCGAATACCACCTCGATGAAGGGGTAGAACGACTTTTGCGCCTGCGCCTCGAAGTAGGGACCTACGAGGTAGGTGAGCTTGTAGATGCCCCGGTTGTCGGTGCCGGGGCGTTTCTCGAGAAATTCCTTCACCCGGCCGTTGGCGTCGGTGGTTTTGGCATCGACCGGTTGCCACGACTGCCCGTCGGCCAGCCGCGAGAGTTGGATGGTTACCCCCGTGGCCGGTTGGCCGGCGTTGATGTCGAGGATGTGACTGGAGAGTTGATAGACCTTCTCTTGTGCCATCGAGGCGGTGGAAAACAGGATAGTCAGCAGGGCTGTAAGAATTAGATTTTTGTTCATAGCCATAAAAGTTTGGTTTTATAATAGGTTAGACAATCGTTTAATTCGTCGATAGCTCGTTGGCTGTACGTGTTTTGGCATCCCCCTCTATGCCCGGCAGGGCTGTTATTTCTTCGATTCTTTGGGTTGTGCGAAGAATTTGTGGAAGAAGAGCAACTGGTAGTCGATGGAGTTGTTCCAATAGGCATTGTTGTGAGCCCCTGGTCGCTCGATGTAGTCGTGCTTGATGTTGTGGTCGAGCAGCGATTGGTGGGCCCGGCGGTTGACCTCGAGGAAGAAGTCGTCGACTCCGCAGTCGATGATGATAGCCAGGTCGCCGTCTTTGAGCGAGGGGATGAGGTTGATGACGGTATGCTCGTCCCAACGCTTTTTATTGGAGGCAAATTCGCCCAGTTGGTTCTGCATCTTCCAGTTGGTAGGGAAGGGGCGAATGTCGAGTCCGCCGCTGGTACTGCCCACGGCACCGAATACGTCGCGGTGACGGATGGCGTTCCACATGGCACCGTGGCCGCCCATGCTGAGACCCGAGATGGCCCGGGCGCTGCGGTCGGCGATGGTGCGGTAGTGCGAGTCGGTATAGCGGATGACTTCGTCGGAGATGTAGTCCTCGAACTGCATGTCCTTATTGAGCGGGCTGTTCCAGTACCAGCTGTTTATCAGTCCGTCGGGGCAGACGATGATGAGGTTGTATTGCGAGGCCAGTTGGGGCAACTCGGGTTTGATGGTAATCCACGAGGCGTAGTTGCCGCCGCAGCCGTGCAGCAGGTATACAACCGGGTACCGGGTGTTGCCCTCGGCGTAGCTTTTGGGCAGGATGACCACATTTTTCAGGTCGTGACCCATTTTGCTGTGTATCGTGACGGTGTCGACTTGTTGGGCACAGAGGCTGACGATACAGAGCAGCAGGGTGATGGGTAGCAGCAATAATCTTTTCATGATGAATTCTTTTAAATGATTAAAGTTAAAGTGTTTATCGTTTTATGTATTCGGTGACAAAGCGGAGGTTGTCGAGTAACAGTCGGCCCGGGTCGTCGTAGAACTGGAGCCCTTTTATCTGGCCGGCCTCGACCTGGGCGATGAAGAAGTCTTCGCCTATCTCGTCGCTCAGCATGGCCTGCCAGGCGGTATCCGACTCGTCGAGTGTCTGCCCCTCTTCGCCCACGGTGGTCGAGAGGATGTCGGTGAGGATAATCTGCTGTTCGTCGTCGGGCAGGTCGTCGTCGGGTTCGAACAGGTTGTATTCGTCGTCGTCGCCGGTGATTTGGCCGATGAGGTCTTCGCTATCTTCGTAGCTGGTAATCTGTCCCGAGAGCCACCATTCGCCGTTCCATTCGACGAAGCCGGTGCGCAGGATGAGCGAGGGGTTTTTCATGTCGCGGGGCAGTCCCACGAGCGAGCGGTTGGTCACCTCGAGCACTCGGTCGGTGGCGATGTGGCGGAAGCGGGTCACCCGGTCGTCGCACCCTTCGTAGCGGTAGTAGCCGGTGTATTTGTGGCCCATGCTCCTGAGCGAGTCGTAGAGGGGCGATTCCGGACCCAGAACCTCGGCCAGCCAGTGGGGCGGCGTGAGGCGCATGAACTCGGTGACCTGGTTGAAGCCGAAGTCGTTGCAGAGTTGGTTGACCATGTCAGGAATCTGGTCTTCCAGTCCGTTCTCCTTGGCTTCGTCGGCCAGCGCTTCGGCCTGGTCTTCGAGCAGGTATCCGTTGTTGGAGAAGAGGTAAGACTGGGTGCAGAGCCACAGGAAGCGCGCATGCAGCGCGTAGAGGTTGTGCTGCTCCTTCTCGTCGGGTTGAAGGTAGTGGAGCAGTTTTTCGTTTTCGGGCGCCGTTTCGTATTCAGCCTCGAACAACTCCATCACGTCGGCGGCTATGGCGGCAAAAGTATCGAGAGCCGGCGAGTAGGCAATGTCGAGGTTGTTGAGCTGCATGTGGTAGTGCCAGATGAGGAACTGGATGTCCTCGGTATTGATTTCGCCGGGCGTGTAGTCGCTGTCGAGGGAATAGAAGGGCAGCGGTTTGCCATACTTCTGTTGATAGACGCGGGAGAAGGCCTGGAAGATGCCGGTTTGCGAGATGACATCCTCGAAGTAGGCGGTGAGGATACAAGCCAGCTCTTTCTGTTCCGAGGGGTTGATTTTACGGTAGTCGTCTTCGGCCAGGTCGTTTTCGATGGAACGAATCGCGGCCAATACTTTGTTGGCCAGGGTAATGTAGTAGAGGTCGGTCGATGCCGAGCCGGTGTAGGGATGCAGGGGTTTCCAGTCTCCGCTGTATATGCGCTGTTTGTCGTTGGTCATAACGAAAAAAATTAGGTACGATTGCAAATGTAAGTATAAATCGGAAAAGACGGTTTTGTGCGGTCACTTTTTTGTACCGATTGAGGTTCGATCTGTGTCGTGTGGATAGAGTGAAATCTATCTGGATGAGATTCTATATAGATTGGAAATGAGTGAATTATATATAAAAAGTTGCTTTTTTAAGGTTACAAAAAAAAGTTTTTTTTCGTATATTTGCTATGGATCCATGCGCATTTCGATGCGTTGTAGATCCTTGTTTTATTTAAAATTTATAATGTTTATGTCAAAGACATTTGAGCAAAATGCACAAAAAGCGTTAACTATGGTGGCAGGAATCAGGTCTCATTTTCAAGAACTTTCCAAATTGGGCATCGGTACAGCGGCTGTTGATAAATTGGAAGCCGAAGCGTCGAAAGCAATAGAGATGATTCGGGAAGTAGATGCTCTTAGAGCCGAGGTGTCGGAGAAGCTGCGGAAAGCCAATGTTCAGCTCTGTGAGGTAAAGGACCAGGCCAATGTCCTCCGTTATTTGATTAAAAGCGGTTTCCCTCAGGAGGAATGGGTGAAATTTGGTATCATGGATAAACGATAGTTTGTAGTGATTTGCTTGGAACAGGCAGGGACAGGTGGTATTTTCCATCGGTTTCTGCCTCTCTTTTTGTGGTAATGGCAACCAATATTATCCTCCATTCGACTCCTGCTATTGGTGGGTTGTCGAGATGAAGAAGGGGAGGGTGCGGTTGTGGTATCGGTGTGTTCAAATAAATTTGCTTCTACCCACGGTGTGTCCTATCTTTGCATGGAATATGAGACGAAAGGAAGAACTATCGAACGGGGCCGTATCGCCGTTGGCCGCCGACCTGCACGACTGGTATGCCCGGAATCACCGGGTGTTGCCGTGGCGGGGCATAACCGATGCGTATCGCATCTGGATTTCGGAGATAATCTTGCAGCAGACCCGGGTGGTACAAGGGTATGAATACTACAACCGCTTTGTGTCGCGCTTCCCCGACGTGCGGGCGTTGGCTGCGGCCGATGACGACGAGGTGATGAAACTGTGGCAGGGGCTGGGCTATTACAGCCGGGCCCGCAATCTGCTGGCTGCTGCCCGGCAGGTGGTCGAGCGGTTTGGCGGGGAGTTCCCCCGGAGTTACGACGACATACGTTCGCTACCCGGTATCGGCGACTACACGGCGGCGGCTATTGCCTCGTTTGCCTATGGGTTGCCTCATGCCGTAGTCGACGGCAACGTCTATCGGGTGCTCTCGCGCATCTACGGCATCGACACCCCTATCGACACGACCGAAGGCAAAAAGCTGTTTGCCGCCCTGGCCGACGAGCTGCTCGACCGGCAGGACCCCGGCGGTTACAACCAGGCGATGATGGAGTTCGGGGCGCTCTATTGCGTGCCCCGCTCGCCGCAGTGCGGCGGGTGCATCTTTGCCGACCGCTGCATGGCCTTGGCGACGGGCCGGGTGGAGGAGCTGCCGGTGAAGCAGGGACGCACGGTGGTGAAGCCCCGCTACTTCAACTACTTCTATGTGCGGCACGGGGGCTATACCTGGGTGCGCCGGCGCGAGGGTCGCGACATCTGGCGCAATCTGTATGAGCTGCCGCTTGTCGAGACGGCCGAAGAGCAGCCGCTCGACGCCCTGCAGCAGAGCGAGGTGTGGGGCGAACTGTTTGCCGGGGCCGGTCGGGTGAGTGTGTCGGCCCAGGTGTACAGTTGCAAGCATGTGCTTTCGCACCGGGTAATCCATGCCCGCTTTTATGTGGTCGAGACCGAGCAGATGCCTGCCATGCCGGGCTATCTGCGCATCGAGGCCGGAACTATAGGAGATTATGCGGTGTCGCGCCTTACCGAGGGCTTCTTCGAAAAGATGTCGATGAATTATCCCTCGTTGTTTTGAGAAATGAACAGATAATTTTTTATTTTTGCATAAGTTGCCCGGGAGGTATCGGGCTTGTGTCGTCGACTGCGTGAAGGTCGAGGGGGCAGGCGGGTGTGTACAGGCCGGGCCAAGAACAGGAAACAGCCGAATGATAGAAAGAGTAATTATATTGGACGCCGTCGATCCGGTGACTTTTTACGGTGTGAACAACGCCAACGTGCAGGTGATTAAGAATCTTTTCCCCAAGGTGCGCATCGCTGCCCGGGGCAATGTGATGAAGGTAATCGGCGACGAGAAGGAGACCGAACTTTTCGAGCAGAAAATCAAGCAGCTCGAGAAATATTGTGCCGAGTATAACCAACTGGGCGAAGAGGTGATTATCGACATCATCAAGGGCGATGAGCCGCAGACCGTAAAACCGCTGGAGAACCTTATCATCTACGGGGTGAACGGCAAGCCCATCACGGGCCGCACGCCCAACCAGCAGAAGCTGGTCGAGGCTTTTGCCCACAACGACCTCACGTTTGCCCTGGGGCCGGCCGGTTCGGGCAAGACCTATGTGGCTATTGCTCTGGCCGTGAAGGCTCTGAAAAACAAGGAGGTGAAGAAGATTATCCTGAGCCGTCCCGCCGTGGAGGCCGGCGAGAAGCTGGGTTTCCTGCCGGGTGACATGAAGGACAAGATCGATCCCTATCTGCAACCGCTCTACGATGCGCTGGAAGATATGATTCCGGCCGCCAAGCTGAAGGAGTACATGGAGTCGAACGTGATACAGATTGCTCCGTTGGCCTTCATGCGCGGCCGTACGTTGAGCGATGCGGTCATCATTCTCGACGAGGCGCAGAACACCACGACACACCAGATAAAGATGTTTCTCACCCGCCTGGGCATGAACGCCAAGATGATAGTCACGGGCGACATGACGCAGATAGACCTGCCGGCCTCGCAGACGTCGGGTCTGGTGCAGGCGATAAGTATATTGAAGAATGTCGAGGGTATAGCTCGCGTGGAGTTCGGCAAAAAGGATATTGTACGCCACAAGCTGGTACAGCGCATTGTCGAGGCTTATGAGAAGCACGACGAGAAGGAGCGCAAGGCTGCCGAGGCCCGCAAGCTGGAGCGTGCCGCCGCCAAAGAGGCCGGTAAGGAGAAGTCCGAGGCGTGAGGCCTGTGGGCGGTTGGTTGGCCCCGACGGAGCGAAAGACTTATGGGGATTGGGCGGGGTGAATATCGCCCTTTTGAGTGCATGGCCCGGGAGGGGCAGCGGTATCGTGAGGGGAGAAAGATTGTCGACGCGGGTAATGCTTAATCTGTTTTAATTGACGTGCTATCTCGTTTTTATGTTGTATCTTTGCCGTGTCTTTACAGAGGACATACAACGACTATATTATAAACAGAAAAAGTATTACAGAAATGAAAAATGCTTTGGTAAAAACCGATTTCAAATTTCCCGGACAAAAGAGTGTATATCATGGTAAAGTGCGCGATGTGTACAACATCGACGACGAGTTGCTGGTGATGGTGGTAACCGACCGTATCTCGGCCTTCGATGTGATTCTGCCCGAGGGTATTCCCTACAAGGGACAGGTGCTGAACCAGATTGCCGCCAAGTTCCTGGACGCTACGTCCGATATTCTTCCGAACTGGAAAGTGGCTACTCCCGACCCGATGGTGACCGTGGGTCTGCGTTGCGAACCGTTCAAGGTCGAGATGGTTGTACGGGGGTATTTGACGGGTCACGCTTGGCGCGAATACAAGGCTGGCAACCGTACGCTGTGCGGCGAGACCATGCCCGAGGGTATGAAGGAGAACGAGAAATTCCCGCACCCCATCATCACGCCTACGACCAAAGCTGCCGAGGGTCACGACGAGGACATCTCGAAGGCCGAAATCATTGCCCGCGGCATCGTTTCGCGCGAGGACTACGAGCAACTCGAGAAATATACCCTGGCCCTCTATCAACGTGGTTGCGAGATGGCCGCTCAGAAGGGGCTCATCCTCGTAGATACGAAATATGAGTTCGGTAAGATTGGCGACAAGATTATCCTTATCGACGAAATCCACACGCCCGACTCGTCGCGCTACTTCTATGCCGATGGTTATGAGGAGCGTCTGGCCCGTGGCGAAGAGCAACGTCAGCTCTCGAAAGAGTTTGTGCGCCAATGGCTGATTCAAAACGGCTTCCAGGGCAAAGAGGGTCAGAAGGTGCCCGAGATGACCGAGGAGTATTGCAACAGCGTATCGGACCGCTACATCGAACTCTACGAGCACATCGTGGGCGAGAAGTTTGTCAAGGCCGAAGGCGAAGACCTGGCTGCCCGTATCGAGAAGAACGTGACCGACTTCCTGAACAGCCGCAAGAAATAAGGGGGCGGAGAAAGGATTACATGACGAATGGACTATAAAGCAGAAGAGATAAAACCCTATAACGAGGAGACCGACAAGACCACGCAGGTGCGCGAGATGTTCGACTCCATTGCGCCGGCCTACGATGCGATGAACCGTACCATGACCGTGGGCATAGACCGCTGGTGGCGCCGGGTGGCCGTGAAGATGTTGCGGCGCTATCCACACCGCCATATACTCGATGTGGCTACGGGCACGGGCGACCTGGCCCTGCTGCTCGACGAGCGGCTCAACCCCGACCAGATTATCGGTGTGGACCTCTCGGAGGGTATGTTGCGGATTGCCCGCGAGAAGGCGGTCAAGCGCAATGCCCAGCGCCGTATCCTCTTCGAGGTGCAGGATTGCCTATCGATGGACTTCGACGACAACAGCTTCGACGTGGTGACGGTGGCCTATGGGGTGCGCAATTTCGAACACCTCGAGGCGGGATTCCGCGAAATGTATCGGGTGCTCCGTCCCGGTGGTGCATTGTGTGTCATCGAGCTGTCGACCCCCGAGCGTTTTCCCTTCCGCCAGCTTTATAAGTTCTATACCTATACCTTTATCCCCTTCATAGGTCGCCTGGTATCGAAAGACCGCAGCGCATACAGCTATCTGCCGCGCTCGGTGGCTGCCGTGCCGCAGGGCGAGGCTATGCTCGACATCTTCCGTCGTGCCGGCTTCGACCGTTGCTATTGCCGCCGCCTCACCTTCGGTGCCTGCACCATCTACATCGGGGAGAAAAAGAAAGGCTAAACACATCGGCCGAGGCGGAAAGTCTTTCGCCTACGAGGCCGACAGCTCAACCATACAGGGCCCGCGAACGCTTGCCGTTCGTCGGGCCCTGCCTGTTTTCGGAGGGGACCCTTCTGCATTTGGTCAAGTGAAAGGAATTGTTTATATTTGTATGTATAAGTCTGACAAGTAAATACCATGGATGGAGATATGAAAAAGGAAGAACTGTTTTTGAACGACATCCGCGGCATTATCGATGCGGCTCGTGCTCATGCGGTGCGTAGTGTGGATTTCTGCCGGGTTCAGATGTATTGGCAGTTGGGACGCCGCATTTTTGAGGAGGAGCAACAAGGAAAAGAGAGGGCCGACTATGGCAGTTACCTGATAAAGAACCTGGCCAAGCAGTTGGAACCCGATTATGGTAGCGGATTTTCGGTGCGACAACTTTCTTTTTGTCGCCAGTTTTATCGTTTGTATCCAATTGAGAACGCACTGCGTTCACAATTGAATTGGACTCAGTACAGAACTCTTATACAGATACCCGATGTGGATAAACGGGAGTATTACGAACTGGAGGCCGTGAACAATGCGTGGACGGCCCGGGAGCTGGAGCGGCAGATAAACTCCCAGTTGTACGAACGGCTGTTGTTGAGCAACGACAAGGAGGCTGTGTTGGCTGTGGCGCGAAAGGAGCGCATGCCGCAGTCGCCGCAAGAGATTATCAAAGACCCCATGTATTTGGAGTTTCTGGGATTGAAGCCTCAGGCAACCTATTATGAAAAAGATTTGGAGTCGGCTATCATCACTCATTTGCAGCACTTCTTGCTCGAACTGGGGCAGGGTTTTACTTTTGTGGCCCGGCAGAAACGTATCTTGTTGGAGGATGACGAATTTTTTGCCGATTTGGTTTTCTACAACCGGTTGCTGAAATGTTTTGTGGTGGTTGAGTTGAAGACGGGCAAACTGACTCACCAGGACTTGGGACAGTTGCAAATGTATGTCAACTACTACGACCGGGTGGAAAAGATGGCCGACGAGAATCCCACCGTAGGAATCCTTTTGTGTACCAGCAAGAACGATACGGCCGTGAAGATGGCTCTTCCCGAAGACAATAAAACCATACTGGCCCGTGAATATAAATTGTATCTGCCTTCGCAAACACAACTTATCGACGAGGTAAACAGTGTACGCGAGATGATGGAGCACAAATCTCATGCTCAGAATCTCGATTGAATTGCGCGGTTTCATACTCCCGCGATGGATAAACCTAATAAATATGAACATCGAAGAGATTATTGCCCATATTGTAACGGTTGAAAATGGATTTCAGCATATTTTGGATGCGGCTCATCGGATACACGAGTCGTGTAGTGACGAAGAGTGTTACGGCCTTTCGCTCGAATTATTCAAACATCCGGCTTATCAGGTGCGTATGCTGTCGGTTGTTTTATTGGGGTATGCCGGAGTAGACAATGAAAAAGCCCTGAGTTTTTTGAAAGAACGGGTGAGCCGCGATGAGAATTGGCGTGTGCAGGAGATGCTGGCCAAATCGTTTGACTTTATTTGTAAAGAGCGAGGTTATGAAAGAACTTTGCCTCTTATTGCTGAATGGTTGGCCGATGGTCATCCGAATGTAGTACGGGCTGTTACCGAGGGGTTGAGGATATGGACCTCGCGGCCCTATTTCAAGGAGCATCCTTTGGAGGCTGTTGCTTTTTTGAGTAGACACAAGGCCGATTCGAGCGAGTATGTGAGAAAATCGGTAGGTAATGCGTTGCGAGATATTAGCAAAAAGTTCCCACAGTTGATTCTCGATGAACTGGACACTTGGGACCATAGCGACCCGAATGTGCGTTATACCTATCGGTTGGCGGCAAAGCACCTTCTCGAGAAGGAGAAGCGGGGAAAGCAGATGAATTGAATCTCGTAAAAATACAGCGGGGCTGCCTCTTTAGTAAGGCAGCCCCGCCGGTGTATAGGAACTTGTCCCGCGAGATTATTTGTGGGCGGGGCAGATGGGTTTGATCTGTTTGAAGAAGTCGTTGCCCTTGTTATCGACGAGGATAAATGCGGGGAAGTCTTCGACTTCGATTTTCCAGATGGCCTCCATGCCGAGCTCGGGATACTCTACGCACTCGATGCTCTTGATGTTGTTCTGGGCCAGGATAGCGGCAGGACCGCCGATGCTGCCCAGGTAGAAGCCGCCGTGTTTCTTGCAGGCGTCGGTAACGGCCTGGCTGCGGTTACCCTTGGCGAGCATGATCATGGAGCCGCCGTGGCTTTGGAACAGGTCTACATAGGGGTCCATACGGCCGGCTGTCGTGGGGCCCATCGAGCCGCAGGCCATGCCTTTAGGCGTCTTGGCGGGACCGGCGTAGTAGATGGGGTGATCCTTGATGTACTGGGGCAGGTCTTCGCCACGGTCGAGGCGCTCTTTGAGTTTGGCGTGAGCGATGTCGCGGCCTACGATGATGGTACCGTTGAGCGAGAGGCGGGTAGCTACGGGGTATTTGTCGAGCTCCTTGAGGATTTCGCTCATGGGCTGGTTGAGGTTTATCTTCACGGCATTGCCTTCGCCGGCTTGACGCAATTCCTCGGGAATGAGTTCGCCGGGGTTGCTGTCGAGCTTCTCGATCCAGATACCCTCTTTGTTGATTTTGCACTTGATGTTACGGTCGGCCGAGCAGCTTACACCCAGACCTACGGGGCAGGATGCGCCGTGACGGGGCAAGCGGATGATGCGCACGTCGTGGGCGAAGTATTTGCCGCCGAACTGTGCACCGAGGCCAATGCGGTGAGCCTCTTCGAGTACCTGTTTCTCGAGCTCTACGTCGCGGAATGCGCGGCCATATTCGTTGCCCGTGGTGGGCAGGTTGTCGTAGTAGTGGGTCGAGGCCAGTTTGACGGTGAGCAGGTTCTTCTCGGCCGAAGTACCACCGATGACGAAGGCGATGTGGTAGGGCGGGCAGGCAGCCGTACCCAGAGTTTTCATCTTCTCAACGAGGAAGGGCACGAGAGTGGCCGGGTTGAGGATGGCCTTGGTCTCCTGGTAGAGGTAGGTCTTGTTGGCCGAGCCGCCGCCTTTGGTTACGCAGAGGAAGCGGTATTCCATGCCTTCGGTAGCTTCGAGGTCAATCTGTGCGGGCAGGTTGCATTTGGTGTTCACCTCTTCGTACATCGAGAGGGGAGCGTTTTGCGAGTAGCGCAGGTTCTCCTCGGTGTAGGTTTTGTAAACGCCTAGCGAGAGAGCCTCTTCGTCGCAGTATCCGGTCCAGACCTGCTGGCCTTTTTCGCCGTGGATGATGGCCGTACCGGTATCCTGGCAGAAGGGCAGAACGCCTTTGGCGGCTACCTCGGCATTGCGCAGGAAGGTGAGTGCCACGTATTTGTCGTTTTCGCTGGCCTCGGGGTCGCTCAGGATTTTGGCCACTTGCTCGTTGTGCGAGCGGCGCAGCATGAACGACACGTCGCGGAAGGCGGCGTTGGCCATGGCGGTGAGTCCCTCTTTCTCGATTTTCAAGATAGGTTTCCCTTCAAACTCGCTTACCGACACATAGTCTTTCGTAAGCAGATAATACTCGGTCGTATCTTCGCCCAGCGGGAACATGGGTTGATACTTGAACGGTGTAATAGCCATAGTTATATATGTTATTTAGTTTGAGTTGTCGGTCGATGTGTCGGTTCCGCACGGGCGGAGAGCCGCGGTCAATCGTGCCACAAAAATAGCGAAAGGTGAGCGGAGAATAAAATATCGGCACCTGTTTTCCGATATTTTTTATCCCGAACCGCATCCTGTTTTCGTGTAACAAAGGTAAAGAAATTTTTCGGTAATCGTTTCGCCGATGGCGAAATCTTTCGACGAGAGTCGAGTTTGTATGAAGCTGCCATAAAAGGGGGCGAGTGCGGGGTTTACTTTGCGGTACCATATATGGGAAATCTAATCAATTAAATTTATGGAAAAGAATTATCAGAAAGAAAATCGCAATCGGCGGAAATCGCGCGATTTGCTCGTAGAGAAGCTTTTGGATCGATTCCCGACCCGGCCCTTGGATAACGACAACGAGCTGTTCGATGCCCTGGAGGAGTACGACTCGTACCGCAACGAGCGCTATGAGCGGCTGGCCGACGACCAGAGCAAGCTGTGCAAGTTGTTCATGTCGAATCCCAAGATGGGGGCTTTCATCTCCGATGTAATCGGTGGCGACGATGCGCTGGTAGCCTGCGTGCGCTACTTCGGGCGCGATATGCTCGACTGTGCCCGGGACGAAAACCGCATGGCCGAGGTGCGTCGGGCCAACGACGAGTATCTGTCGCGGGTGGCCCGGTTCAACGAACTGGAGTCGCAAATGCGCGAGAATCTCGAGAAGAGCAGCCGTTGCATGGAGCGCTTCAAGACCGAGAAGGGGATGAACGATGCCGAGTTCGAGGGTTTCCTCGACCGGGTGTACCACCTGTGCAACCATGTGTTCATGGGCGAGTTGAACGACGAGGTGCTGAACCTGCTCTTCAAGGGGCTCTACTACGACCGCGATTTGTCGTGTGCCGAGCGCGACGGCGAGGTGCGGGGCCGCAACGAGCGCATCGTCTTCGAGCGTCGCGAGCGGGGTGGCGATTCGTTGCCTCCCATGCGCAACGGGGGCAGTTTCGAGTCGGACACCTCCGAGCTGTCGCCGGTTTTTGGCAACCGTCGCCGTCGCAGCGTGTGGGACATGTAGCCCCGGTTGTCAGGAGAGTGAAGAGTTTGATACCCTAATTAAATTTTTGTAATCCTATGTTTTTGTTGAATTTTGAAAAATTGAAAGAAGAGATGAAACAGTTTCTAACGAAGTGGAAAACTCCGCTGCTTTGGCTGGCGGGTCTGTTGGTTCTGGTAGTTTGCTGGCAGATTTGGGACGGGCTGCTCGACGGTGGCCTGGCGCTGGCAGCCATCATCCCCGGTGTGTCGGGCGGTAAGCTCGTGACCGGCGAACCGCTCACTACCGACCTGGTGCGCGAGGGTAGCCCCTCGCTGTTGCGCAACGAGATTGACAAGCGCATCGTGCGCATCCGGCCCATGTCGACCCCCATCGACCAGTTGTCGCGATGGAATGGTGCCCGCAAGTCGTCGTCGATGATTGTCGACTACTATTCGGTCGATGTGAAACCCACCAAGTCGTTTACGAAAACCGCGTATACGGCACCCGCTTCGGGTTCGGCCGACGAGTCGCACAAGAAGGCCAAGATCGATGCCGTGGACAACAGCATCTTCGAGGTATCCGAGACGATTCTCGTGCAGGGCGTGAAAGGGTATGAGCCCGACGGTACTACCCAGTCGAATGCCGACCTGGTGCTCTATATCGCCGCCAAAGACGAGGAGACCGGCTCGCTCACGGTCTATCCCGTAAACGGCATGAAAATCGGTACCGTAGAGAATTGTGTGCCTTCGATTCCGGCCAACAAACAGCTCATCCGCATGGGCCGTGCGGCTACCGAACTCGACGTACAGACGGCACAGTTCTCGGCATTGCCCGTCAAGAGTCAGAACTATTGCCAGATTTTCAAGATGCAAATCGAGCAGTCGACCTTCCAGAAGATAGCCAACAAAGAGGTCGAGTGGGACTTCTCGGATGCCGAAGAGGCTGCCATCTACGACATGCGTCTGGGTATGGAGAAGAGCTTCATGTTCGGGGTGAAGAATACGATTTTCGACCCGCGCAAGAAGGAGAACGTGATGCTCACGGGCGGTATCTGGTGGCAGGCCGGTAACCACTACACCTATGACCCGACGAAAGAGATGACGCAAGACGACTTGATCGACATGATGCGTCAGGCCTTCACGGGCAACGGTGGCAACAAGCGTAAAATCCTGATTGGTGGTTCGGTCTTCATCGGACTTATCAACAAGATTGAGATGACCAAGGTGGTGATGGCTCGCGAGGACAAGGTGAAGTGGGGCATCGACTTCTCGGAAATCAGCTCGAAGTTCGGTAAACTGTATGTGCTTTACTCCGAGGTGTTCGACGACTGCGGCATGCACGACTACGGCTTTATCTTCGATCCCGAGTTCATCCAGAAGTGGTCGCATGTGCCTTTCGGTGCACAGGAGCTCGACCTGAAGAAGGCGGGCGTGCGCAATACCGATGCCCTGGTACTGACCGAGGCCAGCTGCTTGACGCTGCGTTATCCGGCAGCTCACATGCGCATCGAGCCGCTCGGATGATAAACCGTTAAGACTGACCGGCTCACCCCCGGCTCGCAACGAAATCTGAACAAGGGGGACTGAACGGGGCAACCGGTATTTTGGCGAGCCGGTTGCCCCGTTTTTTTCTGGACCACCGGCAGGTGGGCAATATTCAATTTAGAAGAAAGGAGAACTATGAACAAGATTTATCAGACCCGATTGGGCAATTTGAGTACCTCGGTCGTGGTGAACGGGGTGCCCCGTCGGGTTCAGTTTCGCGCGTGGGACGGCGTGAACGGCCTCTTCTCGACCGAAGACGAGGCGTTGCAGCAGGCACTGGAGCAGAGCCGGGGATACGGCCGGCGCTTTGTGCTGATGGAGATACCCGATACCCGGGTAGAGCAGGAGACCTACCAGTTGGTGCCCGGCATTCGCTCGTGGCAGGCGGCCCGCGACTATTTGAGGCAGGAACCCTATGGCCTCTCCGACGAGGAGGTCTCCACGCCGGCTCTCATCGAGCAGGCGGCCGAGCGGTTCCATTTGGTATTTACACAATTAAAGAAAAAGAAAAGACGATGAAGGTAAGAGAACACAGTCATTTGCGCGGACAAAACGGGTGCCTGGGATTTTTCTACGGGCTCGACGCGCTTCTCTCGGCCTACCCCGAGGGTGGTTTGGCCGGCGAGTTTTTCATCAACGGCAAAACCCAGTCTATCTGGGTATGGGACTCTACGGGCCGCTCATGGTACGACACCAACCATGCGGCACCCGCTCCGTTTTTCGGCGTGGTCACCGACCCGGCCACCTTTAGCCCGGCGGTCGAGAGCGGCCAGCCGGCCAGTTTTGTCTATGTGGCCGGTTATGCCGGGTCGCATCTGTTCCCGGCATTGAAGGAGGGATCGTCCTTGACCGTGGTAACCGACTCGGCCGCCATTATCACCCTGGTATGGGACGGTTCGGTCTGGCGCGACTATGTAACGCCGCTGACCTTCGACGATGCCATCCGACCGATATATATGTATCGAGGTCAGTGGAATGGCGATGCAACCTACACGTGTGCCAACGGAGTGGTCGATGTGGTCTATTTCATGGGCCGTTATTATCGGGTGAAGGATTCGGTGGGGAGTACCAGTCTGTCGCCCGGGGCGTCGTCGAACTGGGAGGAGGTTGCCCACTTCTACGCCGTGGCCGACCGGTTGGAGATGCTGCCCGACCAACTGATGGTCTTGGATCAGCAGCAGACGATCCGAACGACCAGCGGCAACTCTTCGTGGGAGCTGTGTAACGGCGAAATCCGCCATCTGGAGTCGGGTACTTTCCTTTCGCAGAGCGGTGAGTTACGCGTCTCGAAGGAGCAGTGCGACATCATTATCAGCCCCACGATGAAGGGATTGGTATTCTGGGGACCCGATGAGAAAAATCTGGTCATCGACTGGGATACGGACGATAATATTCGCCTGACATTGAGTCAGTCCGACGACTCAGGCTCGCATCAGATACTGGTCACACCTCAGCAGATAACGCTGTCGAAACTCGACAGTGCCGGGCAGGTGCAAAGCTCGACCCGAATTTCGCCCGAGGGGATGAGTGGCAAGTTGAAGCTGTGGAGCGACACCCTGGCCGAGGGGGATATCTATGTCGACGAAAATAACTTTCTGAAACAGAAGAGGGGGTAGCGATGGAGATAAGTGTCAATGACCTCGTCGAACGGGTCAAGATAAACATGGAGGAGCTCACCGATGTGAGCAATGCCTCGGTAAAGTTGGAGGTGGGCATCGATGTCGAGCAGTATATTCGGGCTAAGTTGCCCGATGCGCTGCTGTCGGTGTGGGCTTCGACCCCGGTCGAACTGTTGCCGCAGACCGACTGCGCCTCGTCGCTGCAACCCGAGCGTCAGCCCGACGGCAGTGGCCGGGTGGTGCTGCCCTCGGATGTGTGGCGCATGACCGAGTTTTGCATGGAGGGGTGGCGACAGCCGGTTACCTCGTTTATCGACCACACCTCGCCCGCCTATGAGTTGCAATTCAACCTTTACACCCGCGGCGGCGTGGCAACTCCGGTGTGCGTGCTCTCCAACGTGGGGGGCCAGAAGTGTCTCGACTATTACTCGTTGCCGCCTCGCGTCGAGGCGCATCGGGTGAAGACGGCCCGTTACGTGGCTTATCCGCAGGCCGATGCCGACAAGTACGAGATTGCCGACTCGCTGGTACAGGTGGTTTGTTACACCTGTGCGGCTCTCGTCTACGAGATTCTGGGGCAGCCCGAGCAGGCGGCCGCCATGTTGCGCAGCATCGTCAAGTAGGGCAGGGCGACCGACATCGTGTCGCAGAAACGCTGCCGGCTCTCTGGATAGTCGGCCTCGGGGCAACCACTCCGGGGCCGGCTTGCTGTTTTATCGGGGCTCCTTTTTCTGCAACAGTTCGTAAGGGATGTGCCCTATCTGGGCAGCCGTCTCGGAGTATGAGCTGTGTACCGAGCCGAGCACCTGCCGGGTGTGCGAGAGCAGATAGAGTTCGATGAGGGCTTCGCGCATCCCCTCGAGGCTGTTGCGGTCGGCCCGGTGGGGCGAGCAGAATACCCGGTCGCCGAATCGGGCGGTGATGAGGGCCTTATCCTCTTCGGAGTCGGTCGCCAGATAGAAGGTGGTATCGGCGTTACGATCGATCTCCTGCTGCATGCGGTCGACAAAGAGTCGGGTAGGACTTTGGGCGATGGAGATGGCGTTGTCGGTACGACGGATATGCACCCCTATCGTGTGGTCGCCGAATCGGGCCCGGCGCGTCTCAATCTCCTGCTTCAGGAGGGGGTGCGGTTCGAAGAGGGCAAAGCGGTCCCACTCGGTGCGGGGTTCGTAGAAGTAGACAAAGGCGGCGATGTAGACCTTGTGGCCTCGGGCCCACGCCTCGAAATCGAAATGCTCGCGGAAGCGTCGCGACGTATCCATCTCGTACATGCGGCGGTCGAATGCCGGCTGCTGGAACAGGCGGGGAATGAAGAAGTTTTTCCGGCGGGGGCGGTCGTAGCGCAGCAAGTCGAGCCTCGAAGCCTCGGTGACGGTAACCCCCGGCCGATCGATGGGGGCAAACAGTTGGTCGAACCGGCAGTTCAACCCCGGGTCCTTGAACCACACGATGTGCAACTCGCTGCCACATTGCCGGCTCAGGGCTACGGCCGAGTCGATTGCCCTCATGCGATTGGCCAGTCCGCCTACGGGTACGAGCCATATACTCTCTTTTTTCATAGGGGATAGAACAAAGAATCAGACAAAATTAAAAAATTTTTAAGAATTGAATGGATTGTGTGTTCGGATTTTTTTATAATATTATATTTGTGCCCGTTTTGAAAAGTGAGTAATGGAAATCGTAAATAGTCTGAAGAGAAAAGTAGGGAAACCTATTTTGTCTTTTTTCGAGAAGAATATATATACATGGGCATTTTTTATTTTGCTGGTTATTTCGGTTGCCTCGGTTATATGGCTGTTGTACATGCAGGTGGTGAGACCTACCAACATGGTGTCATCGGTACCGAACCATGTAATCAAGACTCTGATTGATGCTATGATTCTCATGTCGCCTCTGTTTGTGTTGAAAAAACGGGGCCTTATTTTTATTGTGCTGGTGTTGGTCGATCTGTTCTGTCTCTCGGCTGTGTGGTACTATCGCAATTATCTCGACATCATACCCTTCTCGTCGTTCCTGTTGGTCGAGAACGTATCACCGTTGCTGCTCGACAGTGCATTGGCATCGGCACGTTGGGTTGACTGGCTGGCCCTGCTTCCTACTGTGTTGACGGCTGTAGTTTATAAATTGTTTCTCCAGAAGCGGGTCTTGGCCGAGCGGAAGCGGCTGTGGTGGCCGATTGCAGCCATTGTGGGAATAGCTGTAGCTTTTTATGCCATGCTTTCGGTGCGTGACATAAAGTCGGGACAGTATACAGCCTTTATCGATCGTTTTATGACCTATCCCAACAATATACTCTATATCGACAATAATGGCTTGTGTGGATATACGCTCTATCAGTTGGTAACCGGGTTGATACCCGAGCCTGAACTGTCGGATGAGGAGCGGGCTAAAATCGACTCTTTTTTCGACGATTATACCTGTTATACAGATAATTTGATTCAAGGAAACAACCGGAAAAATTTGGTCTTGATTATTGTAGAATCTCTCAATTCGTGGGTAATTGGCCAGCAGTTTGGCGGGGTAGAAGTGACTCCCTGTCTTAACCGGATCGCTAACGATAGTAACTCTATCGTAGCTGTGCATGTGTTTCCTCAGGTGAAAGACGGTCGTTCGAGCGACGGGCAGTTTATGTTCAATACCGGTTTGCTCCCCTTGCAGAGTGGAGCAGTGGCCACCCGATATGCCAATCTTGATTACTATTCGATTGCCAAAGCCTTGAAACAGAGAAATTATACAGCTGTGAGTATGACGGTCGATTGCAATAATTATTGGAATCAGGCCGAGGCGAGTGAGGCTTATGGCTATGACCATAATTGGGATCGGCTAAATGGTGCAGAAGTTGTTCCCGACAGTTTGTTGATGGTACGGGCTATTGAGCAGATAAAAACAGAGAAAGTTCCCTTTTTCTATCAACTCATTACGGGGTCTTCGCACAAGCCTTACAATACCCCGACTCGACCTACTGCATTGTCGAATGCTGAAGGTTTCCCGACCGAGGTACGTAACTACATGGAGGTAATGCATTACACCGACCGCTGTATAGGTGCCTTTATCGATTCTCTACGGGTTAACGGATTGTATGAAAATACGGTTATTGCAATCGCCTCGGATCACAATCAGTTGCTCGAGCCCTGTTCTGTACCAGGGTACAACGATATCGAAGTCGCCTTTATAGTGGCCAATGCTGGATTGAAGTATACCCACAAGTCTGTTATGGGGCAGATTGATATTTATCCTACACTGCTCGATGTGATGGGGTGCAACGAGTATCTGTGGAAGGGGCTTGGTCATAGTATTTTACGGTCTTCGGTGTGCAGTGCGGTCGGTTGGAACAAGGCGGTCTATGGCACCCCCGACGATTCATTGGTTCCTCAGCAGATTGAGGCTTGGGACATTTCTAGGCAGATGATAACACGTGGCTATTTTACTATAAAACGATAGTTGGGGGAGCCATATCAATTTTTATTTCACTACATTTGCATCGAATGTGAGTGAATGCCATGCGATTGAACAGAAACTGGTTGTCGGCTTATACCTGGGCGTGCGAGGGACGATACCTGCTCTTCCACCTGCTCGTGGTGCTTTGTTTCGTCTATCCCATCGAGTATCTGCATATCGAGCTGAAGTGCTCGACCATCTTCAATCTGCGCATCCTGTTGCCTCAGGGACGGCCGATAGGCGACACGCTGTTGGCCTTCTTGCCTACGGTGGGCGATGCTTTGGTACTCTCCTTGCCCCTTCTGCTCTTCACCCGCCGCCGGTGGGTGGTCTTTATCCCGCTCTTCCTCTTCGATCTCTTCTGCTTGGCGCAGAGCTGTTATGCCCGGGTCTACGAAGATGTGATGCCCTACTCGTCGTTTCTGCTCTTCGACAACGTGAACGGCGTGCTGCTCAACAGCGTGCGGGGGCTGCTTCGCTGGCGCGATGTCACCCTTTTCGTCCCTACTCTGTTGTTGCTGGCGGCCTATCTGCTCTATTTCGGGAAGCAGCGGTCGTACCCCTCGCCGCGTATCCGGTGGATAACTGCCGCCGTGTCGCTGGTGGTGGCCTTGGCCGCTTATGGGGGGCGGTCGTACCAGATTTACCATCGGGAGTCGGCCGACCGCGAATCGCCCTGGACCGCCTTCATCACTCCTTATAATTACCGCGAATACCTCATCTATCACGGGGTAGTGCCTTACACGGGCTATGTGCTGGTGTCGTCGCTGGTACAGTCGGACGAGTTGACGGCCGACGAACGGGCAACCGTCGACAACTACCTGGTCGACATGCCCCGCTATACCGATAACCGTCTGGCCGTGGAGCCGGGGCGCAACCTGATTCTCATCGTCGTCGAATCGATGAACTCGTGGATGCTCGACCGCACGGTAGGCGGGGTGGAGATTATGCCCCGACTGAACCGTCTGTTGAGGCAAGAGGGGACCTTCGCGGCTCTCCATCTGATACCGCAGGTGAAGGATGGCCGTTCGAGCGACGGCCACCTCATGTTCAATACCGGCCTTTTGCCCGTGCGCACGGGGGCTACGGCGGTGCTCTATGGCGATAATCGCTATCCTGCCCTGGGCCATGCCCTGAAGCAGAAGGGGTACCGCACCCTCAATATCGTTTGCGACCGGGCGCAGGACTGGAACCAGGTGGAGACTTCGCCCGCCTATGGGTTCGACACCCTCTACGACAAGAGCGCTTTCGAGTCGAGCGAGATACTCGACGACTCTACCATGCTGGCCCGGGGCCTCGCCATTCTGCGCCAGACACCCCAGCCCTTCTTTGCCCAGCTGGTTACCATCTCGACCCACGCTCCCAACGGTGAGCCGGTCGAGCCCACCGCCCTGTCGCAATACCCCACGTCGTCGCACGAACTTATCAACACGATGGAGGCCTTCC
The DNA here is from genome assembly GCF_024733785.1 of Barnesiella sp. ET7. Lineage (NCBI taxonomy): Bacteria > Pseudomonadati > Bacteroidota > Bacteroidia > Bacteroidales > Barnesiellaceae > Barnesiella > Barnesiella sp. ET7. The sequence continues at coordinate 53,683 of NZ_JANRHM010000017.1, forward strand.
ACCGGCTCGACCGTCAGTTGGGCCAGTTTATCGACTCGCTGCAGGCTTGCGGACTCTACGACCGTTCGGTCGTGGCCATCGTGTCGGACCACGACGAGCTGGGACTGAATGTGCTCGAGGGGCGCACCACCCGTACGCTGGCCGACCGCGAGGTGGCCCTCCTGCTGCTGAATACACCTTATACTGTTTCGTACGAGGCGGTGGCCGGGCAGATAGACATCTACCCCACACTGCTCGATGTGATGGGTTGCAACGAATATCCCTGGAAGGGCCTCGGGTACAGCCTGCTGCGTACCCCGGTAAAGAGTGCCGTCTATTGGGACCGCAGCGTGGTGGGCGACACCCGGTCGCCCCTCGTCCCGCGGCAGCGCGAGGCCTGGGACATCTCGAACCTTATCCTCACCGGCCACTATTTCGAGAGCTACTCGATGCGGGCTGATGAGTAAAAAAGAGACAGGCTTCCTGGTCGCATCGTTTCTCTGGGACGAAATGGGAATTTAATACCCAGCTGTTTGGCTCTTTGAAAAAAAAATGCGAAATTTGCCCAGCTAAAAAAGATAAAGCAAACATACACAAATAAAAGTGATTACAATGAAGAAAAGTGCACTTCAAACTGCTCGTGCTTCGTATCAGCCCAAGCTGCCCGAAGCCATCAAAAACGGCGTAACCATCGTCGAAGGCAAAGCCACTCAATCGGTGGCCGACCAGGAGGCTATCGCCAAGTTGTTCCCCAACACCTACGGCATGCCCGTGCTTCGTTTCGAAGCCGCTCCCAAGAAAGAGTATCCTGCCATCAACGTGGGTGTAATCCTTTCGGGTGGTCAGGCTCCTGGCGGACACAACGTGATTTCGGGTCTCTTCGACGGACTCAAAGCCATGAACAAGGATAGCCGTCTCTTCGGTTTCCTGTTGGGCCCGGGCGGACTCATCGATCATAAATATATGGAACTCACTGCCGACATCATCGACGACTACCGCAACACGGGTGGTTTCGACATCATCGGTTCGGGTCGTACCAAACTCGAGACGAAAGAGCAATTCGACAGCGGTCTCGAAATCATCAAAGAGTTGGGCATCAAAGCCGTGGTTATCATCGGTGGCGACGACTCCAACACCAACGCCTGCGTATTGGCCGAATACTACAAACAAATCGGTGCCGGTGTACAGGTAATCGGTTGCCCCAAGACCATCGACGGTGACTTGAAGAACGAGATGATCGAGTGCTCCTTCGGTTTCGATACCGCCTGCAAGGTATACTCCGAGGTTATCGGTAACATCCAACGCGACTGCAACTCGGCCAAGAAATACTGGCACTTCATCAAACTGATGGGCCGTTCGGCTTCGCACATCGCTCTGGAGTGCGCTCTGCAAACGCAACCCAACATCTGCTTGATTTCCGAGGAGGTTGAGGCCAAACAGATGACCCTCGACGACATCGTAAACTATATCGCCGATATCGTAGCCGCTCGTGCTGCCAAAGGTTTCAACTTCGGTACGGTGCTGATTCCCGAAGGTCTCATCGAGTTCATCCCCGCCATGAAGCGCCTTATCGCCGAACTCAACGACTTTTTGGCCAAGAATGGTGCCGAGTTTGCCATGATCAAGAAATCGGAGCAAAGAAACTATATCATCAAACACCTCTCGCCCGAAAACTCGACAATCTACGCCAGCCTGCCCGAGGGTGTGGCCCGTCAGCTCACGCTCGACCGCGACCCCCACGGAAACGTACAGGTATCGCTCATCGAGACCGAGAAACTGCTGGGCGAGATGGTAGGTCGTCGTCTGGCCGAGATGAAAGAAGCCGGTAAATATGTAGGCAAATTCGCTACTCAATACCACTTCTTCGGTTACGAAGGCCGTTGCGCCGATCCCTCCAACTTCGACGCCGACTACTGCTACTCGCTGGGTTACACCGCATCGCTGCTCGTAGGCGAAGGCCGCACGGGTTACATGTCGTCGGTACGCAACACCACCAAACCGGCCAGCGAATGGATTGCCGGCGGTGTGCCCGTAACCATGATGATGAACATGGAGCGTCGCCACGGCGAGATGAAACCGGTTATCCAAAAAGCCCTCGTTCACCTCGACGGTGCACCCTTCAAATACTTTGCCGCACATCGCGACGAGTGGGCTATGAACACCTGCTACGTATACCCCGGTCCTATCCAATACTTTGGTCCCACCGAGGTTTGCGACCAGCCCACCAAGACGCTGATGCTCGAGCAAAACGGCTCGATTGACTAATCGGTTGAAAGAAAGGGCCTCAGGCCCGTTATCAATAAACCAATCCAAAAAATCCGCACTTGCGGCTTGCAAAATCCCCCGGCCCGGAACGCTCCGGGTCGGGGGTATTTTTTGTGTATATATCACTCCGGACTCCACTGCCTGGTCCATTTCGCACTGCGGAGAGTGTGCCATATCGCGCTACGACGCGGTATCCAGGAATACTGGCAAAATTGTTGGCATAGGTAATATCTGCAACAGTTTCCAACGCCTTCTCTTTTCTGGACCCCGCATCGGGGTGCGGGGTGACTTGCCGTGTCATACCGCGACGCGACGCGTCGAGCGGTCATTCCGCACTTGATGCGGAATCCAGAAATATGGACTGAAGGTAATACGATATGGAATATGAAAGAATTGTGTTCTGGAAATTGCGGTATAGTTAATAGAAATTTCTCGTAAGTGTAGCAGAATCTTATAAATAGCTCTTATTTTTTATAATATTGTATTTGTGGCCCCGTTTTATATACAAATACAAAATTTATCTAAACATGAAAATACAGGAGTATCGAAGTCTTGTAGGCATATTCTTGCTGATGGGAATCTTTCGAGTTGATGCCTATGACTTTCAATCGGGAGGGATTTATTACGAGATTAACGGCGAAGAGGTCACGGTCACTCGTGAATCGGCTTTTGAACCGACCTATGAGGGTGATGTGGTAATCCCTTCGATAGTGTCTTACGACGGGGAAAACTATTCGGTAACAAGTATCGGAAACTGGGCCTTTGAAGGTTGTGCGAATCTGAAAAAGTTGACGCTTCCCGAGTCGTTGATAACGATAGGCGATTATTCTTTTAGTGGTTGTAAACGGTTGGGCGAGGTGATATGGAGTGAGCGGATAGAGGTGATTGGTAAATATGCTTTCTCTGGGTGTATCAGTCTGCAATCGATAGTGATACCTGCGTCGGTGAAACGTATCAACGAAGGTGTTTTCAATGGCTGTACCGGACTGGAGTCGGTGGTTATGGGCGATTCAGTAGAGTATGTTGGGTCTTCGGCCTTTTTGAACTGTACGAGTTTAGAGTCTGTTTCACTGGGAGACGCCGTAAACTATATTGGGGAGGGTGCTTTCTCAAGTACCAGTTTGGAGTCGGTGATGATACCCGCGTCGGTGGCAACTATCGAAGCCAATCCCTTCGTGGGTAGCCTTAATCTAAAAGAGATTACGGTCTCGGAAGAGAATCTGGCCTATTCGTCGTTAGACGGTGTACTCTATAACAAGGACAGGACTACGCTTTGTGCATGTCCGGGTGGAAAGAGCTCGATAGAAATTCCCCTGTCGGTGGAGCACATCGGGCCTTCGGCTTTTTGTGCTTGTGCAGGGTTACTCTCGGTGACGATTCCACCGACCGTGGAGAGCATAGAGGCCTCGGCATTCGGCTATTGCAAGGAGTTGACTTCGGTGACCATCGGCAAATCGGTCTCTCGTATCGGTGAGTACGCTTTTGACCGGTGTGATAATTTGCAGGATATATATATTTATGCCGAGCTGCCTCCTGTAATCGATGCTAATACTTTTGAGGATTATGAGGCTACCTTGTATGTGCCTGCCGGCAGTAAAAGTGCATATCAGAAGGCTTCGTATTGGAGTAATTTTACGAACATCATGGAGTCGCCAACCGGCGTGGAATCGGTCGATAACAACGATATGCGCGTCTATGCCGCAGGTCATACCCTGTATGTAGAGCATGTCGATGAGGCTTATCGGGTCTATACGGCCATGGGGCAGTTGGTTTATGCGGGCGACGAATCTACGGTATTGTTGCCGGGTGCAGGCCTCTATATCGTATGTGCGGGCAATCGGTCGCAGAAGGTTTGGGTGAAGTAAATAGGAATCTATTCGATACGATTGGGCGGCAGGGAGTATTACTCTGCCGCCTTTTTTGTGCCTGGTCCATTTCGCACCGTGATGCAGAATCCAGGGAATATCCGGCGGGTATGACGGCTATCCCCCTGTCGGAGTAAGTGGAAATAAAACCGGTTGAGGGTATTGCTTTTATTATCGGGTTATGCTATCTTTGTCTCGTGACCGCGATGGTATATCCCGGTAGCAGATAGAGTTGCTCTGTCGCTGTTGAGAGGTTTCCGTGGTCGGTCATGGCCTTCGGGGGAGGGATTTCTCTCTGCGAGGGCAGACATGTTTTTGAGAAAGCGTTTTTGCTTATCCTTTCATGGGAAATCGCCAAATTTCAATTCACGAAGGATCGGGCAGTCAAAAAAACGCTCCTGCTTGCCAACATCCACCCCGGCAAGGGGTGTTGTTATATGGCATAGCGTGGGGTGGGCTGTTTATTTCGTGAATAGGCGTTTGGCGATGCCTCCGTGAAGATAGACAGATTGTTCCCTACGCTTTCGTTTTTTAAACGTCTATCCTCAAGGGGAACAGGAAGACAGATATGAAACACGATATTATGAAATCTTATTTGCCGGAGTGACTTTTGTGAGGAATTGTTTTGGGGGCTCCGATTCGTTGCTTGTGATTCTCTATGTTATATAATTTGTGGTTGCATAGGCGGCTATGGCTATTTGACGGCCCGGCTCCTTATGCAGGTGATAGGATTGAAGCGTTCGATAAATTATATTCGGAGAGTCTATTCGGTGACGATTGTTAGAGAAAAAACTTTTTATCAATGTACGAGGGGACACCAGGTTATACCCGAATCGGGAATCTACAAGTTGTGAGAGGTTGGTCCCGATTGGGATTGCCGGGTATATACGACCACGGGACGACTGGTTTATGCTGGCAACGGTATAATGGCTTTGTGCCTGAAGTCCGGCCTATGTGGTGCGTATGAGCGATTGCTCATGAAAAGTGGTAGTGAGATAATTTCTCACTGCATCAATTCTTTCTTTTTTCAGGTGACGGTGGCAGATGGTTACATCTGCCGCCTTTTTTTTGTCATACCGCGGTATCCAGGAATACTGGCAAAATTGTTGGCATAGGTAATACCTGCAACAGTTTCCAACACCTTCTCTTTTCTGGACCCCGCATCGGGGTGCGGGGTGACTTGCCGTGTCATACCGCGCTACGACGCGGTATCCAGGAATACGGGCAAAATTGTCGGCATAGGTAATACCCGCAACAGTTTCCAACGCCTTCCCTTTTCTGGACCCCGCATCGAGGTGCGGGGTGACGGGAAACCATAAAAAACACCCCGGCACTCGGGGGAGGCCGGGGTGGTGAGGTATGCGCGGCAGATGCCGCGTGTGGGTATTATTTGCTCTCGATTACAAGAGTAGCTTTCTTCAGTCCTTTGGCGGTAGCCTCGAGGGTGATTTTGCCCGGCTCTTCGGTCGAAGCGACGATGGCAGTCATCATGCCCGAGAATACCTTCATGCGGGGCTCCTGGAACGACTCGAGCGAGGTGGGGTCGCCGTTGGCACCGGCACGGTAGTAGCCTTTGCCTTTCACCTTGAACGAGATTTGGTTCGAGGCATTGGGGCAGAGGTTGCCCTCCTTGTCGACTACCTTGACGGTGACGAACGAGAGGTCGCGGCCGTCGGCGGCAATGGTCGAGCGGTCGGCAGTGAGTTCGATGCGGTAGGGCTTGCCGGCCGTCTTCATCTCCTTCTCGGCCACGGCGTTGCCCTGCTCGTCATAGGCTACCACCTTGACGGTACCCGGTTCGTAGCGGGTATCCATCCACATGAGGCGGTAGCGTTGCTGGCGCTTGAACTGGGCGGTCGAGATGGAGTCGCCGCTGTTGTGCACGGTCACCGAGAGATCTTTGGTGCGCTTGCCCTGGCTCTTGCCGTTGATGAAGAGCTCGGCGGTGGGGTAGTTGGTATAGACGAAGACGGGGGTTACCTCACCTTCGCGGCCCTCCCAGTTCCAGTGGGGCAGGATGTGCAGCGTCTCGGCCTCGGGGTTCCAGTGGCTGCGGTAGAGGTAGTAGCGGTCTTTGGGGATACCGGCCAGGTCGACGATGCCGAAGAGCGACGAGTGGCTGGGCCAATCGGAGTAGTAGGGAGTGGGCTCACCCAGGTAGTCGAAGCCGGTCCATACGAACTCGCCCATGCAGTAGGCCAGGTCGTCGTGCTGGATGAAGTCGTCTTCGGGCAGGTTGGACCATCCGCAGTGCTCCACGTCGTAGGAGGAGGACTGGTGGTCGGGGTATTTGGGCATGGAGCGACGCTCTACGGGGAACTTGTAGACACCGCGCGAGCTGATGGTCGATGCCGTTTCACTGCCCAGAATGATGCCTTGGGGCAGTTTCTTCTGGCTCTCGATATACTTGAAGGGGCGGTAGTTGAAGCCCGGCACGTCGAGCACGGCAGCCATGTTGTTGTTCACTACGGCATCGGGAGCATCCATACCCTGCGTAACGGGACGGGTGGGGTCCTCGCGGTGGCAGATGTTCTGCAGCCACAGGGTGAGTTTGGGGCCCTGGTCGCCCGACCACTGGTCGGGTACCTCGTTGCCGATGCACCACATCACCACGCTGGGGTTGTTGCGGTAGTGGCGCACGAGGTTGACGATGTCCTTCTCGGCCCACTCCTTAAATACGAGGTGGTAACCGTTCTGTACCTTGGCGGTGGCCCACTCGTCGAACGACTCGGCCATCACCATCATACCCATTTCGTCGCAGAGGCGCACCAGCTCGGGGGCGGGCATGTTGTGCGAGGTACGTATGGCGTTGCAGCCCATATCCTTGAGGATGCGGATTTGGCGGCGGATACCGGCCTCGTTGGCGATACCACCCAACGGGCCCAGGTCGTGGTGATTGCACACCCCTTTGAACTTCAGCGGTTTGCCGTTAAGGAAGAAGCCTTCGCCCTGGCGCACCTCGATGGTGCGGATACCGAAGGTGGTGGTATATTCGTCTTTCAGTTCGTTGCCCTCATAGACCTTCGAAACCGAGGTGTAGAGGTTGGGTGTCTCGGGACTCCACACGGCAGGATTTTCAACGACAAACTCCTGCTCGAAGGTGTTGTGGTCGAAGTCGTTGCCGCGCATGCGCTCGGTCATCAGGGTCTTGCCGCTGGGGTCGACAATCGAGGTCTCGATCACATAGTCGCTCATCGATTTCCCCTGGGGCATCTCCCACGAAGTTTTCTGCTCGACCTTGGCATAGCGGTCGTTCAGGTCGGTGGTGACGATTTGCGTACCCCACACCGGCACATGAGCCTCGTCGGTCACCAGCAGATGCACGTTGCGGTAGAGGCCGGCTCCGGGATACCAGCGCGAGCTCTCGGTGAAGTTCTCGAGCCGTACGGCCAGCGTGTTGCTCTCGCCCGGGCGCAGGTAGGGCGTGGCGTCGAAAAAGAAGGTGTTGTATCCGTTGGGCCAGTAGCAAGCCTCCTGTCCGTTGACGTAGACCCGGGCGTGGCTCATGGCGCCGTCGAATACCAGCGTATACTTTTTGCCCTCGATCGATTGGGGCACGTCGAACGAACGGCGGTACCAGCCGGTACCCACGAAGGGCAGACCGCCCGTGCGGCCGGCATGCTCCATGGCCTCTTTCTGGCCGTCCTGGACGATAGCCGTGTTCTGCTTGTCGTTATTGATACTGAAGGGTCCGTAGATGGCCCAGTCGTGGGGAATGCGGACCGACTGCCATTGCGAGTCGTCGAATTGCGCATCCTTGAATTGCGCGTTGTCTTCGCGGGTGAATTTCCACCCCTTCTCCAGCAGCGTCTCGGTGCGTACCTGTGTTTGTGCCGAAAGCCACAGCGGCAGGGCTAACAGCACCAGTAGTGTGAATCGTAGTTTCATAGATTTTTTATTGAGTGTTATAATGATGTCATGAGTTGAGATTCCGTATATTTCTGTTCTATTTTGTTTAAGATATTCCGTACATCCACTTCATACGGGATGAACTCCTTTATGTTGGATTCTTTTATCCATAATTGCCCTTCCCCCGTGTTGCCCCGGTGTTGCCCTTTCGAGTAATGAGGATTGTTCACGACGTCGGCATTGGATAGTACCCAATATATGATTCGGTCTTTCCAAACCCCAATCCATACGAAAACATGGCAGCACTTCGGTTTCAGCTGTTGAAAATTCATATCAAAGCCAAAGGGGCTGCCGTAGCTCAAGGCTTTCATAATGAGGGTCTCTTTGCTTCCTCTTTTTACAGCTCTCGATGCCTTTACTTCTATTTTTATTCCGTGGTACCAAAAATCATATTCTCCCGAGTAGCCCGGATCCAATAGTGTAGAGGGGCGTTGCAATTCGGGTACAACTTCATTTAAATGACGTTGTGCCCAATTCTCTCCGAATGTGCGAGGTGCCGTAATTTCAAAGATATACAAATATTTGTTCCGATTCAAATAGGAGGAGCGAATATTGTAATAATCTTGTATGGAAATTATTTTATGGGCAATAAGATGAGAGAGGATATATTCGAATTTATTGAACGGATATATGGAGTGCAGTTTGTCCAGAACATCGTCTGACAATCTGTTTTGTTCTTCCTGTGGTAATTGTGGTATTAGCTTTTTTAGTTCTATCAGTAGATTATCCATATAGAAATTTCGTTATGTAGTTTCTTTCTTCTTGCGATATATCAAAGAGGAAATATATAAAGTCTTCAATTTCTTGTCGAGCCGATGTGTTCCCGCACAATATCTCGTCGACCTGCGTACAAAGGAATCGGTCCTCTTCGGGTGTGAGTTTGGGGAAAGGTAGTTTCGAGAGATTTCCCTTTAAGATTTTTATGTCGTTGAACTGAATCTGATAGATAAACTGGTATAGTTCGGAGTTCAGGAATGCCAATACGCTTTTTATGGAAAGCGTATCGACCGACGGAATCAGCAGGTTGGCACTATTGAGAAAGAGTCGGCCTTGGTCGTCATAGGCAAATATCAACTTTTTGGAAATAAACTTGTATGCCAGTTTTTGGGGAGCCCGGTATAAGGCGTCTTTTGCACATTGTTGCAACTGGTTTCTATCGTAGAGGATAAAGTATTTGTTCTCTTTCAGCGTGTACGGCTCTATCTCTTTCCCGGTATAAATTTTTTCGAGCGAGGGGGCCGGCTCTGTTTTCAATTTACTCTTATTGTCGCCGGTTACGATACCCAAAGCCCACATGCTGTGAGTGAGGTCGTCGTGCCGTTTTTGTTCGAGTTTCCCCAGAATGGCAGCCTCGTATGAGGTGGTAACAGGGATAGCCATGGATTTATCGGTCTGGTTGAACCGGAAAGAGACTGTATAGGAATTATTCTCTTTGCACACGGTATACTGTTGCATCGATGATGACGGCGTCTCTTTCGACAGCTTTATCTCGAAGAAGTCGGTGTATACCCCGTTGAATTTACGATTATGAATCTGTATTTCCCGTATGGCCGTATTTTTGCAGATGAAACTGCGTATGTCGTTGTGGGTTGATATGTTGAGTATCGAAATAGGTAACAGGAATTTGAGAGTTCCCTTCTTTTTCAAGAGCGAATAACTTTTTTCCAGGAACAGCGAGGCTCTCTCCTTCGACGATATGTGTTCCGAAGGGTAGATATTTTGGCGAGTTCCTCCCCATGGCGGATTGGTATAGATATAGTCGAATGTGGTAGACAGTATCTCTTTTGTTGTTTGAGGGGTCTCTATGGTAATGCCTTGCAGGAAATCGAAACAAAAGATACGGGGCGAGAAGGTGTTGTGGGGATAGCGAATGAGGAGATTGGTTTTCGCTATCATTACGGCCAAGGGATCGATGTCGATTCCGTATAAGTTCTCGGGATTTGATGCTGCTATTTGGGTCAGGAAGGCCCCGCTTCCGCAACAGGGATCTAAAAAGCGTTTGTCATTCGACAGGCAAATATCGCTTGTCATGTCCGATACGATATGCTCGAGCGTATAATATTTACCGCTTTTGTTTCGCTCTCCTTCAGGTGTCATGGCCTGATAGATATAGCCTAAAATATCCTTCTCGATGGTAAGAATCTCTTTCGATTCTATTTCGGGAATGTATTGGTATCGATTGTATTCGGCAAAAGTCTGCTGCACATGTTTTTTGTCGATGAGCCCAAAGATGGATAATCTGTAAATGCACAACGAATAGATAATGTCGTCGATGCGATAAGGGAGTGACAGGAGGTGTGATATATAGTCTTCGAGATGATATTCGGGCAGATAAGAGGTAGGTAAAACAAGTTTTCTCGACCGGCTTTTATTGGCTCGGCTGAGTAACTTGTTTGATTTGTCGACATGCAATTTTTGCCAGTTCCGTAAAGTAGCGTTAGATACTTCTTCTCTCATTCTAAAGATTGAAAATTCTTATTCGAAATACTCGTCGTCCTCCTCTTCGCCGGGGATGTGCACGATGAAGGTGGCGGCCCCTATCGACACCACGTCGCCGTCGTGGAGCAGGGCTCGTTCGCGGTCGCCCAGCAGGGTGTTGCGCAGGAAGGTGCCGGTGAGGCTGGGGTTGTCGCGCAGGGTGAGTTGCGGATGCCCCCCCTTCTCTTTGACGTGGATGATGCAGTGGCGGCGGTCCATGCTCATGTCGGTGGTTTCGATGGCGATGTCGACCTCGGTCCCCTTCGAGGCGCGGCCGATGAGGTTGTCGCCCGGGTGCAGCGGAAACTCCTGCCGGTAGCCGAAGGCATTCTCGAGCACGGTGATGTAGCCGTGCGAAGTGTCGAGTCCGTCCCCTTCGGCACTCTCTATCTCGTCGAGGGTCATCACGAAGCGCTTGCGGCAGTTCGGGCAGATGAACGAGATGTTGCACGAGGCATCGTAGCGCGACTCGTCGAAGGTGAAGGCTTTATCGCATTTTGGGCAAATGACCTGTTTCATGGGCGGCAACTGTTATTTGGCTTGGTTGAAGTAGTAGTCGAGCACATCTTTGGCGGCCATGAACGAGCTCTGTTCGTTGTTCAGCACCTTGGCCTGCTTCTCCTCGAGCATCTTCTCGATTTGCGGGTTACGGTAGAAGTGGTCGCGCAACTGTTCGTTGATGGTTTCGAACATCCAGTATTTGGCCTGCTCCTGACGCTTGTAGTCGAAGTAGCCGTTTTTCTTGACGAAGGCCACGTAGTTGTCGATCATCTCCCACACCTCGGCGATGCCTATCTCGTAGTAGCCCGAGTAGGTGAGCACTTGGGGCGTCCAGCCCGAAGGCGTGGGGGGGAACAGGTGCAGGGCGTTACGGAACTGCGCCTGGGCCAGCTTGGCCTTCTCGATGTTGCTGCCGTCGGCCTTGTTGATGACGATGCCGTCGGCCATCTCCATGATGCCCCGCTTGATGCCCTGCAGCTCGTCGCCGGTACCGGCCAGCTGGATGAGCAGGAAGAAATCGACCATCGAGTGCACGGCCGTCTCCGACTGTCCCACACCTACGGTCTCGACAAAGATATTGTTGTAGCCGGCGGCCTCGCACAGCACGATGGTCTCGCGGGTCTTGCGGGCTACACCACCCAGCGAGCCAGCCGAGGGGGAAGGCCGTATGAAGGCATTGGGATGAACCGAGAGCTTCTCCATGCGGGTCTTGTCGCCCAGAATACTCCCTTTGGAGCGCTCGCTGCTGGGGTCGATGGCCAGCACGGCCAGTTTTCCGCCCCGCTTGAGCACGTGGAGGCCGAAGGCGTCGATCGAGGTACTTTTGCCCGCACCCGGCACACCGGTGATACCCACCCGCACCGAGTCGCAGGCGTGGGGCAGACACTTCTCGATTACCTCCTGGGCGATGGCCTGGTGTTCGTAGCGGTTGCTCTCGACCAGTGTGACGGCCTGGCTCAGGATACTCGTGTCGCCTTTGATGATGCCCTCTACATATTCGGCCGCGGTGAAGGAGCGGCGACGGGCTGTCCGCATTTTTTTCAGATAGGGATTGACCGTGGGCGGTTGTTCAATGCCTTTGTTTACGGCAAGGCCGGCATATTGTGCGTCGTTCTCGGGATGTTCCATAATTTTTTTTCTGTGTTAAGAGGTTATTCAAAAGAGCCTAATACCCGGATGGGTACCGACGGACGGTTGGGGTCGTCGGTGATGAGCATAACCCGGCAGTTCAGCAGGTTGGTACGGGCCAGCGAAGGATCTACCTCGACAGTCAGCTCGGCCGACTTTCCGGGATTGATGGTGTGGCGTTTCAGTTTTACTTGCAAGGGCCGGTTTTCGTTGGTCACCTTGTGTATGGTCAATTTCGATTCCCCGTTGTTGGTAATCGTCAGGGTTTGCTTTTGGGGTTTGTTCCCTTTGATGATGCCGAAGTCGACCACCTCGGTCGAGAGGGTGGCATGGCCGGCTTGCTGCCGCTCTTCGGCTGTCCATGACCCGAAGTCGTCGAGCAGGTTGGCCGATACGGTGATGGTGTTGAATGTGCTCTCGGTGTCGCTTTCGAATCCCAGATTGAATTCATCGCGACGGAATCCCCAGTCGTCGATGGCATCGGGGTCGTAGCTTATCTTGATAATTCCCTCTTCGTCGGGGTGGAGTATGGCTGGAATCATCTCGACCGTGATATGCGAGGGTACCTGCTTGAAGATGGGAATCAGGTCGCTCTTCCCTTCGTTGCGCACAAAGAGCTGGCCTGTTTTGAGGTGCCCTTTGGGTACGTCGAAAAGTGGCATGTGCAGGCTGCGCAGCGACAGATCGCCTATGCGGTAGGGGTTGGCTGCCCGGCGCGATTTGGATCCGATGACTACCCCCGTGATGCGCAGGGTCTCGCGGTCGGTCGAGGCGTTGGTCGTGACGTAGACCGGTTTGGAGAATCGGCCCGGACGCCCTTTGGGGTTATAGGTCACCTTGATGACACCCGAATCGTTGGGGGCCACAGGTTCTCGGGTGTATTGCGAGGCAGTACAACCACAAGTCGTGCGCACGTTGGTCACCACCAGCGGCTCGTTGCCCGAGTTGACAAACTTGAAAATGTGTGTCACCCGGCCGGTCTCCTCCTCGAAGGTGCCGAAGTCGTGCTCCTTTTCGTCGAACGTGATGCGCGGCTGGGCCAGGGCCGTAGCCAGCAGTGAGCCGAAACAGAGGGCTAAGAGAGTACGTTTCATAATCACTTCTTTTTAGAGACAACAACCCCCTCGACAATAAGTTTTACAGCCGCTTTGCTGGTATTGGTGTAGACCTTGATCTCTTTGCGGAACGGACCGGGTCGCCCTGCGGGGTCGAACCGGACATCGATAGAGCCTTTGCCGTTGGGGGCAATGGGTTCTTTGGTGAAGCGCGAGGCGGTACAGCCGCAGAGGCTGCGGGTGTCGACGATGATGAGCGGGGCGTTGCCCGTGTTGGTAAACTCGAACGTGTGGGTCACTTTGCCCTTCGATTCCTGGATGTAGCCGAAATCGTAGCGGGGGGACTCAAACGTAATCTTGGCCTTCCCGTTGCCGGCATGGAGCGACAGGGTAAACAAAATGGCCAGCAGCAGACACAACTCTTTTTTCATCTTCGTATTGGTTTTTCTACTCTTTGCAAATGTAGGGAATTTAGACGGGAATATAAACAGGAAGACGCGAATTTGTTTACTCGTTGTACCTCGAATTTGGGGCGGACGATTGGGGGGATACTCTCGGGCCCGACGGTCGGGAACGTGCTGCCGCTCCTCATGTCGGGGAATCGGTCGGGGTCTCCCGCCTGTCGTTGCTGTCATTGAGCTATAAACTTTATCGTCAGATAGTTTGGCAATTTTAAAATATTTTATATATTCGCAGAATATACACTGTCGTCTAATGCTGCAACTATGGGACTGTTCGATATTTTCAAGAAAGATAGAGGTTACGATATTCACTCGCTCGAATTTTGCGAGGTGGGGAAAGACGGCAAGCGCGAAACTTTACCCAGTCTCAAACATTATACCGACTCGCGTTATATCATGCCGGTGGTGAAGATGACGTCGCGTATCGACCGCACTGTCAAGATGAAAGTACGTATCACCGAGCCCGGCGGCAAGGTGCATATGTATGATTTTGACGCGCCGCTGAAACCGGGAGAAAACATGTCGGCGCAATTCCCGTGGTGGGGTTCGGAGAACCGGGATTATTTCACCACGGTGGGCACATGGCAGTTCGACGTCCTCGATGAGGACGACCGAGTGGTCATAGGCGCCCCGCTCGAGATTGCTTCATTAGATGACATTTGGGAGGACACGGGCTGGATTTATGTGACTTCGCATCTCGAATTTCGCAATATCGATTACAGCGGCAACGCAATCGACGACTGGGGGACGAGGAGTTTCGTAGAGCCCCAGTATATACAGATGCGGTGTGGATACACTTGCTATTCGAAAGTGGAGCGGAAAGTCTCCTATCATGTGGAAATCGTGCATGAGCAGACGGGTCGAACCAAAAGCTTTGATTACACGGCCACGCTCGACCCCCGGGACGGTACCCATTGGCTGCAAATGTGCGGGTGGGGCTCGCAATCGGGCACATCTTACTCGCCGGGGAGTTATATCTATACCCTTTCCTACAAGGGGAAGCGGTTGGCAAGCGGCCGCTTCGAAGTGGCGAAATCGCCCCGCCAACGGGGTTGGATCGAGCCCGAGGCTTTGGTTCTTTATTTCTATAACACCGACGACGAGTTAAGGAAATGGCAGCTGCAAAGTGCATCGACTATTGTTGTAGGGAAGCCTGTCGAGCAGCAATCATTCAAGGGAGACAGCTATACGAGTTTGATTGCCGGTTTCCAGTGGAAGTCTCTTGAAGGGAATCACCCTTTGAAGCTGACATTCAAATTTTACTATAATGGTAATTTGCTGTACACTTGGGTCTCAAACGGAGAGACCATAGGGCGTTCCCTGCAAAAAATCATGTATTCGGGTGTGATATATCGTACTTCTTCATCTACGTTCCCGGCCGGGTGTTATCAAGTGAAGGTGTATCTCGAAACCCAAGAACTCGCCGAGCATTTTGTGATGGAGCGCACTATCGATGTTTATTGACCTCGTCGGTTCCCGACAGTCGAACGGGGTTGTCCCCCGGTGGTTTGTTTTTATGGTATTTATAATTTGTCTATTATTCTTGTTCAATTTTTATGGGACTATTTGATTTTTTCAAGAAAGATAGAGGTTACGATATTCACTCGCTCGAATTTTGCGAGGTGGGCAAGGATGGGAAGAAGGATACCCGGCCGGGCCTGCGGCTGTACGACGATGCCCGCTATGTGATGCCCGTGGTGCGAATGACCTCGCGCGTAGAGCGCACGGTGCAGATGACGGTGCGCATTACCAATCCCGAGGGGGTGGTGCGTACGTATACTTTGGACGCCCCCTTGCGCCCCTTTGAAAACCAGGAGGCTCATCTGTCGTGGTGGGGGTCGGAGAGCCGTACCGCTTTCTCCAAAACGGGTACCTGGCGGTTTGAGGTGCTGGACGAAAACGACGGGGTGGTAATCGAGGCTCCGCTCGAAATCGCCTCGCTGGACAGCCTTTGGGAGGAGAAGGGGTGGATTCATGTGACTACACATCTCGAATTTCGCAATATCGATTACAGCGGCAACGCAATCGACGACTGGGGAACGAAGAGTTTTGTAGAGCCCCAGTATATACAGATGCGGTGTGGATACACTTGCTATTCGAAAGTGGAGCGGAAAGTTACCTATCATGTGGAAATCGAGCATGAGCAGACGGGTCGAACCAAAAGCTTTGATTACACGGCCACGCTCGACCCCCGTGGCGGGTGGTTGCAGATGTGCGGTTGGGGCTCGCAATCGGGCACATCCTACTCGCCGGGGAGTTATATCTATACCCTTTCCTACAAGGGGAAGCGGTTGGCAAGCGGCCGCTTCGAAGTGGCGAAATCGCCCCGCCAGCAGGGTTGGATCGAACCCGAGGCTCTGGTTCTCTATTTCTATAATACCGACGACGAATTGAAATTGTGGGTAGCTTATGATTGTGGCATGAATTTGGATTTGGCCAAAGGCGAACTGATTAAGCAGCAGACATTCAAGGCCAATGCGTATAAAAAAGCCGTAGCCGGTTTTCAATGGCGCTCTCTTGAAAAGGGGCATCGGCTGAAACTGACATTCAAGTTTTATATGGATGGCCGACTGGTCTATTCCAATTCTTCACATGTGGTCACTCATGATCCCGACTTGACCAAACAAGATATTTTTGAACAGGATTTCGAGGTCTCCGGGTCCATGCGGCTGGAAGACTCTAATGGAGAGTTGCACCCTTTCCCGGCCGGACGTTATCAAGTGAAGGTGTACCTCGAAACCCGGGAGCTCGCCGAGCATTTGGTCATGCAACAGACCATCGATTTGATGAAATAGGTCGAAAAAGGGTGACTCGGGTAAGAGCGGATCCCATGGATTATTTGTTGCTTTTGTATATTCGCATAATCACTCATTAACCTCATCTAATAAGACTTATGGGACTGTTTGATTTTTTCAAGAGAGACCGGGGCTATAAAGTCCATGCGCTCAATTTTTGTGAGGTGGGAAAAGACGGTAAACGGGATTCCCGTCCAGAGAATAGGCTTTATAACAACGCTCGCTATGTGATGCCCGTGGCGAGGATAACCTCGCGTATCGAGCGCAAGGTTACGATGACGGTGCGCATGACGGCTCCCGATGGCAAGGTGAACAGCTATGATTTCGAGGCGCCCTTGCAGATTTGTGAGAACCGGCTGGCCAATCTGCCGGCCTGGGGGTCGGAAGAGGGAACCGCTTTTAAAACCGTGGGCTGGTGGGAATATGAGCTTTTAGATAAGAAAGGAGAACTTATAATTAGTTCTCGGCTCCACATTGTCCCGGTCGAAGAACTTTGGGACGAGCAGGGGTGGATTCGCATCGAGTCGGATTTCCAGTTTCGCAACAACGACAGCGAACAGACGGTAATCGACGACTGGGGCACCGGGAGTTTTGTCTCTCCCCGCTATATGGCGATGCGTTGCCGATATTCCAGCCTGTCGGATGTCGAGCGCGAGATTACATATGATGTCGAAATCAGAAACGAGCAGACGGGCAAGACGAGCCGATTTGACCACACGGTGACCCTCGACCCGGCCGGAGGCTGGTTGCAGATGTGCGGCTGGGGCAGCGATTCGGGCAACTCCTACGACCCGGGACGTTACACCTATCTGCTTTGTTACAAGGGGCGGCAGGTGGGCAGCGGGCAGTTCGAGGTCGAAAAGTCGCCCATGCAGCGTGGCTGGATTGAGCCGGTGGCTCTGGTGTTCTACTTCTACAACGACGAGAAGGAGATGACAGACTGGGTTGCTTACGATTGCGGACTCTCTCTCCTCGAAGGGGGTGTGGCCCGACAACTCCAGTTCAGGGCCAATGCCTGTAAGTACATGATTGCCGGATTTCAGTGGCGCTCTCTCGAGGCGGGTCACCCCTTGAAACTGACCTTCCGGTTCTATCTGGACGGCAATCTCATATACTCCTGTTCCAGAGACCGGGAGACCGAGCCTTTCGACCCGCAGAGCCTCTTCTATAAAGATTTCGAGATTTCGGGAACCTTTTGGTACGAGCGTTCCGACGGCTCCGTCGACACATTCCGGGCCGGGCGTTATCAGGTGAATCTCTATCTCGAGACCGATGAGCTGCACGAGCATCTTGTGATGCAGCGCACGCTCGAGTTGCGGTGAGATGGACTCTCGACAGATTTTTGTAGGATTGACGGTGTGAAATTTGTTTCGGTTCCCCGATAATACTATCTTTGTTATTAAAATTAAAAAATCGTTTATCCGTAGAATCATGAGAAAAGAATCCTATACGCCGGCACCGCTCGATACCTCGGGCGAGGTGCTGCCCGAGGCGTTGACTCCGCTGGTCGAAGCCTTGGCAAGAAATGTGCATGAGGTGTGGGCCCAGTCGCGCCTGGCCGAAGGGTGGCGCTATGGCGAGCGCCGGGACGACGTGGCGAAGACGCACCCTTGCCTGGTGCCGTATGAAGAACTGCCCGAAATCGAGAAAGCATATGACCGAAATACAGCCCTGGGTACCTTGCGGTTTATCCAAGCGGCGGGGTTTGAAATCGTAAAGCGGAAATGAAACGGTTGAAGGAGCTTTTCAGATACCCGGTAATCGGTATCGACCGCATCTTGTCGTCGGGTATTCGGTGGCAGTTGCTGTTTTTGGCGGTAGTCATTGTCTTTTTTATACTGCTGTTTATCGTTATCGAGTGGGTCACCGGCTGTACGCTCACCATCAAGGAGAACGAGCCGCGCAACATTCTGCTCGATGTCTATTACCATTTTGCCGATCCGGGCAACCAGTATGTGGTCGAGGGAGCAGGCAACAGGCTGCTGGCCTTGTTTATCTCAATTACAGGTTCGGTGTTAATGGGCGGGCTGCTTATCTCGATTTTCTCGAATATCATCGACCGCCGGGTAGAGCGAGCCCGTGAGGGACAGATAAGTTATAAATTCAAGAACCATTATGTCATTATCGGGTTTGACAAGATGGCTATCGGGCTCATCAAGCAATTGTACCGAATGGCGCAAAGCGACAATCGAGTTAAAGATATTCCCTATCTGTTCGTAATCCAGACGACTAGCGATGTCGAGACCGTACGCCACGAACTGTTGTCGAAACTCGATACCGAGATAGACCGTCGCACCATTATCCTGCACGGCGGTCGTGATTCGCGTGAGGATTTGGAGACATTGCATCTGTCCGATTGTCAGGAGATTTTCCTCTTGGGAGAGGAGGGCGAGACCGATCACGATTCAGTCAATATCGAGAGTGTGACGTTGATTAACCGTATTTTGCGGAATCATTATACCCCCAAAACGCTGAGCGGTTTGAAAAGACTGGTGAGTGATGAGCTGGCGGGTTGCAAGCGGTGTCATGTCTTGTTCGAGGCACAATCGACCTTTGCCGTATTCCAGCGGAACAACGTCGAAACGGTGTTTAAAAAACGTACCGATACCGACAATTTGTGGTACACGACAATGCGTAATTCGTTGAAAGATAATCAATCGGATTTGGCTCAATTGGAGTCTTTGAAAACGGAGTACGACAAACGGACCGAGAAGTTAATCGATTTTCTGCCCTTCAACTTCTACGAAACGTGGGCCGAGAAGGTGTTGGTGTGGGGGAAATACGACCCGCATAACGACGGAGTTGCCCCTATTGTCTATACTCCGCTCGACGGCGAAGGTATCGACTACGAGAGCAATCGCCATGTGCACCTGGTCATTGTGGGCATGACCAGTATGGGGGTAGCTCTGGCCATGAAGGCAGCGCACATTGCTCACTATCCCAACTTTGTGCGAGACCCCAAGTTGAAAACCCGCATCACCTTTATCGACCTGAATGCCGATACCGAGTTCGATATGCTGCGAGGCCGATATAGTGCGCTCTTTGAGCAATGCGACTATCGGGTAGTCGATACACTTGATGACTCGCGCAGTTATGAGCATAAGGGCACGGGGTTGTCCGACATTGAGTTTGAGTTCGTAAAGGGAGCGGTCGAGAGTCGGCTGGTACAGAAATTGCTCGAATCATGGACGAGTGCCGAAAATCGGAGTTTGCTCACTATCGCTATCTGTTTCGAGGTGCCCCAGAAGAGCATTGCTACGGCTCTCTACATGCCGCAGGAGGTCTATAAAAGAGCCCTCTCGATATTGGTGCGGCAAAACGTGTCGTGCTCGACCATCGAGCTGGTGCGGCAGGCCCGTCAGTACAATGGGCTGAGGGCCTTCGGCATGCTCGACGAGTGCTACGACATAGACGATAGCAGTCTGTTGCAGGCCAAACGGGTTAATTTCATTTATAATAAAATAAAACCGGAGAAGAAGGAATGGGTGCCTTTGGATGATACCCAGGCCGATGAGCTGTGGAAGAGCCTCACGACGGTATATCGTTGGTCCAATATTTACAACGCGCACTCCATCCCGACCAAGTTACGCAGCTTCGGATTGGAGGAACCCGAGAATCTGTTGGCGGATAAAGATCTGTTGGAGAAAATGGCCCAGGTCGAGCATAACCGATGGGTGATGGAGCGGCTGATTCAGGGGTATCGGCCGACCACTTCTGAAGAGAATCAGTTGATAAAATCGGGAAAGAGAAATAAAAAGGAGATAGAAAATAGTTGTTTTGCTCATATCTATCTCAAACCGTATGCCCAATTGGATGAAGAGATCAAGGATAATGACCGCATGATTATGAAATATCTGTGGCGCATCAACAAGCCTTTAGCCGAATAGATTTATGGAAGAGATACAACACGATTACCGCGACCGTCTCGAAGCCAACGCCCGGGAGGCGGCGCGGATAAAGGGGCGCATTCGGTTCATCGGGCTGCTTCGCCTGGTCGTTTTTGTGGGGGCTGTGGCGGGCATCTACCTGCTGCGCGATGCGGGAGCTTGGGCGTGGGGCTCGGTGGCCCTGATGGGAATTGCTGTGTTTCTGGGGCTGGCCCGGGTGCACGACCGGTGGTTCCGCCGGAAAGAGTTTGCCGATTGTCGCGAGCGTGTCATTCGACGGGAACTCGCTCTGCTCGAATACCGCTTCGAGGGCATCGACGGCGGTGACGAGTTTATCGACCCCACGCACGATTACAGTTTCGACCTCGACCTCTTCGGGTCAAAATCGTTCTTTGCCTACCTCAACCGCAGTGCTACGGCGGTGGGACGCCAGGCACTGGCCCGCACCATGTTGAGCCCCGACCTCACGGCCGACACCATTCGTCGGCGGCAGGCAGCAATCGAGGAGTTGAGCCGGCGCACCGACCTGCGCATCGACTTCCAGTCGTGGGGCGCCTGCTCGGGCGAGAGCCCGGCCGACAGCCGTTTGCTGGAGCAGCTGGCCGCGTTGCCCCGCTTCGGCACGGGACGATTGGTGCACCGTCTGATTCTTGCCATTCCCGCCCTCTATCTTGTCCTGGTAGTCTTGTGGCTGGCCGGTGCGATTGCCGGCAGTGTGATTGTGTGGCCCTTTATCGCCTTGCTGGCCGTGGCTGGTGTGCTGGCCAAGCGGGTGACCCGCCTGCAGGAGCAGCTCAACGGAGCTCTGGCCTCCCTGTCGCACTACGCCCGCCTGTTCGAGATGGTAGAGCAAAACCGTTTCGAGAGCGAATGGCTGGGCCAACTGCAACGCGTGTGTGTCGACGGTCACGGCTCGGTTTCGCAGCGGGTGGCCCGGTTGCGCCGGTTGCTCGGCAACCTCGACCAACGCTGTAATTTTGTAGGCTTCACGGTACTCAACGGCTTTCTGTTGTGGGACCTGCGGCAACTCAATGCGCTGAATCGCTGGCTCGACGAGAACCGCGAGCAACTGCCCCGTTGGCTCGATGTGCTGGCGCAGTTCGACGCTCTCTGCTCACTGGCCACCTTCCGCTACAATCATCCGCACTACGTCTTCCCCCGGATTGTGCTCGACCGTCGGCCCGTGATGCAGGCCGAGGCGTTGGGGCATCCCCTCATTCCCCGCGACCGCTGTGTCTGCAACGACGTGGCCCCCATAAACGAAGGCTCCTTCCAGGTCATCACCGGGGCCAACATGGCCGGCAAGAGCACCTACCTGCGCACCATCGGCATCAACTACCTGCTGGGGTGCATGGGTGCCCCCGTGTGTGCCCGCAGCATGACCTTCACGCCGCTGCCCCTCTTCACCGGTCTGCGGGCCAGCGACTCGCTGGCCGACAACGAGTCGTACTTCTTTGCCGAGCTCAAGCGGCTGCAGCAGATTGTGGTGCGGTTGCGTGCCGGCGAAAAACTCTTTGTCATCCTCGACGAAATTCTGCGGGGCACCAATTCGGTCGACAAGCAGACCGGCTCGCTCGCCCTGGTGCGGCAGTTGGTCGAGGCCGGTGCCGCCGGCATCATCGCCACCCACGACCTGGTGCTGGGCCAACTGGCCGAGAAGTTGCCCGGGCAGATAAGCAATTACCGGTTCGAGGCCACCATCGAGGGCGACGAACTCACTTTCACCTATCGCCTGCAACCTGGCATTGCCCGCAACATGAACGCCTGTTTCCTGATGAAAAAGATGGGTATCATTCCCGCCGAAGCCTCCGGGAGCGATTCCTGCGAGTATGAATGACAATCTTGATTTTTTGGACCGATTCCGAGTGCGAAATAACCGGAAATCCTTATACCTTTGCATCGAGTTGCCGCAAAGTGTGAAAAGATGAATCTTGCTCTCTATGATTATTCATTGGGTATAGCCTTGGTGCTGATGCTGTTTTTTGCCCTCTATTTCCTAGTGGGCAAGACGCCCGACAAGCCCATATTCGTCAACTACCTGCGTTCGCGACGTATCATGGGTGTAGCCTTGCTGGTGTTGAGCGCCAACTATTCGGTTCACCTCTTTTGCGGGCTTCGGCCTCTCCACGAGCAGGAAGCTATCCTGATGAACCTCTCCACCTACTTCATGGCCTATTGGTTGTTCAGTGCAGCCCTTACCATATTGCTCGACCGCTTTTTCCTGACCCGCCGTCGCTTCTGGCGGCACATGGGCTATTGGGCGCTGTTCACCGCCCTTTCGGCCCTCCTTCTCATAGCCGTGCCTTCGGGGCCCGTGCAGCAGGTGGGACTGGTATTCCTGGCATTGTGGTTGTTGGCCTATGGCCTATGGCTGGCCCGCAGGCTCATCCGCACCTACCGATGGGCGGTCCGCCTGTTCGACGACACGCACTCCGAGTATATCGCGGCCTATATCCGCTGGATGTCCATCTTCACCTGGTGGGCGGTCATCTATGGGGTCAGCTGTGGGGTGCTCACCTTCCTGCCCGACCGGTATCTCTTCCTGTGGGTGCTCTCTTCCATACCGTTCTACATTTACCTCTATGGCTCCTACATCAACTACCTGCTTTTCTACGAACAGGTGGAAAGCATCCTGGAGCAGGAACCTCTCGAAGATGAAGATGCCGACGACCTTGTTCCCGTCGAGGAGGAAATGCTACTGGGCCCGCAGCCGTATCGGAAGAAGCTGGAAATACGCCTCGCCGCCTGGATTGGGAGTCAGAGATATACCAGTCCGAAGCTGACTATCGGCGACCTGGCCCTCGAGTTGGGCACCAACCGCACCTACCTCTCTGACTACATCAAGTCTGTCTATCAGGCTTCGTTCCGCGAGTGGATTGCCGGGCTGCGCATCGAGTATGCCAAGCAGCAGATGGTGGAGCATCCCGAGTTGACGATTGCAGCCATATCCGAGGAGTCGGGGTTCCTCTCGCTGAGTTATTTCACCCGGATTTTTACCGAAAAGGAGGGGTGCTCGCCCTCCAAGTGGAGGAAGAGTTTTGTAGAGGAGCAATAAGGCAGCCCTGTTTTTTTGAGCCTTTTCTGTCATTCAGCACCCAATTCACATAAAATTTTTGCTCTATCAACAATTTTTTTTGCTCTATCAACAAAAATTGCTCTGTAAGGGGGGGATGGCGGTTGTTTTGCCTTTGGGTTATGGTTATTTTTGTTTGACCCGACAGGGAGACAACAGATGCCATCACTAAAAACTTGAAGATATGAAATCGCTTTACACAGCCATCGCCTTTCTGGCGATAATGACAACCTCACAGTTGAGTGCCCACGACCACAGCGACGGATGGATTCCGTTACCGGCAAGCGGGGGCACGATTGGGGCCGGCTCTACCGACGAGCAGCCGGCCATGTATTATCTCACCGGCGACACCAGGCTGGAAGCCGACCTCGTCATAGCCGACGGAGCGGTGGTTACCCTGTGTCTGAATGGTTACCAACTGACCGGCCTGGGCGACAACCCGGTTGTCAGTGTCGATGCTTCCAAACTCACGGTGTGCGACTGTCAAGAGGGGAGCGAAGCTCCGGAGCACCAGCACCGGTATTATAGAAATGAGGAAGGACGGTTCGTGTTCGACGACGGGTCGGACGAGTGGGACACACAATATGAGGCAGCCGATACCATCGGCGTGATTGATGGCGGTGTAATTACCGGTGGCCTTACCCTTGGAGGTGTCTTTGTCGATGGGGAGGGAGCTTGCTTCACGCTCGAAAGCGGTGCGATAGCCGGCAATCGATCTACTCGCACTAATTTAGGCCCTATCGGGGGTGGCGGTATCGCTATCTGGGATAGTAGTGATGAGCCGGGTGAGATGGAAAGAAGGGTTGTCATCAACGGCGGTCAAGTGGCCGGTAACACCTCGGTTTCGGGAGGTGGAGGTATATTTGCCTATGAGGCTTTGACCCTGAACGGGGGCAAGATATGGGGCAACAGAGCAGACCAAGGAGGTGGTGTCTATATCTCAGGATCGAGAGCACACTTCGTGATGAACGGTGGAGAAATATCGGGCAACAACGGGATAAAAGATGCCGGAGCGATTTACGGATATCTCTACTCCCAGTTTACGCTCAATGACGGTCTGATTATTGACAATGTTTGCGAGGGTACCAACTCGGGTGGAGGAATTTACATGAATCAAGCGAGATCCCTCGTTATCAACGATGGCCTCATTTCCGGTAATATCGGTTATTACGGAGCCGGCGTTTCGACTAACTGGGTGGACACTATCTCCATCACAGGCGGTGTTATCATCAACAACTCGGCCCCGGGCGATGAATTTCGTGACAAAGACATCTTTATCAACCGACAAGATGGTACTCAATTATCCATTAAGGGGGGATATATGGGCAGGTTTGAGGTCAACCAGGTATGGGGCAATTACAACGTCGTTGAAGGTGGCTTCTTCGTGGAACCGACGGTCGCAGACTATTTGACGGCAGAGGCCATAGCCATACCGGTGGGCGAAGGTGTGACCGGGTATCGCGAGGGCTTCCCCTATGGTGTGTACAAACGGAATACGAACGGGACGGATATTGCGCTGGACATTACGCCCGGAAACCCGGCGTATGACCAAGCCCCGATAGAGGCTGGTATCGACTTCACGGCAGAAGGTATTCCCGACAGCCTTTGTGCGGTTTATGCCTACCGTACGGACACCATCGAGCCGTTCGCCTATGGCCTGCCGGTCGATGCCGGGCCATACCATGTCATGTCTACCTTGTTGAGTAAAAACGGCAAATGGTATTATGGGCAAACCCCGTTTGACATTACCATTGACAAGGGAGAATGGCCGGGCGAAAAGATGGCCACCGGCATGATTGCCGCCGGCCATAGCGACTCCATTGCCCTGCCCGAAATTCCCGAAGGAGCCTACTTGGGTACACCCTCGGGCGACACCCGCATACTCGACGCCCACATAGCCGACGGCTACCTCTACTATACGGGTAGCGACGACATCGAGCCGGGCGCAGTGTATACCCTGGTAATTCCCATAGGCGAAGGGGTGAACTACCGTATCTTTGCCATTCTCGTGCAGCTCACCGGCAACGAGGTGAGCGGTATCCAGTCGGTCGATGGGAATAACCTCCGCATCTTCACTACCCCCGGCCAGTTGCATATAGCGGGCACGTCAGCCCCGGCTACCGTCTATAACCTGCAAGGTCGCCCGGTATATCGGGGAACCGACCGCACCATCACGCTGCCCGGTGGGGCTTATATCGTGCAGGTGGGCGATACCGTGCGGAAAGCGGTCGTGCGGTAAGTGCTGTCGTTGCAGCAGCATGTCGCCCGCGATAGCATGAGAAACAGAAATCGCGTAATGCACAGAATCAAGTCCCGGCTCTTGAGGTCGGGACTTTGCTTTATCGAGAACCGGGCATCGTCGCCTACAGGTTGCCCTTCGCCTCGCCGGTCGGGGAGGTATAAATATGCCGGTTCCGTTATTTTTTTGATGCGATTGCCCGGGGAAAGCCCTTGTTTACATGAAGAAAAAAACTTATCTTTGCATCGCTGAAAAGAGCATAAAAATACTCATCAAATAAAAAGAGCGAATTATGGTTTATTCACACGAAGTAGAACACATGTGTGTTGTAAAGAAAGGTCCTAATCACGGACCGGCTCCTATCCCCGAAGAGGGAAAATGGGTGAAAGCAAAAGAAGTGATTGATATTTCGGGCTTGACCCATGGTATCGGTTGGTGCGCTCCTCAACAAGGTGCTTGCAAACTGACGTTGAATGTAAAGAACGGTGTTATCCAAGAAGCTCTGGTAGAGACTATCGGTTGCTCGGGTATGACTCACTCGGCCGCCATGGCATCGGAGATTCTCCCCGGTAAAACCATCTTGGAAGCCTTGAATACCGACCTCGTTTGCGATGCCATCAACACGGCTATGCGCGAACTCTTCCTGCAAATCGTTTACGGTCGTACCCAGTCGGCCTTCTCCGAAGGCGGTCTGATGATCGGTGCCGGTCTCGAAGACCTCGGTAAAGGTCTGCGCAGCCAGGTAGGTACGCTGTACGGTACGCTGGCCAAAGGTCCCCGCTACCTCGAAATGGCCGAGGGCTACATCAAAACGCTGGCTCTCGACGAGAACGACGAAATCTGCGGATATGAGTTTGTTCACCTGGGCAAATTCATGGACGAGGTGAAGAAAGGAACCGACGCCAACGAGGCTCTCAAGAAAGTAACCGGTACCTACGGTCGTTTCACCAAAGAGGCCGGTGCAGTGAAATATATTGATCCCCGTAACGAATAAAATAAGGAGGAAGAGACTATGATTAGAGAAGTGAAATTTGAAAGTCAAGACCGTCGTATCAAGCAAATTCTTGCTGCCTTGAACGCCAACGGAATCAAAGATATT
Organism: Barnesiella sp. ET7; assembly: GCF_024733785.1. NCBI lineage: Bacteria > Pseudomonadati > Bacteroidota > Bacteroidia > Bacteroidales > Barnesiellaceae > Barnesiella > Barnesiella sp. ET7. Next base: position 80,417 of record NZ_JANRHM010000017.1, read on the forward strand.
GAAGAGGCCAACGCCATCTGCGAATCTTACGGACTCGATCCTTATAAAACTTGCGAGGAGACTCAACCCATCTGCTTCGAGAACGCCAAGTGGGCCTATGTAGTAGGTGCCGCCATCGCCTTGAAGAAAGGTTGCAAAAACGCCGCCGACGCTGCCGAAGCCATCGGTATCGGTCTGCAGTCGTTCTGTATCCCCGGTTCGGTAGCCGACGACCGTAAAGTAGGTCTCGGTCACGGTAACCTCGCTGCCCGTCTGCTCCGCGAAGAGACCAAATGCTTCGCCTTCCTGGCTGGTCACGAGTCGTTTGCCGCTGCCGAAGGTGCTATCAAAATTGCCGCCAAAGCCGACAAAGTACGTAAAGAGCCCCTCCGTTGCATCCTCAACGGTCTGGGTAAAGACGCTGCACAAATCATCTCGCGTATCAACGGTTTCACCTACGTACAAACTCAGTTCGACTACTATACGGGCGAATTGAAAGTGGTTCGTGAAATCCCCTACTCCAAAGGCGAACGCGCCAAAGTAAAATGCTATGGTGCTGACGACGTACGCGAAGGTGTAGCCATCATGTGGCACGAAGGCGTAGACGTATCGATCACGGGTAACTCGACGAACCCCACGCGTTTCCAACACCCCGTAGCCGGTACCTACAAGAAAGAGTGCGTAGAGAGAGGCAAGAAATACTTCTCCGTTGCATCGGGTGGTGGTACGGGCCGTACCCTGCACCCCGACAACATGGCTGCCGGTCCCGCCTCTTACGGTATGACTGACACGATGGGTCGTATGCACAGCGACGCTCAGTTCGCCGGTTCTTCGTCGGTACCTGCCCACGTAGAGATGATGGGCTTCCTCGGTATCGGTAACAACCCCATGGTAGGTTGCACCGTAGCTTGCGCCGTAGACGTAGCCCAAGCCCTGAACAAGTAATCGATAACACTATCGATATGACAAACCCCTGCAACTCGTGCGAGTTGCAGGGGTTTTTGTTTATGACATACCGCAGCGTGACGGAGTGGACTAGTCATACCGCGCTCCGACGCGGTATCCAGGGATACCCGTTCATGTCATTTCGCGCTGCGACGCGGAATCCAGAAATACCAGCAAAGGCCGGTACCCGCAAGCGACACTTTACTGGG
>NZ_JANRHM010000018.1:0-79453 GCF_024733785.1 Barnesiella sp. ET7
AATCCAAACAAAAAAGGATGACCCTTTAAAGTCTTTGACTTTTGGGTCACCCTCATTTTCTTTATACTATATTGGTCTCGGCCTGTGTTTAATAGGCTTGTGTGCTCCAGCCTCCGCCCAATACCTTGTAGAGATTGACCATGGCCAGATATTCGTCGCGTATGGCATTGCTCAGCCCGATTTGAGCGTCGAAGAAGTTACGATGAGCATCCAGTACGTCGATGTAGCGGATTACCCCGTTGAGGTATTGCAGTTGAGCCAGGTCGACATATTTTTGGGCCGCTTCGTAGAGGTTGAGTTGCAACTCCGAAGTGCGCCGCTTCTTCTGGTAGGTGATGACGGCATCGTTGACCTCGCGAAAGACCTCGAGCACCTTCTGCTCATAGGCATAGCGCTTTTCGTCGTATGCCGCCAGGGCAGCCTTGTATTGCGCCTTCTTCTTCCCGAAGGTAAAGAGCGGGGCTACCAGATTGCCTGCCACGTAGGAGAAGGGCGATTGGAAGTAGCCTCTCAGTTCGTCGTTCTCGAAACCACCCACCAGATTGATGGTCAGCCTGGGAAAACGGTCGGCATAGGCAATGCCTACCGAAGCCATGGCCGATTTGAGCTGCTGTTCGGCCTGTCGCACGTCGGGGCGTCGTTGCAGCAGAGTAGAGGGGAGACCTATGGGAATCTCTTCGGGAAGCGAGGCGTTGAGGTCAAATTTTTTCCGTTCTATCTTTGAAGGATATTCTCCCGACAGAACGGCTATTTGATTCTCTTTCAAGGCTATTTTCTGTTCCAGATTCGGGATGAGGGCCGATGCGTTGGCCAATTCCACCTGAGCTTGTTGGTAGGCCGTCTCGGAGGTGAGACCACCCTCGAACCGCAGGCGGGCCTGGTTGACGCTCTCCTCGCGGGTCTCGACCGTCTGCAACACAATTTCGAGCTCTTGGTCCAGTGCAACCAGTTCGAAGTAGGCGGTGGCCGTTTCGGCAATCAGAGTCATCTGCATGGCCCGTGCAGCTTCGACCGAATTGAGGTATTCGGCTGCTCCTTTTTTCTTGCTCCAGCGCAGGCTGCCCCACAGGTCTACTTCCCAGCTCAGCGAGGCTTTCAGGCTGAGTTCGGGTTCGATGCTGGTCTTTTCGCCGTAGTAGGCATTGGTCTCGCGGTCGGCAAATACCTGGCCTCCGATCGAGGGCCACAGCGACGCCTTGCTCACGCGGTACAACTCCTCCATTTGTCGGATATGCGCTTCGGCTGCCCGCATGTTGCGGTTGTTGTTCAGCGTTTTGTCGATGAGTTTGCTCAGGGTCGAGTCGGAGTAGAGCTCCCACCAGGCCATATCGGCCAGCGTGAGGGTATCGTTTTCTCCCGCGATGATTTCGTCCGGCAGATTGAGCTCGGGCGCCTGGCAGCGCTTCTGGATGGAGCAACCGTTCAGAAGCAACGCGGCCAGCAGTATGAATAGAACTATTTTTGTCTCTTTCATCGTTTCATCAGTTTAAATTTCAGCTTGTATACCCATACAAAGAGCAGGGGAACAAAGATAATACCTATCGTGATGGCCACAATCATACCGAAGAATACGCCGGTACCGATGCCTTGTCGGCTGGCCGAACCCGGACCGCTGGCAAAGACGAGCGGCAACATACCGAGGATGAAGGCCAACGAGGTCATTACGATGGGGCGGAACCGCAGGTGTGCGGCTTTGATTACCGCATTGACTACGTTGTTGCCTTTCTCCACCTCCTCTTTGGCAAATTCGACGATAAGGATGGCGTTCTTGGCCACCAAACCGATGAGCATGACCAAACCGATTTGGAAGTAGATGTTGTTTTCGAGCCCGCATATCCAGTTGCCCAGATAGGCTCCCACACCGGCAATCGGCAGGGACAGAATCACGGCTACCGGGATAGACCAACTCTCGTACTGGGCTGCCAGGAACAGGAAGACGAAGAGCAGGGCCAGTGCCAGCACATAGCCGGTTTGTCCGCTTACATGCTTCTCCTGATAGGAGAGGCCGCTCCATTCCACACCGATGTTGGAGGGGAGGTGCTTCTTGGCAATATCCTCGAGGATGGTCATCACCTGGCCCGAGCTGTAGCCCGGAGCCGCTTCGCCCGATATGGTAGTCGAGGTGAACATGTTGAACCGTCGTATCGTACCCGGGCCGGTCGTGTACGAAGTAGTGCCGAGGGCCGTGATGGGTATCATGGCGTTGTTGCTGCCCTTGACGAAGAATAGGCCCAGATTCTCCTTGTGAGCCCGGTAGGGGGCTTCGGCCTGGATGTAAACCCGATAGATGCGGTTGAACATGTTGAAGTCGTTGACATAAATCGACCCCGTAAAGGTTTTGAGAGTCGAGAATATATCGGAGATTTTCACGCCCAACATCTGAGCCTTGTCGCGGTCGACATCGAAATAGAGCTGGGGAATATCGTTCTGAATCGATGAGGAGAGGCCGCTGATTTCCTTACGTTGCGAAGCGTAGTAGAGCAGGGTGTCGGCCGCTCGTTGCAGGTCTTCGTAAGAAGCGTCGCCACGGGCTTCGAGTACCATCTCGAAACCTCCCGAACTACCCAGACCCGGGATAACGGGCGGCGTGCTCAGGTAGGCTTTGCTTTCGGGATATGTATTCAGCTCTTCACGAATCTCTTCCATGATTTCGCGCAGGTTCGACGACTTGCGCTCTTCCCACGGTTTGAGAATAACGGTCAACTGGCTGCGTGACTGGTTGGTACCTACACGAGGGCTCGAGCCGGTTACGTTGAGCACATAGTCTACATCCTTGCGTGACATCAAATAGTTCATGGCCCGGTCGGTTATTGCCCGGGTACGCTCGAGGGTAGCCCCTTCGGGTAACTCCAATTCTACGGTGAAGTATCCCTGGTCTTCCTGCGGCATGAAACTTTGCGGTACTACCTTGTTGAGCAGCCAGATGGCAATCAGGGAGAGCCCGAAGGCTACCAGCACCCGGCGCGGATTTTTCAGGCCCTTGCGAATGAGTCGCTCGTAAAGCCGGTTTCCGAGTCCCAACCACAGATTGATATAGCGGAATACCTTGTTTTTCTTTTTACCCGAGGCCGGACGGAGCAGCAGGGCACACATGGCCGGACTCAGCGTGAGGGCGACCACGGTCGAGATGAGCACCGATACGGCAATGGTGATGGTGAATTGGCGATAGAGCTGACCCGTGATTCCGGCCAGAAAGCTCACAGGCACAAACACGGCGCACAATACCAGCGAGGTGGCAATAATGGCACTGCCCAGTCCCCGCATTGCCTTTTTGGTGGCGGTATAGGGGTCGAGGTGCTCTTCATTCATGATACGCTCGACATTCTCGACTACCACAATGGCGTCGTCGACCACGATACCGATAGCCAGAATGAGACCCAACAGAGTCATCATGTTGAGCGAAAACCCGAATGCCAGCATGATACCGAAGGTACCGATCAGCGAGATAGGTACGGCAATCACGGGGATAAGGGTAGCCCGCCAGTTCTGCAGGGAGAGGAATACCACCAGAATAACCAGAACAAGAGCCTCGAACAAGGTGTGATACACCTCGCTGATCGATTGCGAGATGTAGGAGGTCATATCGAACGGAATCTCGTAGGAAATGCCTTCGGGGAAGTTGCGGCTGATAGCCTCCATCTCTTTCTTCACCGATTTGGCTACCTCCATGGCGTTGGCTCCCGGCAACATGTTGATGTTCAGCACGGCAGCATTACCGCCGTTGATACCGCTCTCGGTGTTGTACGACTGGGCTTCGAGCGAGATGCGGGCCACGTCGCGCAAGCGGGTCAGCGACCCGTCGGGGTTGGCCCGAATCACAATCTCTTCAAACTCGGCTACCGACGACAATCGCCCTTGTGCGATGATAGGGGTGGTCACGTCGATGTTTTCGATGGGTTGTTGACCCAGCACACCGGCAGCCGATTCCCGGTTCTGGTCTTTCAGGGCCTTTTGCAGGTCTTCGACCGTGAGTCCGAGGTTGGCCAGTCGGTCGGGTTGAACCCATATTTGCATGGCGTAGTAGCGACTGCCGACATTCGACACGCTACCTACGCCCTTGACACGTCGCAGCACATCTACTACGTTGAGTGTCGCGTAGTTACTCAGATAAATCTCGTCGAATTTCGGGTCGTTCGACAGCAGCGTAACGGTCATCAGCTTGCTCGAAGCCTGCTTCTCTACCGAGATGCCGTTTTGTACCACCTCGGCCGGCAGACGGGCTTCGGCCTGCTTGACCCGGTTTTGTATTTCTACGGCCGCCAGGTCGGGGTCGGTCGATATGTCGAAGGTGATGGTTGCCGAAAAACTACCCGAGTTGCTGTTGGTCGACTCCATGTAGAGCATACCGGGGGTACCGTTCAACTCCTGCTCGATAGGTGTGGCTACGGCTTGGGTAACGGTTTGGGCACTCGCTCCCGGATAGGAGGCCGAGACCTTGACTACCGGGGGAACAATCTGGGGATATTGGTCTATGGGGAGGAGGATAAGGCCCAATACACCCACAATTACGATCACGATTGAAATAACAATCGAGAATATGGGCCTGTCAATAAAGAAGTCCGATTTCATAATGCACTAATTTTTGGGACTTTCTTCTTTTTTGGACTCTTCTCGATAAATGGCCGGTATCACCTTGTCGCCGTGGGTAAGTTTGTGGTATCCCTCTACAACGATGTTTTCGTTGGGGACAAGGCCACGCTCTATGATTACGTTGTTACCCACTTCGGGACCGAGTTCGACCATCCGGCGTTCGGCTACGCTGTCGGTTCTTACGACAAAGATGTAGGCGCCGCCCTTTTCGATAATGATTGCCTTGGTAGGTACTACGACCGCTTTTTCCCGTACATCGAGCAGAAGTCGCACTTTGGTAAACTGTCCCGGCAGCAGGATGTGCTCGGGGTTAGGCATCTCGGCACGAACCGAGAAGGTACCGGTTTGCGGGTCGACCTGCGGGTCGGCAAAGTCGACGATACCCCGTTGCGGGTAGGCCGAGTTGTCGGGCAGGGTGATGGTGATATAGGGTTCCCACGTGCGGGTTGTATCTTTCTGTCCCAGATTCACGTTGCGGGCTTTACTTTTCAGGTAGTCTAGCCCCGTCATGCTGAAGTCTACGCGCACCGTGTCGCTCTTGACCACCGTAGCCAGCAGCGACTGTCCACCCGGGCTCACGAGGGTACCTATGTCGACATTACGTTCCGATATGTAACCCGAGATGGGCGAGCTTACGGTTGTATACCCCAATGCTGTTTCGGCTTGGGTGAGGTCGGCTTCGCTCATCTCCACCTCGGCCTTGGCGCTCTCGTACGAAGCGATGGCGTTGTCGAGGTCGAGTTGACTGGCAGCATTCTGCTGGTAGAGGGGGCGTATACGCTCCAGGTCACGCTCGGCTTTCAGGGCCAGAGCCTTGTTCTTGTTCAACTGAGCTTTGGCTTTGTTGGCTCGGGCCTGGTACAGTTTAGGGTCGATAATGAAAAGTGGCTGACCCTTTTTTACATAGGTGCCTTCGTCGAAAAGCATTTTCTCGAGGAAGCCCTCGACCCGGGCCCGTATTTCGACAAACTGCTGGGCTCTGATGCGACCCACATATTCGCCATAAATCTCTACATCGTCGGTCTTCACGGGCTCTACTTCTACAATCGGCAGGTTGGGAGCCGGAGGTGCCGGTCGCAAGAACCAGTATAAGCCACCGCATATCAGAAGCAGGGCTATACCTATATATATCCACGAGCGTAACGAAATGCGGCGAAGTTGCTCTCGTAGCAGCAAAATGTAACCACCGATTCTTCGGGCCGTGCGCCGAATATTCTCAAAAGAAAGTTTTGTCATAAAATTTAATTCGTTGTTTTTTAGTGTCGAAACACAGTAATCCTAATTTAATGAAGAATGGAATGGTTTGCAAAAATACACTTTTTCCCTTTTATATGCGTTATTCTATTGCAATATTTAGAAAAAGAATCGCGAAAAATGGAGTTTTTTTTGTTTTATTCCAACTTAAATCGGATATTTGCAGCGGCTAAAATTTGATAAAGGCCCTTTTTTTGTAAAAAATCAATTTACAAAAAAGAACATATTTTATTTTACTTAAAAAAGATGCTTCTGTTGAGTGATTAAATTACTGAATATAAATGAATTTAAATTTTAACAAATTGACTCTTCGTACCATGATTACACAAAATAGAAAAAAAATATTTTTTTTTACTAGGGGAAAATCGGGAAATGGAGTTATTTAATATATCGTGAGAAAAAATAGCAAACTATATATAATGTATAATATGCCAGAAGAACGAATCATGAAAAAAACATTTCTTTTTTTGCAGGGAAATCAAAAAAATATTTATATATTGCAAGCGTTTTCTATTTGGAACGTGTAAAACTTGTTGTATGGGTTTTTACAAGTGATAGCTTTTCTTGAATAAAAATAGCATAATGATAATATATAAAGCCTATGGAGATTAAGTAATAGTTTTTTTAATGAGAGAGGTAAATTTTTTTTAGTATTCGAATACCTATAAATGCACGTATGTATAGAAGAAATCTAAAAGCAATTATTGTAGCTTTTGTACTGGTTTCAGGTTTTGGAATCGGTACCGCTGCGCATGCCAGTGCAGCCCCGGCTGTGGCGTCGAGTACGACACAAGCCCAGAGTGTAAATCAGAATGTAGCCGCAGGTACGAAAGTGGTTACGGGTACGGTTACCGACCCCTCGGGCGAGACTCTTATCGGTCTTACCGTAAAGGTTGTGGGTACCAACGTAGTCGTAGCAACCGATATCGACGGTAACTATTCGATTAAAGTTCCCGCGGGGAGCAACGAGTTGGAGTTCTCGTATATCGGCTATGAGACGATAAAGAAAGCTATCAACGGACAGAGCAAGATTGATGTAGTGATGGACAGCAACGACAAGTTGCTCGACGAGGTGGTGGTAACCGCCATGGGTATTACCCGTAAGGAGTCGTCGCTGACCTATGCTACTCAAGAGATCAAAGGCGACGAGTTGATGAAAGTACAGGATGCCAACTTTGTAAACTCATTGCAAGGTAAGGCTGCCGGTGTAACGATTACACAGAGTGCCGGTGGTGCCGGTGGTACTTCCAAGATTCTGTTGCGTGGTAACAAATCGGTTATGGGTAACAACAGCCCGCTGATTGTGGTCGACGGTATTCCTATGACCAACCAGATTGGTGGTGCCGCTTCGGCATGGAGCAGCGATGGTAACTCTCTTACCTATTCGAGCACGGCCGAGGGTGGCGATGCTCTTTCGCTGGTGAACCCCGATGACATCGAGAGCATCAACATTCTGAAAGGTGCCAATGCCGCCGCCCTGTACGGTAGTGCTGCTGCCAACGGTGTACTGATGATTACCACCAAGCGTGGTAAAGAGGGTAGCATCTCGGTGAGCGTGAACTCCAATGTGACGTTCGAGTCGCCGCTGGTTCTCCCCCAAATCCAAAACACCTACGGTGCCGATGTCAACGTGGCTGCCAATCAGCTCTCTACCACGAGCTGGGGTAAGAAGGTGTCGGACATGACGGCCGAAGAGCTTGCTTACCAGGGTGCTCACCTGCGCAACTATACCAAGAACGATATTTCCGACTTCTTCGAGACGGGTGCTACCTACAACAACTCGGTTTCGATAAGCGGTGGTACCGAGAAGGTTCGTTCCTACTTCTCGTATGCCAACTCTTACTCCGACGGTATGGTGCCCAACAACTCGTACCAACGTAACACCTTCTCGTTCCGTCAGAACTACTCGCTGTTCAAAAAGAAATTGAACATCGACCTGTCGTTGAACTATGTACACGCTACGACCAAAAATCGTCCCGGAGGTGGTACGGTGATGAACCCCTTGTACGACCTGTATCGCATGCCGCGTAACATCGACATGGATTACTATCGCAAGAACTACATGGGCCAAGGCACCTGGACCTCGAATATCTATGGTTACTACAACGAACAGAGACAATGGATTGCCAACGGTACTGCTCAACTGTCGGGTCCCATGCAACAGTGGGCCTACTTCTCGCCGGGTAACAACAACCCCTACTGGATTACCGGCATGAACCGGAGCGAGAATACCGAAGAGCGTGCCTACGGATACATTTCGGCCAGCTACGAAATTATCCCCGGCTTGAAAGCTCAAGGTCGTTTGAATATCGACCGCGCCAAATACAAAGGCTTCACCAACCGCTACGCCACAACCTGGAACGTAGCCACGATGGAAGACTATGGTATGTATGGTCAAGACCTCCTGTGGAGCAACGACATCTATGTAGATGCCATGTTGAGCTATAACAAAGAGATCAAAGACTTCTCGATTTCGGCATCGGCCGGTTGGGTAGGGCACACGGTGAAAGGCGAAACTCAAAAGATGTGGAACCGCGCTACCTACTTCTCCTACACCTCGATGAACGAGCTGCCTACCCGCATCAACTTCTTCGAACCCACCGCTTCGTGGGGTGCCGGTAACGTAACTACCTACAGCCTCTCGTCCAACTGGGACAAGGGTCTCTTCTTCACCGGTCAAATCGGTTATAAAGATTATGTATACTTGGAAGGTAGCTACCGTCAAGACTGGTATCGTGCCTTCAAACAGTTCGAGTATCGTGGTACGCCCGATAACTACGGTTACTTCTCGGTAGGTGCCAACACCTTGATGCACAAATACATCACCATGCCCGAGTTCATCACTCACCTGAAGCTGCGCGCATCGTATAGTGAGGTAGGTAACTCGATTCCCAACGAGGTATTCAGCATGGGTTCCGAGAACCTGGCTACCGGTGCCATCGCATCGTCGACCTACGGCTACTTCGACAACCCGCTGCCCGAAACTTCCAAATCGTTCGAGGCCGGTTTCGATGTATCGCTCTTCGAGAGTGCCCTCAACTGGGATTTGACCTACTATCACACGCAACTTTGCAACAGTTACTTCCTGCAGACGACTACGGGTGGTAAGTTGAAACCTGTAAATACCGGTATGATTCGCAACCAAGGTATCGAGACCACGCTCTCTTACTCGCTCAACTTCTCGAAAGACTGGATGTGGAGAACCTCGGTTAACTTCTCGTACAACGACAACAAGATTGTAAAAACCTTCAAGGACGACCAAGGCAACCCTGCCAAACTCGAGCAGAAGATTGCCGGTGGTAACATCGTGGTTCGCTACGACGAAGGTGGTTCGTATGGCGACATGTACGCCCTCGACTTCCGTCGCAATGCTGACGGCAGCATCTGGTTGAGCTCCGAAGGTGCTCCCCAGGTAAGTACGACCGACTTTGTTTATCTGGGCAACATGAACTCCGATTTCCAACTGGGTTGGGGTAACACTTTCACCTGGAAAGACCTTTCGCTCTACTTCCTGATCAACGGCCGCATCGGTGGTAAAGTCATTTCGCTTACCGAGGCTTACCTCGACTATCAAGGCGTTTCGAAACGGGTAGGCGACGCTCGCGACTACGCTGCCGCTCACAATCTGGTATGGACTTCGCCCGACGGATCGGTAACGAAACCGGGTATGATTATGCCCGACGGCAACGTGGCTCCTATCCAGGAATACTACCAGACCGTAGGTGGTAACTACATGGGTTCGCAATATGTATACGATGCTACCAACTTCCGTCTGGCCGAGCTCTCGCTGGGTTACACCTTCCGCAACCTCTTCGGTGGCGTTATCCGCAACCTGTCACTCTCGGTTATCGGTCGTAACCTCTTCTTCATCTACAAGGATGCTCCGGTTGATCCCGATATTGCCCTCTCGACCAAAAACGGTTTGGGTGCATTCGATATCTTCAATATGCCGGCAACCCGTTCGATCGGTGTGAATTTGAAAATTGATTTTTAAGTAAGTAGCCAATAATTAAGATAGAAATATGAAAAAAACCATTTTAACGGCATTTTGTGCCATGCTCGCTGCTGCGAGCTTGCACTCGTGTTTGGATTTCGATATGCCTACCGATACCTTTACCGGCGGTCAGACCGATTTGGATCCGGTCGTGTACAGAGGTAAAGCCGATAGCATCGACTATCGGAAAGTGATTTCGGAGCAGGGCTTCAACGATGCTATGTCCGATTTGCAGCAATACTTTGCCCAGATGAAGACAGCCCAATACTACCTGCGTGGTGGTAAAGATGGTCAGACCCCGGGTCCGCACCAATACCAGTATGTTTACAACATCACGGTCGACAACTATGCCGGTTATTTTGTAGTACCTCACAATTTCTCGCACGGCGGCGGCGGTCTGCTCAACTCGACCTATGCCTACAACCAGGACTATTGCGATGGCCCTTATGGTGCATTCCTCAGCATCAAGAACAACATTGCCAACATGATCAACCACCCCATGATCGACTCGATTCCCGAAATGAAAGCTATCGGTCTGTTGATCTTCGACTATTCGTCTCAAGAGATGGTAGACCTCTACGGTTCTATTCCTTATGTTGACCACAAGTCCAACAAGGAGAGCAACCCCTTTACCTTCAACAAGATGGCCGATATCTACGCTTCTATCGTAGATAACCTCGATACCATCAACGCCTGCTTGAAGCACTTCGACAGTCGTCCCGACTGGTACAAAGCCGGTGTACAATCTATTTTGGGTCAATACGATGTGATGACTCAAGACAAGAGCGTAGCATCGTGGTGCCGCCTGGCCAACTCGTTGAAACTGCGTATGGCCATGCACACCGTGAAGGTTCAACCCAGTGTAGCTCAGAAATGGGCCGAAGAGGCTGTTCAAGCCGGTGTTGTAGAGACTACTGCCCAAGAGTTGCTGCTCGACCCCATGGTGATGGGTTATACCAACCCCTTGTTCGAGATTGCCAACAACTGGGGTGATACCCGTCTGAACGCTTCGTTCGAGAGCCTGCTCGCCAGCCTCAAGCACCCCTATCTGGAGTATGTGTTCGACAAGAACAGCAATATCGTTGTCAACTCGTCCGACCCCAACGACATCATGCAAGCCAATACCCGCATCATGGGTCTGCGTGCCGGTATCCGTATGATTCCGGGTCAGGCCTACAAGGACAACTTCCGCATTGCTTACTCGTCCATTAAAAACAATGGTGAGATGGCTATGGCTCCGCTCTATCTGATGAAGGTTTCGGAGGTTGAGTTCCTGCGTGCCGAAGGTGCTCTGCGTGGTTGGAACATGGGCGGTAGCGCTCAACAGTTCTACGAGCAAGGTATCCGCAACGCTCAGGTAGAACACCGTCTGATGTCTACTTATTATCCCAATGCTGTCGACGAGTACATGAGCCTCGAAGCTCCTGTGGCCTATAAATATGTAGATCAGTACGATCACAGCTACGATGCCGAGAGCGTGACCACCATCGGTGTGAAGTGGAACGAAGGTGACTCGCAAGAGACGAAACTCGAGAAAATCATTACCCAGAAGTACATTGCCGCTTTCCCGTACTCTTATGAGTCTTGGAACGACATGCGCCGCACCGGCTATCCCAAACAGTTCGAGGTGCTGAACGTAGAGGATGGCGACGGTAGCCTGGTACAGGGCGATATTATCCGCAAGATACCTCTGCCCGGTCGTGATACGTCGGTAGGTATGTCCGATATCACCGCCTCGGGTATCGAAGCATTGGGCGGTAGCGATACGCAAGGTACTCGTGTATGGTGGGACGTAGCCGGTTCCAATTTCTAATTCCTAAATTTAACCAGTATAGTCAAAGAGCGGGGGAGAACCCCCTCGGGTCGCTTCCCCGCTCCTCGCTATAACAAAAAACACAATCTTTTTTTTAATTTAATGTTTTTATCATGAAGAAGTTTACCGTATTCGGTGCGGCTCTGCTCTTAGGCACAGCCGTAAACGTGCAGGCACAGGATGTAATCTACCCCGCGTCTGCATCGACTGAGATTTTTGACTTTACTCCATGGGACGACGATCAGCTGCTCGTGCTCTTTGCCAAGGCAGCCGACGAGGGCCGCAAATATCCTACCAAGGAGGAGTTTGAGGCTGCCGGTTTCAATCTCGACCTGGAGTTCTCGCGTTCGCACGTGCGTCCTGCCGCCATCATGGAGGATGCCACGAAAAACATCGTTCCCGATGTGTATCCTACCCGTCGGTTGTGGATGAACATTCCTACCGGTCAAGGTGACCTGATTGGTGGTTATCCCAGTGCCGAGTTCCACAACGACGTTTACTCCATGTGGAACTACACCAACCTCTATGGTGCTTGGAACCACAGCATTCTGCAAGCTCCCGGTTCGTGGGCCGATGCCGCTCACAAAAACGGTACCCACATGTTCTCGGGTATCAAGTTCTTCGAAAGCTGGGGTACAACCTCGAGTGCATATATTGACTTTATTACGGCCAAGAATGACGACGGTTCGTTCCGTTATGTCGATGCCCTGTTGAATGCCTTGATTTATCTGGGTCTCGACGGTATCAACTACAACTTCGAGGACGAAGGCTACAAACAAACCGACGTAGTTAATTTCCACAAAGCCCTTTACAAAAGAGCTGATGAGATTGGTTTCGACAGCTTCCACATCGGTATCTATACGAGCATGTCGTCGTTGACCAGCTACAACTTGGATGCTGTATTTGGTACAAAAGAGACCGGTAAGACGGCCGACCTGATGCTGAACTATGCTGCCAATGACTTCTCGTGGAATATGGCTTCGTCTGTAACGACTGCCGAGCAGGCCATGGGTTCTGCCGACGGTCTCTACGCCGGTGTATGGATGGTAACTTTGAACCGTCGTTGGACCGCTCTGAACCAAGATGAGCAATCCAAGAAGTGTGGTGTATGTCTGTGGGGCGAACACAAAGTGAGCCGTATCTTCCAATATACGGTAGGTAACTCGCTGATGGAGTTGCAATCCAACTATCAGACGCTGTTGGAGAAGGTATTCTCGGGTGCTAACCGCACGCCGCTGAATCGTCCGGTTGTCTCGAACTCGGCCGGTAACTTCCAAGTATCTCCCTCTGTTGGTATCGACCAACAGTTGACCTCGTTCTGCGGTCTGGCTTCGTTCATTCCCGAGCGTACGGCTATCCAAGGCGACCTGCCTTTCAACACCAACTTCACGCTGGGTAACGGTGATTTCTATGCCTACAAAGGTAAAAAGACACTGGGTAGCTGGTACAATATGGGTCAGCAAGACTATGTACCTACCTATCGTTGGGTCATCTACAACACGGGTACCGAAACCCTCTCTAACGACATCAAGGCCGAGTTTACTCACGAAGATGCTTACATCGGTGGTTCTTCGTTGCGCCTGAAAGGTACTCCCACTTCGACGGGTGCCGACGTATGGTTGTATCGTGCCAAACTGAATGTTTCGGCTGGTAATCCTAAAGCTAAAATTGCTGTGAAGACGGGTGTTGAGGGTACCAACGCTTCGAACCTCTACCTCATCTTGAGAAAATTCGACGATTCGAACTGGATGGAATTCCCCGTAGGCGACCTGGCTGGTGCAACCTGGGAAGAGAAAGAGATTGCTCTTACCGGTATTAACGCCGGCGATGTAATCGAATACATCGGTTTCCGTGTAAAAGGTTCGGCTGCCAATGACGACTATAAGATCATGATTGGTCAACTCATGCTGAGCGACGACCGTGCTGCTTCGGCTCCGGCCAGCATCGATGGCGAAAGCATCATCGCCGAAGTAAAAGAAGAGACTACCTCTTCGTTGTCGGTGAAACTGACTTGGAAAGTTGATCCTGCCGGTTTCTCGCCCGCTCGTGAAGACTATGGTATAATTTACAACGACGAGGTGAATATCGACCACTTCGAACTCTTCTACAAGAATGGCGAAGACGGCCGTGTATCGGAAGTAGGTCGTACCTCTACCTGGTCGGCTTATATTGGTAACATCCAATTCGCAAACGAAAACGACGATCCTTATGTAGGTATCCGTTCGGTATCGAAAGACATGAAGACCTACTCGCCCATCGAATGGGTTCACATCGCACGTTCTACCGAAACTTTGCCCGAGGCTTCCAACTCGCAATATCCTCCGACGTACATCAACTCGGCTGCCGATGGTTACGAGACCGCTTTGAGAACTCGTTACATTGCCGAAGTGAAGACGACCGGTGCTACTCAAAACATCGACTACTCGAGAAGCGACTCTGTAGGTGGTGAAAACTACCTCTTCGCCGAGGACTATGTACTGAAAGTTGAGCAAGGTCAGAAAGTAACCTTGACTCTCAAAGGTGCCAACTTGGACGATAACCTCAAGTACTGCTTCGGTGTTGCTTATATGGACTGGGATATCAACTACGAGTTCGATGCTACGACCGACGAAAAACTCTTCGAGGTTGGTCAGCTGAATGCCGGTACCGACTCGATCGTATCGGGTTCGACCTTCATCATCAATGTTCCCGAGGATGCTGCAGTGGGTACGACTCGTCTGCGTATGGTATTCTCCGATGCATGGTTCCCGCACCCCGGTCCCACGGGCGGCACGCAAAAAGGTTTCTCGATCGACTTCCCGGTTGAAGTTTCTGGCTCGAATGCTGGTCGTGAACCGGCTGCAAGCTATACCGAATTCCGCGACCAAGGTGTTGCCGACGAACCTGAAATGAACGAAGTATCGGGTATCGAGAACGTAGTCAACGAAAACGGTGGTCTCTCTGCTGTTTCGTCGATGTATCCTACCGTTACCAGCGACATGATCTATTTCAACAACGTAGAAAAGGCTTGGATATACACTGCCGACGGTCAATTCGTTAAGTTCTTGAAGAACAACCCCGAATCGGCTAATGTATCTGACCTCTCTGCCGGTGTTTATGTAGTGAAGATGCAAAACGGTCGCGTAATTCGCAACCAAAAGATGATCAAAAAATAATCTAAGATTGTTTTAGATTATAATCAGTCTGAAAAAGACTGCCTCTCTCGAAAGGTTATCCGATGTGAATCGGATAACCTTTCTTTTTTTTCCCGCCAGGGAAGAATACAAATGGAGTGGGGTAGAGTGAGGAGATGGGTGAAACAGAAAAGGCATTGGCAACCGCATGAACAACGATTGCCAATGCCTTTATTGTTTTGTCGGGGTAGCGGGATTCGAACCCACGACCCCCTGCTCCCAAAGCAGGTGCGCTAACCGGACTGCGCTACACCCCGAAACAAGCAATGGCCCTCTCTTTTTTGGGCAGGGCAAATTTACTGCTTTTTTTCGTATCGGCAATAATACGTTTACATTTTTATCAAATTCTTGGGGGAAACATACCTGTTTACCGATGTTTTATTTTAATTTTGCAAGGACATTCGGGCTGTTCCGAATGCCGTTGAGTAACCGAAATCAATAACAACAAAACATATAAATCCTATAACAATGTATAGAACGAATACATGTGGAGAGCTGCGATTGAGCCATGTGGGCCAACAGGTAACCCTGGCCGGTTGGGTGCAACGCAGCCGTAAGATGGGTGGTATGACTTTTGTCGATCTGCGCGATCGCTACGGTATCACTCAGTTGGTATTTAACCAGGAGACCAACGCCGGTTTGTGCGACCAGGCCAATAAACTGGGGCGCGAATATGTGATACAGGTGACGGGTACCGTGACCGAGCGCTCGAACAAGAACGCCAATCTGCCGACGGGCGACATTGAAATCATAGCCGAAAAACTGGTGGTGCTCCATACCGCAGAAACTCCGCCCTTTACCATCGAAGACGAGTCGGATGGCGGCGACGATATTCGCATGCAGTACCGTTACCTCGACTTGCGCCGTCCCATTGTACGCCGCAATCTCGAGTTGCGTCACAAGATGGCCTTCGAGGTTCGTCGTTATCTCGACGAGTTGAACTTCCTCGAGGTAGAGACGCCTGTGCTGATAAAATCGACTCCCGAGGGTGCCCGCGACTTTGTGGTGCCGTCGAGAATGAATCCGGGCGAGTTCTATGCATTGCCGCAGTCGCCGCAAACGCTCAAGCAGTTGCTGATGGTGTCGGGCTTCGACCGCTATTTCCAGATTGTAAAGTGTTTCCGCGACGAAGACCTGCGGGCCGACCGTCAGCCCGAGTTTACGCAAATCGACTGCGAAATGTCGTTTGTGGAGCAAGAGGATATTCTCAATATCTTCGAGGGCATGATCAAGCATCTGTTCAAGAAAATCCGCGGTATCGAGTTCAACGAGCCGTTCTTGCGCATGACGTGGGCCGATGCCATGAAATACTACGGTAGCGACAAACCCGATATGCGTTTCGGCATGCGCTTTGTCGAACTGAAGGATTTGACCGAGGGCCACAACTTCGGGGTGTTCGACAGTGCCGAGTATGTGGGCGGTATCTGTGCCGAGGGTTGTGCTACCTATTCGCGCAAACAACTCGATGAGTTGACCGACTTTGTGAAACGTCCGCAAATCGGAGCCAAGGGCCTGATTTATGTACGTTTCGACGAGAATGGGAATCCCAAGTCGTCGGTCGACAAATTCTATTCGCCCGACGACCTGAAGAAGTGGGGCGAACGCTTCGGAGCCAAACCGGGCGACCTGCTGCTGATTCTGGCCGGTCCTGCGATGAAGACCCGCAAGGCACTGTGCGAACTGCGTCTGGAGATGGGTTCGCGTCTGGGCTTGCGCGATAAGAATACCTTTGCTCCGCTGTGGGTTATCGACTTCCCCTTGTTCGAGTGGGACGACGAGACACAACGCTTCTATGCGATGCACCACCCCTTCACCTCGCCCAAGGCCGAAGATATTCCCCTGCTCGATACCGATACAGGAGCCGTGCGGGCCAATGCCTACGACATGGTAATCAATGGCGTAGAGCTGGGCGGCGGTTCTATCCGTATTCACGACAGCGAGTTGCAAGACCACATGTTCCGCCTGCTGGGATTCACCGAAGAGCAGGCCGAGGCTCAATTCGGCTTCCTGATGAATGCCTTCAAATACGGAGCTCCTCCTCACGGAGGTCTGGCATTCGGTCTCGACCGCCTGGTATCGATGTTTGCCGGTCTTGATTCGATTCGCGACTGCATCGCATTCCCCAAGAACAACTCGGGTCGCGATGTCATGCTCAATGCACCGTCGCCGCTGGACGACTCGCAATTGAACGAATTGTGTATCAAAGTAGATTTGAAGGATTAACAGCACGTGGTAATTCTAAATGATATTATAGAGACCATCGAGTCGGTAGCACCTGTCGCCTGGCAAGAGTCGTACGACAATGCCGGGTTGCAGGTGGGCAACCGGTTTCATCCGGTTTCGGGAGCGGTTGTGTGTCTCGATGTGACCGAAGGGGTTGTCGACGAGGCTATCGCCTTGGGCTATAACTTGATTGTGTCGCATCACCCCCTGCTCTTCAAGGGGCTGAAATCGATTACGGGGAGGAGCTATGTCGAGCGTATTGTCATCAAGGCAATCCAACACAACATAGCCATCTATGCCGCCCATACCAATCTCGATAATGCTCCTGGCGGTGTCTCGTTCAGAATGGCCCGCAAGTTGGGCTTGACTGAGGTGCGGGTGCTCGACCCCATGCCCGGGTTGCTGATGAAACTGGTTACCTATGTGCCTGTTTCTCATGTCGAAGCGGTGAGAACCGCTCTGTTCGAGGCCGGGGCTGGACATATCGGTAATTACGACCAGTGCAGTTTCGGTCAGGAGGGCGAGGGTACCTATCGTCCCGGGGTGCAGGCTCATCCCTATTGCGGTACGATAGGCGAGCAGCATCGCGAGCCCGAGACTCGACTCGAAGTAATCGTGCCCGCCTACATGCAGGGTGCCGTCGAGACCGCCTTGAAGCGAAGCCATCCCTACGAAGAACCGGCTTTCGACTGGATACCCCTGGCCAATCGCTGGGAGCAGGTGGGGGCCGGAGTGGTGGGCAATTTGCCTGAACCGGCCGACGAACTGCTGGTGCTGGAGAAGCTGAAAGATACCTTTGCGGTAGGTTGTGTGAAGCATTCGCCTCTGCACGGGCGCAAGATTTCGCGTGTGGCCCTGTGTGGCGGTGCCGGAGCATCGCTCATGTCGAGAGCCGTTGCCGTCGGAGCCGATATGTTTGTGACGGGTGAGATACGGTATCACGATTATTTCGAATATGAGTCGCGTATCCTGCTGGCCGAAATCGGTCACTATGAGAGTGAACAATATACAAAAGAGATTTTTTGTGAGATTATTCAAAAAAAATTCCCTACCTTTGCAATCCGTTCTACACAAGTAGATACAAATCCGATAAATTATTTGTAACGTATGGCTACTGACAAAACAAAAGCTGAAAAAGAATATACAGTGGAAGAGAAGTTGAAAACACTGTACGATTTGCAAACCATTCTCTCGGAGATCGATAGAATAAAGACGCTGAGAGGTGAGCTGCCTCTCGAAGTTCAGGACCTTGAGGACGAGATCGCCGGTCTTGAAACGCGTATCAAAAACTACCATACCGAGATTGAAGACCTGAAAGCTGCCGTAGCGGCCAAAAAAGTAGAAATACAAAACGCCCAAACGCTTATCGACAAATATACCAAGCAGCAAGACAATGTGCGCAACAATCGCGAATTTGACTTCCTCTCGAAAGAGATAGAGTATCAGACTCTCGAAATTCAGTTGTGCGAGAAACGTATCAACGAATACATTGCCGCACAAGAGGCCAAGAGCAAAGAGGTGGCTGCTTCGGAAGAGACGCTGCAGGATCGTCAGCATATCCTGGCCGAGAAGAAGAGCGAACTCGACGAAATCGTTTCGGAGACGAAACAGGACGAGGAGAAGTTGAGAGAGAAGGCCAAGAAACTCGAGAACAAGGTAGAGCCCCGTTTGCTCGCTGCCTTCAAGCGCATCCGCAAGAATGCCCGTAACGGTCTGGCTGTGGTTTACATCCAACGCGACTCTTGCGGTGGTTGCTTCAACCGCATTCCGCCTCAAAGACAGCTCGACATCAAGATGCGTAAAAAGATTATCGTTTGCGAATACTGCGGACGTATCATGATTGACCCGGAACTTGCCGGTGTAAAAGAGGAGCATTAAATCGATTGCAACGATATGGAAACAGCCGGTCACCCGAGTGGTGACCGGCTGTTTTGTTTTCTGCAACTTGCAGCTCGCAGGTTATTTGATTCGAATAGTCTGTATGGGTTGTTGCTTGACGGTGTCGAGCGGTTGTACCTGATATTTGACCCGACCGAAGTCGATGCTCTTCAGATCGAAGCAGCGGATGGCGCTGTTGTACATGGTGCGGTAGTAGAGCAGGCGGTTGGCCATGTCGGCAGCCGAAGTCCATTGCGTAGCGCTGGGGATGTCGGTAGGAGTCTGACCGGTCGTGAACTCAGCTCCTATGGGGATGTCGAAGTTGTTGAGAATGTGGAAACTCTCGGTAACGGCTTCGATTGCAGACTGGGACTGTGGAGCGGTGGTCTGGTAAAAGACCGCACGCACAAAGCGGGAGGGCGGTGTGATGTCGCCGGGAAGACCCAGAAATCCGCTGCCGGCACCGAACGAGGATAGCTTGATGTCGCCGAACGACTTGGGTTCGGTCGTTCCCGGATAGAGGTTGATGTAGTTGTTGAGATTGGTCATTTGCCAATCGAAGCCCGGCGAGTTGGTGAGTACCCCCAGCTTGTTTTCATAAAATTGCATCTTGCCGGCAATAATCTCCAGCACCACTTGGCGGCCTGTTACGTCGGTCATGCGCCAGTGGACCGTCGAGGCCCGCGGGTCTATCGATACGACGTGCACCGTTTTCAGTCCTTCGATGGCTTCGTCGACAGTGGCGAAGTTGCCCAGAATCCAGGCAACCAGTTGCAGGTCGGCCATGCTCGAGGCTTGTTGTGCCGGGTTATAGGCTTCGTATTGTCCGTAATTGGGAAAGTAGAAGAGCCCGGCCGACAATCCGGCTTCGTTCAGTCCTTCGGCTACAAACTCTTTTTGCTCTACGGCCAATCCCACATAGCCATATTTGGCTGTAAATTTCATGCCGGTTTGTTGCCCGCCCGGTACATAGGAGCGTTGTTCGTATCCGCGGGGAACAATCACATATTGGCTGTTCAAGTCGCTGCCGCCCCATTCGATGGTACGGGCTACGATTTTGGAGCCGTCTTTTACCGTGAGGGTAATTCCCGTGCACGCCCATAGCCGTGGTGTAGCAATAGCGGCAGCTGCAATCAGTAAGGAAAATAATCGTTTCATTGTTGCTGTATATTAAGTTAGAACATGTGCGATAGTCTGGCCGATTCAAAGGTATGAAAATATTTATGATCCCCATGGATGGGGATGAATGTATTTCTCGTCACTGAGCCTGTTGCCGGCCTTTTTATAAACACACGATGTTTGTGAAATGTTTGGGGCCGGGACAGAAGAAACGAATGGATAAAAAATGCCGGTCGAAAGGAAACTCCGGCCGGCATGATATGAGTTCTTCTTCGATGTTAGAACCGGAAACTGATGTAGAAGTAGTTACCCGACGTTTTCCAGGTCTGGTTCTCGTCGTCGATTTTGTACGAGGTAGAACCCCAACGGTATTCATAGCCCAGCGAGATAACTTTGTATGAAGCAGCCAAACCGGTATTGAAGTAAGAGCCGTAGTTGCCTTTGAACTCGTTGCCGTCGGTATTGAACATCATCGAGTAGGTGGGGTCATAGCGGAAATAGAGATTGACCTTCAGGAAGTCGATAGGGTTGACGGTAATCGA
This sequence comes from Barnesiella sp. ET7, assembly GCF_024733785.1. Taxonomy (NCBI): domain Bacteria; kingdom Pseudomonadati; phylum Bacteroidota; class Bacteroidia; order Bacteroidales; family Barnesiellaceae; genus Barnesiella; species Barnesiella sp. ET7. The sequence goes on from NZ_JANRHM010000018.1 coordinate 20,587, forward strand.
GGGGCCGAACTGCATGGAGATTTCTCCTTTGTAAATATCACTGTCGTCCCGGGTATAGAGTCCGTCTTCCTCTTCGTATTGAGCTACGGCAATGTCGAAGAAGGTCCAGTCCAAACCGAATTTGATCATACCCAGAAGCGGTTTTTTGTGCAGGTAATAGGTTTTGCCACGTCCGATAGAGAATGCAAAATCGCTGTTCAATTTCGGTTGTCCGTTACCTCGGTCGAGCGAGGTCATACCATAGGCGATATAAAAGTATTTGCTGCGTTTCCAAATCTTTTCCTGACGAGCCAGATATTCGAGTTTGGCGTTCATCTCGTTGGTGAGGTTTACCAGCGAAGTGTTAAGGCTGTCTACCTGATTACGTAATGCTTTGTTCTGGTTGCGATAGACAAAGAGCGAATCTTTCAGTTGGTCGTTCTCGACCGACAGCTCCTTGTATTTGCCCAACAAGTTTTTCTGTGCTCCGTCAAGCGAGTCTTTAGTAGCCAGGAGTAGTGCGTGTTTGCTTTTGAGGGTCGAGTTTTCCTGCGACAATGTCTGATTGGCGGTTGTCTTTTCGTCGATGACTTTTTGCATGACACCGATCGAATCCTTCAACATTTGGTTCTGCTTTTTCAGAGTCTGAGCCGACAGAGGTATTATCGACATTCCGATAAGACATAAGAGTACAATTCGTTTCATAATTTTAGATCTTTGTTTCAGGACAAAAGTATATAAAAAGAATAATATACGTATAATAATCTTTATTCTTTTGTTCGGAATTATTGGAGCCTTGTACCTGTTCTTTAACTTAATATCGACAAGAGCAGTAGCTAGCTGATAAATATCTCGGGCATGCCCGCAGCAGAGTCGGGGGTAGAGTACTGCTCCAGCAGGTGGAAGCACATCCGTTGCGAGCGTATGGGTGGGCCTGGTGTGCGGACATATTGGTTACCCAGATATTCGTCTATGCGGCAGGCTTTTACATTGTCTCGCAACTGCAGGTCTATGACCGACAGGATTTCGTTTTTGATATGCTGGTCGAAAATGGGTACGGCGGTCTCGATGCGGCGGTTCAGGTTGCGGCGCATCCAGTCGGCCGACGACAGATATACCTCTTCGCGTCCCCCGGCATAGAAGTACCAGATGCGGGCATGCTCGAGGTACGAGTCGATGATGCGCGTCATGTGTATGTTGCGGCTGTAAGGCTGGTTGGGTACCAGGCAGTTGATGCCGCGCACCAGCAGGTCGATGTGTACGCCTGCCTCGCTGGCATCGTAGAGGGCATCAATCATGCCCGTGTCGTGCAGGCCGTTCATTTTCAGAATGATGTGTGCCTTCCGTCCCTGACGGGCCTCTTCCATCTCGAAACGTATTTTCCGTTTCAACTCGTCGACCATGTTGAACTGGGCCACGAGCAACGTCTTGAAATCGCGGTCTTTTGAAGAACCGTCGAGTATGGAGAAGAGCTTGTCGAGTTCGCTCGTAATGGCGCGGTTGACGGTAAACAGCCCCATGTCGGAGTAGATGCGGGCTGTGTCTTCGTTGAAGTTGCCGGTACTCATGAAAGCATAGGCTTGGGGGTGAGAGCCGTCGGTAGGGGCACACTTGACCAATAAGGCCTTGGCATGGACCTTCAATCCCGGGGTGCTGTATACGACACGAACACCCGACTCCTGCATCAGTTCCGAGGTGATGATGTTGTTCTCCTCGTCGAACCGGGCTTTGATTTCGACATATACCGTCACCTGTTTCCCCTGTTTGGCGGCGTAGAGCAACCGGTCTATCACTTCGGAGTTTTCGGCTACCCGATATTGTGTGAGTTTTATTTCAGTCACGGCCGGGTTCTCGGCAGCCTCGGTCAGGAACCGGGTGAGGTAGTCGAACGACTGATAGGGGAAGTGTATCAGAAAGTCGCGGTGACGAATTACCTCGAACATCGATGGCGCATTGTCGAAGATGGGTAACCGCATGGGCGAGGGGAGTGTCTCGCTCAATACCTTGCCGGTGAGGTTGGGTAGCTTGGTCAGATCCTCCAGATTCAAATACCGGCTCGAGCGGATGCACTGGCCGTGTGGAATGTCGTAGGCTTCGCAGATATACTCCAGCATGTCGCGAGGCATGCAGCCGTCGTAGACCAACCGGTTGGCGTTGCCTATCTTGCGTTTCTTGACCCGCTTGCGCACGGCATCGACAATGTTGGCCCCCTCTTTGGGCTCGATGGAAAAGTCGGCATCGCGCGAGACCCGTATCGCATAGTGCGAGTCGATGTCGAATCCCGGGAAGACGATGTCGAGGTTCAAGGCAATCATGTCGTCGATAAACATCACGTAGTTCTTTCCGTTGTGCGGAGTGAGCTTGATAAACCGCGGCACTTTGCTGAACGGAATCTTTATCTGGGCATAGAACGGTTGTCGGTCGGGGTTGTTGCGTTCGCTCTTCCGATACATTTTGATGGCCAGGTAGAGCCGGTTGTCGCGCAGGAAAGAGACGATGTCGTCTTTCAATATCAACACCGGCTGCAAGAAAGGGAATACCTCTTCTTTAAAGAAGTTACGCACCTCGTCCCGGTGGCACTCCTCGATTTTCTCCTGATGGTACAGCACCATACCCTCGCGCTCGAGTTCGGGGATGATGTCGTTGAAAAAGAATTTGTTGAAGTCGTCGACCTGCTGGTTGACTTCCCGGTTAATCGACTCCAAGGTACGCTCGGCCTGCTCCTTCTCCTCGTCGCTTTTCGCAGAGTCCGACAGAATCTGGTGATACTCCGAAACCCTCACGCGATAAAATTCCTCTTGATTCGACTGGTATATCGACAGAAACCTGATGCGGTCGAACAACGGCACCGTCTTGTCCATGGCCTCCATCAATACCCGGTAATTGAAAGATAACCAACTGATATCGCGTTTGAAATACTTCCGAACATTTTCCATAGTCATCGTCGTAAGGATTAAGTAACGGTAAATATACAAATAATGTTCGGGTGTACAAATTTTTCTCGCAAATCTGCATAATGAGAAAAGCTAATGAAATAGCGATTATGGATTATTTACTTTTGTAGTTCCTGCTCAATATAATCGACTTGTTCTTTATCTAAATATTTGTAGGATTGGATGTAGCGGCTTATTCCAATATTTTCTAAATCAGCTCTTTTTAGGTAATTCCCCTCATACATTGAAGATATAGGTATCAGTTTGATACAGTCTGGATCGGGGAAAAATGGAACTTTCCAAAATTTTTCGTCTTTTCTGGAGGTGCTAGTGTTGGCAACTTTCAGTTTATAACAGATTTGATTATATCCGCCATTTGTTAGGTATAAATAACAAATATCTCCTATGGCGAATCGTTTCCGTCCTTTTGTCCAATATAAACATTTTAGTTCGTTGATGCACTTGATGTGATCAATCATATCTTCGTCACCCTTTAAAAATATAAATTTTACTTCTCGTTTCATAGTAAATCATTATATTATGGATACAAAAGTACGAATAAAAAGTGATAAACAGAAAAATGTAGCAAAGTTATTGGCAGATAGGCGTTTTAGGAAGATGGCTTGAAAAAATGAAAGACAGAAAAAGCAATGAAAAAGCCAAGTTAGGACATCGCAGCGTTACCAATTCGTGACCATGCCCAAAACAGGTTATGACGAGGTTGGAAGAATATAGAAAATATTAACTTCCAGTGAGTTACTAACAACTCACGCAAGAAAATGCGGCGTGAACGAGAATTGCAGTATTCCTCAATGATTTGCGTAGCGACGAAGGATTCTTCACGAACTAAATTTGAAACCAAAAAAATTTTAGAACGATGAAGAGTACATTTTCAGTTATCTTCTACCTGAAAAGACAGGCAGTGAAGAAAGACGGTACAGTACCGGTTATGGGACGTATCACAGTGGACGGAACGCAGACGCAATTCAGCAGCAAACTTTCGGTCGATCCCAAATTGTGGGACACGAAAGGCGGACGTGTCACGGGAAGAAGTTCAGCCGCACTTGAAACAAACCGCCTGCTTGACAAGATGCGTGTGAGCATCAACAGGCATTATCAGGAAATCATGGAGCGTGACAATTTTGTGACGGCTGAAAAAGTGAAGAATGCCTTTCTCGGACTGGAACACCGCTGCCATACACTGATGCAGGTGTTCCGCCAGCACAACGAGGATTATGCAAAACAGGTGGAAGCCGGCATGAAAGCCAAAGCCACGCTTTCAAAATATCTGGTCGTTTACAAGCACCTGCAAGAGTTCCTGAATATCCGATACCATGTGAAGGATATTGCCCTGAAGGAACTTACTCCGGCATTTATCTCCGATTTTGAAATGTTTCTCCGCACGGACAAGCACTGCTGTACCAATACGGTCTGGCTTTATGTGTGTCCGTTACGGACAATGGTGTTCATTGCCATTAACAATGAATGGCTGACACGCGACCCGTTCCGTGAATATGAAATCAAGAAAGAGGAAACGACAAGAGGGTTTCTCACGAAAGAGGAAATCCGTATGCTGATGGACGGCAAACTGAAAAACGCCAAACAGGAGCTTTACCGTGACCTGTATCTGTTCTGTGCGTTCACGGGGTTGTCATTCTCCGATATGCGCAATCTGCGTGAGGAAAATATCCGTACATACTTCGACAACCATGAGTGGATAAACATCAACCGCCAGAAGACGGGCGTGGAATCGAATATCCGCCTGCTGGACCTGCCCCGAAGAATCATAGAAAAATACCGCGGACTGTGTGAGGACGGAAGGATATTCCCTGTCCCCCATTACATGACCTGCCTGTATGGAATACGAGCCGTAGCCAAACGGTGCGGTATCACGAAACACCTTACATGGCACCAGAGCCGCCACACGGCGGCGACAACGGTATTCCTGTCAAACGGCGTACCTATTGAAACGGTGAGTTCAATGCTCGGACACAAGAGCATCAAGACGACGCAAATCTATGCGAAGATTACAAAAGAAAAGCTCAATCAGGATATGGAAAATCTTGTCGCACGTCTTGGCAGCATAGAAGAGTTCAAAGGATGCAACATCTAAAAAAGAAGAATCATGAAACGAAATATCATTACCATAGAAGGAAAATCGGTAACCGTAACCGGTAACGATGTATGGATGACGGCATGGGAAATCGGAGAACTGTTCAATGTGACAACAACAGCGGTGAATGCGGCTATCCGGGCAATCCTGAAAACGGACGTGCTGAATGACTTTGAGGTGTGCCGGTATGTCCGGCTGGAAAACGGTCTGAATGCCGATGTCTATTCCCTTGAAATCATTATACCGATAGCGTTCCGCCTGAATACCTATTATACCCATGTGTTCCGTTCGTGGCTTTTACGGAAAGCGTACGCCAAAGAGCAGAAGGATACCTATATGCTGTTTGTGCCGATAGCCAAAGGAGGCCATTGCTGAGAACGGAACAAACGCAAGCAAGAACGGACAACCGGATGACGGCTGTCCGTTCTTGCTTTTGGTCGGAGGCTATCTGAAAGGCTTCCGATAGTTCGCTTCCAGTACCTCACGCAGTCCCGATTCGGGATACAGTGCCTTTCCGCCTAAAATGATATAAGGCAGCAGCCGTTCGTTACGGTATTCCTGAAGAGTACGGCGGCTTACCCGTAAAAGGTCTGCCACTTCCTTGTCCGTCAGGTACACCTCACCGTCAAGCGGCGGGCGGTAACTCTCCAGAAACCCGCTGAGCCATCTGGAGCTTTTTTTCATTTTCTGCAATATGGAAGCGACCTTTTCGTCTTCCATCGTGATGATTTCATTGTTCTCGTTCATGTTACTTCGGATTTAGTGGTGAATATTCGGTTATTTGCCGCCGGGGTGGATTATGCCGACAAGCGGAATCAGCCGCTTGACCTCTTCCGGCTTGTAAAAGAACTTGTGCCCGATCTGTGAATAGCCGATGAATCCCTTGTCACGCAGTTTCTGCAAGGTGCGCTGGCTTATCCGTAACCGGTTACACACTTCGTCGCCCGTGAGCCAACGGGCAAGGCGTTTCCCGTCCCCCTTGCGCTGCAAGGCGGTCACTTTTTCCACAAAGGCGTCCCACTGCGCCATCAGTTCCTCGAAGGTCTTTTTCTCAATAGATACCGTTTCCATAAGAATTTGATTTTAGTTCCGTGCAAAGGTAACGACGCAGGCGGAAAAAGATTCCATATTCCGCTAACTGGCAACTTGTTGCGCCGTTTGTCCGGGTAACGGAGCCATTTCTCAAAAAAATCTCACGTGAGCCACGTAGTGAGTTGTTAAAGCCCCTTTTGTTTATTGCTGAACTTTGCCGCAGGAACAAGAAAAAAGACAGAACATGAAAGTGATAACGATGGAAAGTTCCGCATACAAGGCAATGATGGAACAGATAGCAGAAGTAGCCGGCTATGTCCGTGAAATCAGGGAGGCGATGAAACGTGAAAATACGGACAGGCTTCTCGACACGAATGAAGCCGCCAGAGAACTGGGCGTAAGCAAGCGGACCTTGCAGCGCATGAGGGATGATCACCGTATCAGATACGTGGTCCTGCGGCGCAAATGCCAGTACAGGCTCTCGGAAATCCGGAGGATTCTTGACTCCCATACCATCCGGGAGGACGGCAGGACACTCGATGAACTGCACCATAACAGCAGACTGCCCACCGGAAACGGCAGGCAGCCGAAAGGAAGGAGGACATGAACATGGAACTGCTGACAAAGAAACTGTTTGAACAGTGGATGGAAACCATCCTTGAAAGGCTTGAACGTCAGGACGAGATGCTGCTTGCCCTGAAAGCACCGGAAAAACGGGAACACACGCCGGACAGGATACGGCTCTTTGACAACCAGGACCTGTGCCTGCTGCTCCAGATAAGCAAACGGTCACTGCAACGCTACCGCAGCACGGGAGCCTTGCCCTACAAGATACTGGGCAAGAAGACCTATTACAGCGAAGATGACGTGCTGAAATTCCTGTCGGAACACGTAAAGGACTTCCAGAAGGACGATGTCGAGTTCTACAAGGCTCGTATCCATAATTTCTTTAATAAATAACAATTAAAAATTATTCAAATGGCAAAGAAAAGCGACGAAAAGGACGTGCTGATAGTCCGTGATGAAAAGACGGGCGAAATCAGCGTGGTAGCCGGCCTTAATGCGGACGGCTCGCCCAAGCGGACTCCGGCAAGGCTGGACAACGCAAAGGATTTTCTACTGTTCGACAAGCATGGTGACATGCTCGACAACTTTTTCAAAAACTTCTTCCGGCAATGCAAGGAACCCAGCCGCTTCGGTTTCTACCGCATAGCGGCGGATCAGGTGGATTCGCTCTTGGGGGTGATGAAAGACCTCCTGCAGAAACCCCATGAGAACAAGGACATTCTTGCCCCGCACAAGGTGGACACATCCACCTATCAGATGCAGACGGAAGAAGAAAAAATGGAAAAGAAAGAAGAACAAAGTGAAACAAAAAAACAGGAAAACATGGAACAGAAACAGGAAAAAACGCAGGAAAAGCCTCAGAACCGACAAGGCTACCAGCCCATTGACGAGAGTTCAATCAACTGGCAGGAACTGAAAGAGAAATGGGGCATCGACCGTGAGGAACTTGAAAAGTCCGGTGACCTGAAGAAGATGCTCAACTACGGCAAGTCGGATCTGGTGAAAGTGTCCCCAAAGTTCGGGGAGGAAATCTTTGAACTGGACGCCCGCCTGTCGTTCAGGAAAAACGAGGACGGCAGCATCGGTCTTGTACCGCATTTCATCCGCAAGGAGCAGAAACTTGACGAGTACAAAGGGCACAAGTTCTCGGAAGACGACAAAAGGAATCTGAAGGCTACCGGCAACATGGGGCGTGTGATTGACCTTGTGGACAAGGAAACCGGAGAGATTATTCCCTCGTACATCAGCATTGACCGCAAGACGAACGAAATCACCGATGTCCCTGCCAGCAAGGTACGCATACCGGAAAGAATCGGAAAGACGGAAATCACCAAACAGGAGCAGGAAATGCTCCGTGCGGGGCTGCCGGTAAAAGACAAGCTGGTGGAACGCAATGACGGAAGGAAGTTCGTAACGACCCTGCAGGTGAATGTGGAACAGCGCGGAGTCGAGTTCGTGCCGGGCACCGGAAAGTCCCCGCGTACCGTACAGAAACAGGAAAACACGGAACTGCCGGAACTGGAACCGGACATGAACGACGCTGAAAAGCAGGATGCGAAGCAGCAGAAAAGGAACACATGGACGAACGAGGACGGCAGCATCCGCGGTATCACCAAATGGTGCGGCAAGCCCCTGACGGAACAGCAGCAGGCGGACTACAAGGCAGGCAAGACCATCAGACTGGAGAACGTGACGGACAAGCAGGGGCAGCATGCCATCATGTATGTCAAGTTCAATCCGGAAAAGGGACGCCCGTACCGCTACGATGAAAATCCGGACAATGCCCAGAAAGTCGCCCCGTCGAACGAAAGCCGGACACAGGTAGCCGTAAACAGCGAGGGCAAGACGAACGAGGCGACCAAGAACATCAAGGAGCCGCTGCAGCAGGGACAGTCAGCCCCGAAGGATGACGCACAGAAGCAGCAGCAGGAAAAGCCCAAGAAAAACAAAGGCATGAAGGTATAGTCCCCGCACACCACTAAATCCAAAAACATAAAAAACAGAATCAAAACAAATCAGTATGAAAACAATCATAGCAGAAAAGCCCAGTGTGGCACGTGAAATCGCCCGCATCGTGGGTGCCGGCAAGCGAGAGGAAGGTTATCTGACCGGAAACGGTTATAATGTGACATGGGCATTCGGACATCTTGTCCAGCCCGCCATGCCGGAAGAATACAACCTGCACGGCTTTGTACGCAGCAACCTGCCCATCATTCCCGAAACCTTCACGCTTGTTCCCCGACAGGTAAGGACGGAAAAAGGATACAAGGCGGACAGCAGCGTGGTCGCCCAGATAAAAATCATCACCAGACTGTTCAAGGACAGCGAGCAGATTATTGTGGCGACCGATGCCGGCCGCGAAGGTGAGCTGATATTCCGATACCTCTATCATTATATCGGCTGTACGGTCCCGTTCGTGCGTCTGTGGATAAGCAGCCTGACGGACAAGGCTATCCGTGAGGGACTGAAAAAACTTGAAGACGGAAGCAAGTATGACAACCTTTACCATGCCGCCAAAGCCCGAAGTGAAGCCGACTGGCTGGTGGGGATAAACGGAACGCAGGCACTGTCCATCGCAGCCGGACGCGGAACCTACTCGGTGGGACGTGTCCAGACGCCGACACTGGCGATGATCTGTGAACGTTATTGGGAAAACCGCCGTTTCACCCCCGAAGCCTTCTGGCAGCTGCATATCTCGGCAAAGGTACAGGACAGTGACGGAGTCGTGAAAATGCCGTCGGTGGAGAAATGGAAGGACAAGGCAACCGCAACAGCCCTATATAATAATGTAAAGGAGAGCAACACGGCTACTGTCGTGAAAGTCGAACGAAAGGAGAAAATCGAAGAAACACCGCTTCTGTATGACCTGACCACACTCCAGAAGGATGCGAACACGAAGTACGGGTTCACTGCAGAGCAGACACTCGACATCACGCAGAAACTTTATGAGAAGAAACTCGTCACTTATCCCCGAACCGGCAGCCGATACATCCCGGAAGATGTCTTTGCGGAAATACCGAAACTGCTGGCTTTCATCGGCAGGCTCTCACAATGGAGCGGCAAGGTCCCGCAAAAGCCGGAGCCTACCCGAAGAAGTGTTGATGACAGCAAGGTGACAGATCATCACGCACTGCTGGTTACGGGAGAAAAGCCCCTGTTCCTTTCCGAAGATGAAAGCAAGGTGTACCATCTGATAGCGGGACGCATGATAGAAGCCTTTTCGGAAAAATGCGTGAAGGACGTGACAGCCGTCACGGTGGAATGTTCCGGTGTGGTATTCTCAGCCAAAGGTCATGTAGTGAAACAGGCCGGATGGCGTGCCGTCTGCAAGGAAGAACAGGAAGAGACGATACTTCCGGACTGGAAAGAAGGGGAACTGCTGCACCTAAGCGGCTGTTCCATGACGGAAGGAAAGACCAAGCCCAAGCCTCTCCATACGGAAGCCACCCTGCTCTCGGCGATGGAAACGGCCGGCAGGGAAATCGAGGACGAGGAACTGCGTCAGGCACTGAAGGACTGCGGTATCGGAACCCCCGCCACCCGTGCCTCCGTCATTGAAACGCTCTTTGCCCGCGAATATGTGACAAGGCAGAAGAAATGCCTTGTGCCCACAGAAAAAGGGCTTGCCCTCTATTCCATTGTCAAGACCATGCGCATTGCCGACGTAGCCATGACCGGCGAATGGGAAAAGGAACTGGCGTGCATCGAACGCGGAGAGGTATCTGCCGGAAAGTTCCGCAAGGAGATTGAGGAATATGCGACATCTATCACCTCCGAACTGCTGTCGTGCGAAAAGCTGTTCGGGAAAAAGGATTCCGGCTGCATGTGTCCCAAGTGCGGAACGGGCAGGATGCAGTTCTTCGGCAAGGTGGTACGATGCGACAACACGGAATGCGGCCTGCCCATATTCAGGCTGAAAGCCAACAGGATGCTTACCGACGATGAAATCAGGGAACTGCTGACAAAGGGAAAGACGGGTGTCCTGAAGGGATTCAAGAACAAGCAGGGCAAGCGTTTCGATGCCGCCCTGGTCTTTGATGCCGACTTCAACACCGGTTTTGTCTTTCCGGAAAGAAAGGACGGTGCGGCATCCGCAAAAAAGAGAAAGTGAGGAATGGGAAGTAAGGGGTAATCCGCCTTTCGGATGAATTATCAGCGGAAATTATTTCGTATTTCATCCGGATTGGACTACCTTTGCCACTGATTCAAGGTTCATAAATCATCATACTGATCAAGACTTTGGATTTAGTGGTGGCACTCGGAGGGATACCGGGTGCCTTTTTCTTCCCCTTCCCCGTATATCCGGACATTTGTCAAATCACTAAATCCATTGTAAAAATGAACAAGAAGAATCTTGAACAGACCGAACTTTCCTATTACGGTCTGTATCTGCTGAACTATCTCAAGGAAAACAAGTTTGAACAGGCTTCCGATGCCGCCTTCGTGAAGGCGCGTGCCGATGAAGCCGCAGAAGCCTATGAGCGTGCAAGGCTTGAGGGGTACACTCCCGACGGTGCGCAGGAGATTGCCATGTCCGCACTCGTCCACGGCCTGCACTATTCCCGATACGCCATCCTGCGTGAAGTCGTGGAAAGCGAGTTTCATGAAGAGATTCCGGAAGACGCGCGTGAGGGCTTCGTAGAGAAACTGCTGCCGCTTGTGGGCAACATATTCTCCATTTACGACCTGTCAGACGACCAGTTCGCCCTGTCGTCCGACTATGACCTGCTCTATACGGAGCTGACGGGAGCCGTCGTCCTTTACCTGAGGGAGTATGGCATTTAACCGCAAGCAGAAACTGCGCGACAACATCGAGGCGATACGGACGGCATTCACACTGGAGAAGGAACAGCGCACGCCCACCGCGCGTGAACGTGTGCTGCTGGAAAGGTATTGCGGCTTCGGGGGACTGAAGTGCATACTGAATCCCGCCAGAGAACTGACGGATGCCGTCCATTGGGCGAAATCTGACCTCGACCTGTTTGCCCCGACCATCGAACTGCACCGGCTGATCCGTGAGAACAGCCGGGATGAAAGGGAATACAAAAGTTATGTGGACTCGCTGAAATCATCGGTACTGACGGCATTCTACACGCCGGCGGAGGTTACGGGTGCAATAACGGAAGCCCTGTATGACCGCAAGGTGCGTCCCGACCGCGTACTGGAACCGTCCGCCGGTATGGGTGCTTTTGTGGATGCGGTGCTGCAATACCAGCCGCAGGCGGATGTGATGGCTTTCGAGAAGGACCTGCTGACGGGCAAGCTGCTGGGCTGTCTTTACCCGGAACAGAAAATCCGCACGATGGGTTTCGAGAAAATCGAAAAGCCGTTTCTGAACCATTTTGACCTTGCCATCTCCAATATCCCTTTCGGGGATTTCGGAGTGTTCGATGCGGAGTTCAGCCGCAGCGCATCCTTTGGCAGACGTTCGGCACAGAAAGCCATCCATGACTATTTCTTCCTGAAAGGTCTGGATGCGGTGCGTGACGGCGGCATCGTGGCGTTCATCACCTCGCAGGGGGTATTGAACAGCTCGAAGGTATCCGTCAGGAACGAGATGTTCAGCAAGGCGAATCTGGTATCGGCAATCCGACTGCCCAACAACCTGTTTACCGACAATGCAGGCACGGAAGCCGGCAGCGACCTGATCATCCTGCAAAAAGACCTGCAAAAGAAAGAACTGACACAGGAAGAGAGGGTACTGACCATCATACAGACGGAACATAACGGCGGACTGACGGAGAACGCCTATTTTGCCTACCACACGGAACGTATCGTACATACCGATGCGAAGAGGGGTACCGACCCGTACGGAAAGCCCGCCATGATATATACGCACAGCGGAGGTGTGGAAGGTATCGCGACAGACCTGGGCAGGATGCTTGCGGAGGACTTGCGCAAACGTCTGAACATGGAACTTTATCATGGACGCAGGACAGCAGCGGAACAGACCGTACAATCCGCCATGAGCATCTCCATGCCGGAAACTGAAACAGTGAAGGCGGAAAGGTCAGTTCCCGAACCTGACCCCGTCCGGCAGCAACCGGAGAACAGGGATGCAGCGACAGAAGAAAAGGCACAACCGGTTACGGAAAGACAGGAGACCGGGACGCATGAGCCGGAACAGGCTCCAACCGTGCAGCTGACACTCTTTGACCTGTGGGAATATACGGAAGAGGAACGCAATCAGGCCCTTTCGGGCAAAAAGAAAAAGTCCGCAGCCAAGTCAAAGGAAAAGAACGGCAAGAAGCAGGCACAGGTTACGCCGAAGGTTACGGATAAACCGGCGGCTGCATCTGCCGTTTCCCCGCAAACGGAGACTGAAGACGAAAAGGCGGAAGATGTGAAAGATGTGAAAGCGGAAGATGTGGAAGCCAAAGAAACGGCAGTCCAAGCCCATCCGGACGACATATATGCGGATATAGACTGGGAGGAAAACCCGCCCATCAACGGTTTTTACGAAACCATGATGCACCTTACCCCCGAAGTGCGTATCCAGCTCAGGCATGAGGCGGAGAAACACAGACAGGAACTGCTTGCGAAGTCCGGCATGAAAGACACCCTCGACCCGGCGTTTGTGCCATCGTCGGATTCCCGGCCGGTGCAGCAGGCTGACATGACACACGGGTCAGAACAGGCACCGGAAGATGAAAGCCCATTGCCGGAAGGCATGACCGCTACGGCTGAGAATCCGTCCGTACAATCCGGACAGACGGGAACAACTTCCGCTTCGCTGTTCCCGGAATATGATACGGAAACTGCCAAGGAGGAAACTGCCGACCTGACACCGCACCCGTACAGCGGGACGGTGGAAGCCTATCACCGTGACGGCTCAATGGTGGCGGAAGGGACCACCGTCGGGTATCTGAGGGGCATCACCCCCTATGGAGCCACCTTCCACCCGCTTGACCTGAAAGGCTACCAGAAGGAAAAGGCCCTGCTGTATATATCCATCCGTGACGCCTATGAACGCCTGTACCGGAATGAGGCGGAAAACCGGACGGAGGACAACCGTCAGCGTGAATACCTGAACGTGTCCTATGACGAGTTCGTGATGCGTTACGGCAACCTGAACGCCAGACAGAATGCAAAACTTCTGATGATGGATGCCTCCGGGCGTGACGTCCTTGCACTGGAACGTGCCGAAGAGGGGAAATTCGTGAAGGCGGACATTTTCGAGCGTCCCGTTTCCTTTTCGGTGGAAACATACGTCAATGCCGGGTCGCCCGAAGAAGCCCTGTCCGCCTCGCTCAACAGATATGGCGGCATAGACCTCGACTTCATGCGTGCCATAACCGACAGTACGGAAGAGGAACTGCTCGGAGCCCTGCAGGGACGTATCTATTACAACCCGCTGGTTTCAGGCTATGAGATAAAGGACCGATTCATTGCTGGAAACGTGATAGAGAAGGCGGAGCTTGTGGAAGAATGGATAAACGACCATCCCGGACATGAGCGGCTTGCGGATGCGGAGCAGTCTCTTGAAGCCCTGAAAGCCGCCACGCCGCAGCGTATCGGTTTTGAGGAACTGGACTTCAATTTCGGCGAGCGATGGATTCCGACAGGCATCTATGCCGCCTACATGAGCCATCTGTTTGACACGGAAGTGAAAATCTCCTATTCGCCGAGCCTTGACGAGTTTTCGGTGGCATGTGCCTACAAGAACATGAAAATATGGGAGGAGTTCTGTGTAAAGGGCTATTACCGGAACTATGACGGCATGAGTCTGCTGAAACACGCTCTGCACAACACCTGCCCCGACATGATGAAGAAGGTCGGCGAGGACGAGAACGGAAACGACATCAAGGCACGCGACAGCGAGGGCATCCAACTCGCCAACGCAAAGATTGACGAAATCCGCAACGGCTTTACTGAGTGGCTGGAGGAACAGTCGCCACAGTTCAAGGAGCGTCTGACAACCATGTATAACCGGAAGTTCAACTGCTTCGTTCGACCGAAATATGACGGCTCGCACCAGACATTTCCCGACCTGAACATGAAGGGGCTGGAAAGCCGGGGTGTGAAAAGCATCTACCCATCGCAGAAGGATTGTGTCTGGATGCTGAAACAGAACGGAGGCGGGATCTGCGACCATGAGGTTGGAACCGGCAAGACGCTGATAATGTGCATCGCAGCACATGAAATGAAACGTCTCCGGCTTGCCCACAAACCGATGATTATCGGGCTGAAGGCGAATGTCTCCGAAATTGCGGCGACCTATCAGACAGCCTATCCGAACGCACGTATCCTGTATGCCTCGGAAAAGGACTTTTCAGCCGCTAACCGCGTTCGGTTCTTCAACAACATCAAGAACAATGACTATGACTGCATCATCATGTCGCACGACCAGTTCGGAAAAATCCCGCAGTCGCCGGAACTGCAACAACGCATCCTGCAGGCAGAGCTGGATACGGTGGAGGAAAATCTGGAAGTGCTGCGCTCGCAGGGCAAGGACGTGTCGCGTGCGATGCTGAGAGGACTGGAGAAACGCAAGTTCAACCTGCAAGCCAAGCTGGACAAGGTAGAACACGCGATAAAGTCGAGGACGGACGATGTGGTGGACTTCAGGCAGATGGGCATCGACCATATTTTCATAGACGAGTCGCACCAGTTCAAGAACCTGACGTTCAACACAAGGCATGACCGTGTGGCAGGTCTGGGCAACTCGGAAGGAAGCCAGAAGGCACTGAATCTGCTGTTTGCCATCCGCACCATCCAGGAGCGGACGGGAAAGGATCTGGGGGCGACGTTCCTGTCGGGCACGACCATCAGCAACTCGCTGACGGAGCTGTACCTGCTTTTCAAGTACCTGCGTCCGAAGGAGCTGGAAAGACAGGACATCCGATGCTTTGACGCATGGGCGGCAATTTTCGCCAAAAAAACGACGGATTTTGAGTTCAATGTGACGAACAACATCGTGCAGAAGGAACGCTTCCGCTACTTCATCAAGGTGCCGGAGCTGGCGGCGTTCTACAACGAGATAACGGACTACCGCACAGCGGAGGATGTGGGCGTGGACCGTCCGCACAAGAACGAGATACTGCACAACATACCTCCCACGCCCGACCAGGAATATTTCATCAAACAGCTGATGGAATTTGCCAAGACGGGCGATGCCACACTGCTCGGCAGATTGCCGTTGTCGGAAACGGAGGAAAAGGCGAAGATGCTCATCGCCACGGACTACGCAAGGAAGATGGCACTGGACATGCGCATGATAGACCCGGAATATGAAGACCACCCGGACAACAAAGCGAGCCACTGCGCAAGGATGATAGCGGAGTACTACCGCAGGTATGAAGCACAGAAAGGAACGCAGTTCGTGTTTTCGGATCTGGGAACCTACCAGACGGGAGAAGGCTGGAACGTGTACAGCGAAATCAAGCGCAAATTAGTGGAGGACCACGGCATACCGGCACAGGAAATCCGGTTCATACAGGAGTGCAAGACGGAAAAGGCACGCAAGGCGGTGATTGCCGCTATGAATGAAGGTTCGGTGCGTGTACTGTTCGGCTCGACGAGTATGCTGGGTACGGGTGTGAACGCACAGAAACGATGTGTGGCCATCCATCATCTTGACACACCGTGGCGCCCGTCCGACCTTGCACAGCGTGACGGGCGTGGCGTGCGTGCGGGAAACGAGATCGCCAAGCATTTTGCCGGCAACAATGTGGATGTCATCATCTATGCGGTGGAAAAGTCGCTGGACTCGTACAAGTTCAACCTGCTGCACTGCAAGCAGACGTTCATCAGTCAGCTGAAGAGCGGTGCAATGGGCGCAAGAACCATAGACGAGGGAGCGATGGACGAGAAATCCGGCATGAATTTTTCGGAATACATGGCGATACTGTCGGGGAACACCGACCTGCTGGACAAGGCGAAGCTGGAGAAGAAGATAGCCTCGCTGGAGGGTGAACGCAAATCGTTCAACAAGGGCAGACGCGAAACCGAACGGAAACTTGAATCCAAAACCGCCACATTGTCCGACTCGATAGAGAAAGCCAGGGGTATGACGGAAGACTGGGAAAAGTTTACGGCAGCGGTACAGACCGACATGGACGGCAACCGCCTGAATCCGATACAGGTGGACGGGCTGGAACAGACGGATGAAAAATCCATCGGCAAACGCCTGCAGGAGATAGCGAAGAACGCCACGACCGGCGGACAGTACAAGCGTGTAGGCGAACTGTACGGCTTCCCCATCAAGGTGGTCAGCGAAAGGACGCTCAAAGAAGGTCTGGAGTTTATCGACAACCGCTTTGTCATAGAAGGCAATTACAAGTACACCTACAACAACGGGCATCTGGCAATGGCTGACACACATGCCGCCGCCACGAACTTCCTGAACGCACTGGAAAGGATACCGGGCATCATCGACCAGTACAAGGAAAAGATCGCCACGCTGGAGCGTGAAATCCCGCAGTTGCAGGAGATAGCCGGGAAGACATGGAAGAAAGAGGACGAGCTGAAACAGCTTAAATCAGAACTCGCCGCACTGGACCGCAAGATACAGCTGGAGCTGGCTCCACCCGGCGAGAATGTCCCCGACGGAGAAAAGCCGTCCTTGCCGGAAGGAACCGGGACAAAACCGATACCTCTGGAGCCGCAGCTGCAATCTGGCTATGTCATGAGTGATTTGCAAAAGGAAAGCAAACCGAAAGGTTTGAAACTGTAATTAAAAGACGGTTGTCATAAGGCAGCCGTCTTTTATTATGAGATTATTTGTTGCAATTGTAAAGAAATACATTCTTAAATGAATGAAAATTTCTTTCTTACCATGTCTGTGTGATTTTGAAGTTCAAAAAATGGATGAAATCGCATCAAAATGTTTTGTAAAACGTGGTAACGGACCTAAATCTTATTTGTCTAATATTAAAGGTAGCAATGCCGTTTACAAAGAATTTAAGTCGTTCATAAAACGGTTTTCTTCCATAATGAGAAAGGTAGTTATTTACCCCAATTATAAATGCTTAAGATATGGAAGAGAAACTATCTTTGGTGATAACCTTGCCTGAAAGTCTGGCAGGATTGCCTATACGATTTGAAGTTAATTCGGGTTGTAGAAATATCGCATTGAACTTAGAATCATCAACCCCTATTAAGAAAAAGTATCTGCTGATATGGAACCAGACAGATTATTTGAAAGTGGATGACGAAGATATTCTATGGATTAAGGCTGACGGAAGTTACAGTTGCATCCATTTTAGGGATGGAAACAAAATGATGGTTTCAATCAATCTGGCCAATATCATGAAAGACCTCCCTCAGAAAAAGTTTATGAGGATACATCGTTCATATATTGTAAATGTCAGAAATGTTGAAAGTATCGCTGGAAACTGTGTAAGAATGAACGGCCAATATATTCCGATAGGTCGCGAATACCGCAAAGATTTCTTTGAGCATTTCTCTTTTATCGGTGTCAGAAAGAATCCGTTGTAATGTTGTTCATAAAGGATTCCGGCAGTTCGTAAAACAAATTTGCCCCACTTATATGTCTCCCGTAAATTTACCATCGTAAACCTACAGGTTACATTAAAACAATTTATTATTAACAATTAAAAAAAGGAGGTCATTATGGCAATTGACACCACCCCTTCGCAAGTAGCAACCAGTGCACTACAAGCGATTCCCTTCGGTTCCATTATCGGAGGTCCGTTGAAAGCTGCAATCGAAGCACAGGCTATGGCAGCCCAGACATCATGGCAGTTTATTCAGGAAGTAGGTCTGACGGTTAATCCGCAGACAAATCAGAAAGAAGCCGTGAACGTATCGTTCCAGTTCATGCAGGACGGACGCATGGTACAGCTGAATGTTCCGTTGCTGACCATTGTACCTATCCCGTACATTGCAATCCAGAACGTGGACATCAACTTCAAGGCCAACATTTCTGCATCATCTTCTTCGGTTCAGGAGAACACATCTTCTGAGGCGATAGATGCCGGGGCAAACATCAAAGCCAAAGCCGGCTGGGGACCTTTCAGCGTGGAAGCAGACATGAAAGCCAACTATTCATCCAAAAAGGACTCAAAGGCTACACAGGATTCACGTTACAGTGTGGAATACACAATGGACGTGGCGGTGAAGGCCGGACAGGACAGTATGCCGGCAGGTCTGGCAAAAGTGCTTGAACTGTTGGGCAGCGCGATGGATGTCAGCAATCCAAAAGGTACACTTGAAGTCAATGCTCGCAAGTTGACTCTTGACCCGAACGGCAATGCGACTTTGATTGTCACTTACAAGAACTGCAACGGTCTGTTCGAATCTGAAAAAGTCAAAGTAACAGATGGAAACGGAAATCCTTGCAACGCTACTGAAACCAATGCAGAGAGCGCAGTCTTTGAATTGAAGGCTATCGGTGATTACACTGTTGAAGTTACTGACAATGCCGACAAAAAGCTGAATGTGAAAGTAGAACAGTAATTCAGATCATTAAAACCTAAAAAAAAGAATCTTATGGCTCAATTAAGTACAATTATCAGTTCAATCCTCCGCGATATGGTATCGGCACAACATGAGGCAAATATGTATGCCGCATCGCTGGAAGAGATTTACAGACGGGACGGACGTCTGGAAAGGTTCCATCTGCCCGCCATCGCGCTCGGTGAACTCGAACTGGGCATCCAATATGGAGTAAAGGACGACTCCGCCCAAAAGGAACAGTTTGAAATCAATTATCCGGCATTGCGGAAACTCTCGAAAGAGATCAGTTTGCAGCTCGCCAATACTGTTTTGGCCAGTGTGCTGAAAACACTTCAGGAGGAAATGCCCACGAACAGCGCCGAAGGGGAGGACAACCCCGTACTCATGCTGAACAGCGCTCCGGACATGAAACGTGATTTTTGTGCCTATCTGAGTCGTAAGATTCTTAAATCATTCCGTGAGTCGTTCCTCACACTTATCAACGATGACGGTACTGCCAACCGGGGACAAATCATGAAATGCGTGATTTCAACCTGCGAGGAAGAAGTTCTCAACAACAAGGATTTCAATTTCCATTTTGACCAGACAGGCGGCACTTTGCTCCGCGAAAAGGTAAGGCAGGAGATCCGCCAGTCGGTTAAGACGGTGCTTGACGAGTCCCTGAAGGATCTGGACTTGAAACGCAAGAAGCTCGTTCCCTCCCTTGATGTAACGGTTAATTCGGAAGAAATAGCGAAACTTCCGGACGAATGTGTCCACACACTCCATCTGAAACTTGATCCTCGCGACATCAGGCTATATCAGGATGAGAACAAATAAATTCAATCGTACAACATAAAACCCCATAATCATGGCAAGTGAGAATAACCAAAAGAACATCAGCAGCCAAGTGATGGAACTTAAAGACCTTATTTCCGGCCCGTTGGTTGCTACAATAGACGCGGATACCATTTCCGCCAGAAGGTATCTGAGCTACCTGATAGAACTGGCATTTGAAGAATACGACAAGGAAACGGGCAAGGGCGGCAAGTTACGGACACTTGATTTCACATTCACGAGCCAGGATGTGAATGGCACCCATCTGCAAAGAATCAGCATTCCGCTGCTGACCCTTGTCCCGCTTCCTCTGTTGCAGGTAAAAGAAGCGGATTTCGATTTCGACATACAGGTCGTTGATGCGGTCAGCGCGGACAAGGACGCCACATTTTCATTTAAGAAAGGTGAACCCCAATCGGAAGATAACAGTAACGACGGTGTCAAGCTGCGTGTGTCTATGGCTCCAAGCAGTGCCAGCGGCAGCGTCAAGACAACAACCCAGCAGTCCCTGACTGCCAACATGAAGATAAAAGTCAAGATGCAACAGGCCGACATGCCTGGCGGTGTGGCAAACCTGCTTCATCTGACCACCAACAACCTTCAGATAGAAAATATAGACGAACCGTCTTCGCAGGATGAAAACAAGGAGGAACAAAGAAATGGCAGACAATAATCAACATGAACAACGGGTTCCGGGTTTTGCCTGCCCGCAGTGCGGCAGATTCATTACCACGAGTATAACGGAGCTGCTTTCGGCTACCTATCTGCAATGTCCTTTTTGCCATTTGCAACTGCATATTGACCGCCGGCAGTCTTCCAATGCCCTGAAAGCCCTTGCCAAAGTGGAGGCGGCACGTCTGAATGTGGAAAAAAAGAGCAAGTTCAACAGATAAAAAACGGTCATGGAAGAAAAAGGAACATGGAAACGGGTCAAGTCCACCATACACCGATGGTATGTTGCGTTCTTGCGTTCACTGGGACTACGGAAAAAGGCATCCGATGAGAACGGACATACCGATAATCCGCCGGATTCTCCCGACGCGCCTCCGGTTCCGGTGCCGGATGTTCCGCCCTCTTCTCCTGAAGAACACCCCGAAAACGGCATTTCCGCGGACATCATCTGCAAACGTCTGGAACATTTAAGCAAGAAACGGCTTTTTTCCGTACGGAAGAACGGCAACCGTGCGGAATGGAAGGTACGCCCGGCGAACTTTGTGGACGCCTATCTTTTCCTGCTCGGCATACCTCGTGTAGAAGTGTCGTGGTTGACAACCCGGCGTATAGGGGACAAGACCGTAATCAGTGTCTCGTTTCAAGACGGAGGAAAAATTGAACTGATCAACAAAAAAATACTCTCGGAGAAAAAGCTTTTCCTTCGTCTGACGAAAGGGAAAGAGTGTTTGTTAACCATATATTTTATCAACTCTTAAAAAATGTAATTTATGAATCCATTTGAAAAATGTCTGGACGGACAGTCCGAAATGCTGGTGGCTTGTGCAACCATGCTGGAAAAGTATGTGTCAAAGTATCCGCAGACAAAAGGTAATGTAAAGTTCAACGATGAAGACATGAAGCTGTGGAAAGAGAAGTTCTACCCGTCATTGGTGGAAAGCGGTCCGCAACTTCCCGACAACCTGTTTTTCGACCCTTCGGGAAAGAACAAGGACATCGGTATCGGTAAGGACGGCGAGTTCAGCGCAACTGAACTGTTCCAGTTCCTTTACCGGGTATATAAAGCCCTGTATGAGGTTACAGCTATGAACAAAGGATTGATATAATGCCGTTTCATATCGTCCTGAGGAGCGTGCGGAAAAAGCATTGAGGGGCTCGCCGCTCCTTTTCATTTTAACAACATAACCATTAAAAAAAAGATTATGCAAACAATCAGATTAAATTCCACCGGTCCTGACGTGGAACTGCTCCAGCAGCTTCTCTGCAAATGGGGATATACGGTGAACGGCACGGGCGTATTTGACGCGGAAACGGATGCAGCCGTCCGCAAGTTCCAGCGTGACGGAAGACTGGATGCCGACGGTATAGTAGGCAAACGTACATGGGATTTGCTTCAGAACGAGGATGCCCGTGCCCTTTCTTCCTATCGTATCAATGATGCCGATTATGAGAGGGCTGCCGGTCTGCTCGGCGTGGAAGTGGCGGCGGTCAAGGCGGTTCTGGAAGTGGAAACGGGCAACAAGGGCGGTTTCCTTGCTCCCGGGCATCCGACCATACTTTTTGAAGGCCATATATTCTGGAGCCAGCTGAAGGAAAGAGGCATCGACCCGGAGAAATACCAGAAAGGCAACGAGGACATACTTTATCCGAAGTGGGACAAAAGCCACTATAAGGGCGGCATGAAGGAATATGACCGTCTGGAGAAAGCCCGTGCCATCCATCATGAGGCTGCCGATTCTTCCGCAAGCTGGGGACTGGCACAGATCATGGGATTCAATTACAAGGCCTGCGGCTGCAAGAATGTAAGCGAGTTTGTGAATGAAATGACGGAAAACGAGGGCAAGCAGCTGGATTTGTTCGTCCGTTTCCTGCAAGGAAACAAATGGGACAAGTATCTCCGCACGCTTGACTGGAAAGAGTTTGCCCGTCATTACAACGGTCCGTCGTATGCCCAGAACCAATATGACACGAAACTGGAAAATGCGTACAAGAAGTATAAATAATCCGGTATGTTACGCGGTCCTGCGTATGTTTATCCTGATGTCGCTTGCCTTTTCAGCAGGCGGCATCAGGTCATTTGCGTCTGAGAAAGGGGATGCAGACAGCATCCTTGCCGTCCTTTTCCCGGACGGCAAGGCCATCGGTCAGCCCTATACACGCAACCATACGGACATCAGGATGGTGCGTGTGTTCAGCGAGGATGAAGCCTACGGCATTTTCAGGCGGCTGTGCGGAAAAAAGTATATTTTTCCGGTGGATGACGGCAGGCATCACTATCATGCGTGCCTGCTTGTGAAGCCCTATACCGGTTATCTGCTTTACAGCTTTCATGTGAAGCCGGGCACTTATGAGGTCGGTGTCATCTATGTGCGTTCGCCCGAACTGCGTAAACTCGGGATAAAGGAGCTTCATTTAGTAAAAGCGATAAAAATGAAAAAATAATCCATCGTTCTTTGACATATATGTGAAAAATAAGGGGTTAGATGATAAAAAGCTCTGATTGGAGGACCTGATACAAACGGATTTTTTGTAAATTCGCGAAATTTTTAGAAATCCGAAATGATGATACAAGGTCCTGAAATCTATTATGCGGCATCCTGCCTGATA
This sequence comes from Barnesiella sp. ET7, assembly GCF_024733785.1. Lineage (NCBI taxonomy): Bacteria > Pseudomonadati > Bacteroidota > Bacteroidia > Bacteroidales > Barnesiellaceae > Barnesiella > Barnesiella sp. ET7. The sequence continues at coordinate 43,726 of NZ_JANRHM010000018.1, forward strand.
CTGGTCATCACGTCATTGTTTTGTGCGTTGGTGCGTTATTTCCACATGTGCCGTCCGTTTGACGAGGAAGAAGCCTATTTCTATCCGGCACGCAAGCTCATCACGATTGTCTATGTCTGTTTTGCCCTGCCGGTGGTATGGCTTTTCCGTATGGACAGCCCGGACGCATGGTTTTTCATTCGAGTCTTTCTTGTGCTGCTGTTGCCCGGTGCGGGCGTGTTGTCGTTCCGCCGGTTTTTCTTCAGTAGGACAAAACACCGCAGACTGATATTTGTATTGTCCGGTATCATTCCTTCAGCCATTATCCTGACCTGTTGGATATATGGGTGGATAGGAGGAGATACGCTCCACCGCCACCGTTACATGCTCTTTCCGCTTGTCGGCGTTTATTCTCTGATGCTGACCGCCATGCTGTTGCATACCACATGCTGGCTGTTGCGCCAGATCCGCCTGCACATGCAGGAAGAGTATTCCAACAGAGAAGATTTTCCGGTACGTTTTGCCGGTTTTGTCGTATTCATGCCGGTGCTGTATCTGGGAGCCGCATGGTGGCTGTTTGCCACCGGCGACCGTGATTACAACATGTGGCTCCAGCTGGTCATTTCAGCCATGCACATCGTATTCCTGATACTGATACTGCATCCGCAGCGGAAAGAATACCGGGAAGTGGTGGAAGAAGCGGAAGAACTCATAACGGAAAAAATGGAAGCAGTCCTGTCCGAACAGGAGGAAGGCAGCAGCCTGCTTTCTGCTTCCGTCAAGGATGAACTGGAAGCTAAAATCCGGACAGCACTGAGCGAAGGCAAACTTTACCTGAACCCGAACCTGAAGATCGGCGAACTGGCAGATGCGGTAAAGAGCAACCGGAAATATGTGTCCATTGTCATGAAAGAGCGTTTCGGTTCCTTCTACAAGGAACTGAACCGGCTCAGGATAGAAGCCGCTGTCCGGTACAAGGAAGAACATCCTTCGGCAAGCCGTGAGGATATTGCCACGCATTGCGGCTTTTCCAATGTAAGAACATACAGCAGAAATCTGAAATCAGGTGAACAGGACAAGTAAACGGGAGGACAATTTGAGGAAATTCCTTAAATTGTCCCTCATTATGAGCATTTTTCCTTAAATTGTCCTTCAGATTTTCATAAATTGTCCTCTGTCCTTTCATTAAAATTCGTTACCTTTGCGGCGGTTTTAATAAAAGAACGGCAATGAATTTCGATTTACGGTACATTTCAGGAAATATGACAATCTGTTCAGGCAACATTCCGTTGTCTGTTGCATCGTGCATATACCCGTATTTCCTTTCAAAAAAGTGTGCCGAAAATTTGGAAATGTGTGAAATTCGTGTAAACACACACACACACACACACACATTGCGACCGGCGTATCTTCGCGCGTTAATATACTTATTATCATCAATATATGCAAGGGTGGAAACTCCTTTTTACGGGAGTTTTCCACCCTTTTCCGTATTCGTATGCCCCGTTTAACCCATTAAAGCAAAAGTCGTATGAATACCGAAATAACCATCATAGCAAGTATTTTTCTGTTGCTGGGCGGACTGGCAGCATTTCCGTTTACGCTCAACTATGCCAATACCTCATGGATGCCCCGATGGATGCGTCCTGACGTGGACTATCTGGAACGTCCGTTCCGCTATGACTATCCGGCACGTGGCATACATATATTCTTCTCCATCCTGACGATGTTTGTGGGAGCTATGTCACTGCTTACCTTGCTGGACAAGAACCTGTCCCAAACGGTAACTCCCGGACAGTGGTTCGACAGTATGTCACTTGTGCTTCCTACATGTCAGGTATCCTGTATCCTGTTCATGCGTCAGGAATACAACGATCCGTTTGAATATGCCGACCGCCTTACCGGATTCAGCATGTGGAAAGTTACAGCGGCTCTATGCCTGATACCTCTTCTATGGTTGCCATACGTTGCCGGTCTATTAGATTCTTCCATATACCGTTTTACGGTACTTTCCTATAATTTGCTGGCATACACCTTTCTCGTTTACGATTATATACGGGTTTATAGAAAACGTTTTGATTATGAATACACCGGACATGTCGGTCTGAAAGAAATGTATCCGGAAAGCCTGTACCTTTTGGCCTATCCGGTCTGTTCGGTAACCCTGCTCTGGTCCCTATGGCAAAACAAAGAGGTCTGTATCCTCTTATATGGTGTGGCGTTGATTATTTTCAGTCTGACGAAGACAGTATGCCGTTTTCATCCGGCAATCCGGGGAGATGAACATGAACGGTGTGAATATCTCTGGTATCGTCCCCGCGAAATGACTACTGACCGGGCAAAGAGGATTTGCAGTCAGATACAGAAAGGCAGAGGGATATTTGCCGATTCACGTCCTTATTACGTGGTTGTCAGCCGCCGCTGCCATTCCACCCGTTACCAGTTTCAGCTTACCACTGAGGGAGAACATCAAAAAAGGATTCTTCTCGATGGGAACATACGTGTCCTGATCTGTAGGAAATTCGATTCTTTATCCGCAGCCAGCCTTTACCGGCTGCAACTGGTGGAGCAATACTGGAACACGTACTATAATAATTTTTTCCGTTACGAGTCACGTGCCCGTTCGGAGTTTGAAGAAGAACTGAAATGCGACGGAATCGAGGAGAAGAAAATCGGTTCTTCCATTTAAGCAGCATCAAGTGATAATGACCTATAATATGAAAAAAAGGAACTATATTCTGTTACTCTGCATCCTGCTCTGTGCAGCTCCGCTCATGGCCCAGGATGCCCCGGAAAATACGAAATCCCCCGGCTGGTATGCAGGCGTGCAGGGCGGCGTGCCCTTCGGCGTATCTACATTCAGCAGTTTCGGTTTCGACAAGACCCGTGCGGGATTCAGCGGCGGGCTTTACGGAGGCTACCGTTTCAATCCGGTACTTTCATTGGAGGCTCAGGCCGTTTTCGGGAAAACGGGCATGAGCCAGAGAGATTGCTGCATCTCCGGCAATTACTGGCTTGGTTCGGACGGTGTCCGTTATCATGCTCCGGTACTCGGAATGGAAGGCTGGGACTATGCCGGCCTGAAAAGCAGTGTAACGACGCAACGCTACGGTTTGCAGCTCAATGCCGATGTGCTTGGTTTTTTCCCGTCCACCCGTCAAAGCCGGTGGAGCGTGGAGGTGTCGCCCCTGCTGGCAGCCGTTGGCACGAAAGCCTCCCTGTCCACCCTTGACGGCGGAAAAGAGGCATGCAAGGAAAATACGGAATGGCATCTGGGTGCAGGCGGAAACATTCAGGCAGGATACCGTTTTGCCTGCGGTATAGGTGTCGGCATTTACAGCGGTGTCACTTACCTTACGGGCGACGGCATGGACGGACTTCCCAAGAGCGGGCACAAAGCCAACTATATATGGGAAAGCGGCATACGTGTCAGTTTCGCGTTCGGCAAGAAAAGCGGAAAGAAAGCAGACCACGGCATTGCTTACCCGGCATCTGCCGGTCAGCCGCAGGATGAGAGGGACAATGCCGTAGAAACAGCCCCGGCGGAAATACCGGAACAGACCGTCACGGACAGTACGGCACAGAAAACTGTTGTCACGGCAGCAGACAATTCAACCGGAATCGACATCGTATTCCCCGTTGTCTATTTCGATTTCAACAGCACTTCGCTTCGTCCGTCCGAGACATCCAAGCTTGAAACGATACTCGGCATACTGAAAGAACATCCCGACATGCACATAGTCGTGACTGGATGGTGCGACACCAGTGGCAGCCGGAGCGTAAACGAACGCTATTCCATCCGTCGTGCCGAAGCAGTCAAGCTGTGGCTTGAAAGTCGTGGCATCGCAGCCGGACGCATTACAGTCATAGGGCGTGGCAGTGACGTGAACGAGAAGGATGCGGAGAAAGCCCGCCGTGCCGAAGTGACAGACAAGGAAAGAAAGGAGGTAAGCAAATGAAAACGACCCGATTCTACTTGTATATAACGATATGCGCCCTGTTCAGCGCAACATTTACGGCCTGCGACAAGGATATACACGAAAATGACAGGCACGGACTTGCCGTCGGCATGGAATGGCTTGAAGGCATCGAGCCGACCGACATCACAAGTCCGGTAAACCTGTGGATATACGATGCGGAGGGGCATGAAGTGGAAGCGCACGAGTTTTCCTCTCCGCAAGAACTGGCATCCGGCCTGTTCAGCCTGCCGGAGGGCGACTATACGCTTGTAGGCGTCTGCGGCCTGACAGAGCCGTTTCGGTATGATTATGAGAACGGTACACGGACAGCCGACATGCTGCGCGTTTCGCTTGCCGACCCGTCGGCTTCGCCCGCACACGCCGTCGGTGGCGTGGCCGGGGTGAGAGTGACCGACACCGGGGTCAACCTCCGCTCCGTCATCCGTGTCGCTCCGTTGCTGGCAGAGCTTGCCGTCCGTATCAACGGCGTGCCCGAAGGAGCGTCGCTTGCCGTCACGGTACGCAATGCCGCCACCTGCCTTTATCCGGCACGGCGCGGCGATGACAACAGCTACGTCGTACCTTCCGCCGAAAAGACAGATGCGCTCCTGCCGCAAGCCGTTGCCGACAGGGGGACGCTCTCTACCGATGCCCGCCTGATGCCGACGGCACAGGGCGAAACCTGCACGATGCTCTATATGGTCATGACCTTTGCCGACGGCTCCCGTCATGAATACACGGCGGAAGCTCCCCTGATGCTTGCCGGGAAACGCTACGAGCTGGCATTGGAATACGACAGGATGCAGCCCTACATGTATATCACCGCCACCGACATTAACCCCTGGGGCGAAGGCTGGATTACGAGTGATGACATCTTTAATCCCGGAATATAATTAACAAATAAAATAAAGATAGAGTTATGATGAAGAGCATGTTATCCGTTGCTGCCGCACTCCTTGTACTGGCGGCATGCACGAACGACCATGAACCCGACTATGCTCCGGCAAAAGAGATCCGGGTGAACGCCTCCATCGGGCAGATGACCCGTGTGACAACCGACGGCAACGAATCGGCTTTCGAGACGGGCGACCGCATCAGCGTCTATGCCTGGCTGGGTACAGCCGACGATGCACAGCAGCTTGTGGTGGACAATTCCGTCAACACCTTAGGCGACGACGGCACATGGACGGCCAGCCCGCAAATGCTGTGGGCAAACAGCAGTTCGGCGCATTACTTTCTGGGCATTTACCCTGTGCAGGAGGTAAGCGACCTGAAAGCCATGAACTATGTACTGACCCCTGAAGACCAGGAGGCAAGCGACCTTCTTTATGCCATGAATGCCGGCACTGAGAACAAGGGCATAACGCCCACTAACACGCCCGTGGCGCTGACCTTCAGCCACCTGATGTCGAAATTAGTCATCAACCTGAATTTCCGCAGCCAGTGGTCCGGAACACCGGTCGTGGAATCGGTCAGAGCCATTGCAAAGGCGGAGGCAAGCATCAATCTCCTCTCCGGAGAGATTACGCCACAGGGCGACAATAAGGCGATAGACATCCCGGCTTTGGAAACACCGGCAGCCAACTACGCTTGCAGCTATGCCGGTATCATGATTCCTAACAGCAATTTAATTGAAATACAGATCAAGGTAAAAGACATTGACGAGCCATACGTCTATAACGTAGGGGTTTCCATCCCGTTGGAAACAGGCAAGTACACCACCGTCAACCTGACATTGGGACGTGACGAAATCACCTTAGACAATGACATCACCATCACCGACTGGGCTCCGCTCGAAGGCGACTATGGCGGTAACATATTTTTTCCGGGTGCGTAAACCGCTGTGCTGACTATATATTTATAACTGATTAAAACAGCAAACGTATGAATATAAAGAATCTATTATTGGCAACAACCGCTATCCTGTTGGCTGCGTGCAGCACCGACAGCGATGTACTGCCACCGCAAGACCTTGGACAGATAAGGGTAACGGCATCCGTGGGAGCCATGACCCGTGTGGCCCATAGCGGCAACTCGACCACCTTCGAGACGAATGACCGCATCAGTGTCTATGCCTGGTTAGGAGCCGACAACGACATGCAGCGGCTTGTGGTGGACAACTCCATCAATACATTAGGCGGCGACGGCACATGGACCGCCGAGCCGCAGATGCTTTGGGCCGACAATACGTCCGACCACTATTTCCTCGGCATCTATCCCGAGCGCAACAGAACTACCGATTACAAGGCCGACCCCTATACGCTGGACTTCAATAACCAGACCGCGAGCGACCTGCTGGTGGCGAGGACCACGGCCAAGCCCACCGGTTCTGCCGTGAAGCTGGAGTTTGAGCATGTAATGGCCAAGCTCGTGGTAAACCTTTCGTTCCGCAACGAGTGGACAACCGCACCCGAAGTGGCTTCGGTAACGGCAGTCGCATGCACCGAAGCCACCGTGAATTATTTAGAGAATCCTGTCGAGGTAACCCCGGCCACCGGTCAAAACCTTGTGGTGATTCCCTTCACGGGCACATCCGCCAGCTTTGCCGGCATCATGATTCCCGGGCAGAGCGGGTTCCGCACCATCAACGTCACGTTGGAGAACGGCAAGGTATATACCTATACCCACTCTGCGGACATCGACCTACAACCGGGCAGATACACTACGGTGAACCTTGTGCTGGGACGCGACAACATCAAACTGGACGATGCGGGCATCAACGTGTCGGACTGGGAAAACGGTACTTCCATTGATGGCGGTGAAGCGACCGAAGCCTACTCATACGATTCCAATACCAAAACCATCACCATTTACAGCGGTGAAGGACTGAAGGTAGCGGCAGATGTGGCGAACAGCGGTGATACCGACATCAACATCATCCTCGACAATGACATCGACCTCTCGGACATCGACTGGACGCCGATAGGAACTGAAAGCCGACCATACACCGGCAACTTCGACGGCGGCGGCCATACCATCACGGGGCTGACCGTAAACCAAACAAGAAATTATGTAGGGTTGATTGGGTGTATTGGTTCTGATGGAACAGTGAAGAATGTGAAACTGGAGAATGTGAATATAACCGGTGACGGCTATTTCGTCGGTGGTGTTGCAGGAACAAACTATGGCACAATAGAAAATTGTTCGGTTGATGGCACTTTAACAAACTATGTACATTACCTCGGTGGTGTGGTTGGAAATAATTATGGTAGTATCATAGGCTGTTCATCGTCGGGAACAATAACGGGTACCGGCCCGAATGTAGGCGGGATAGGCGGACAATCTGTAGGTGGAACTATCATGGCCTGCTACTCCGTAGCCAATATAAAAGGAAGGAGCAGTTCTGGCGGAGTGCTTGGACAAACGAATAGAGAAACGGTCGTTATAGCCTGTTATCACGCCAAGGGCAATGTTACAGGTGAACAGTCTCGGATGATAGGCGGTGTGATAGGATGGAATTATGGTAAAGTCACCGCTTGCTACTGGGAAAACAATCAGGGACAAGGCATCGGCGACAATCAGGGCAGCACCACCATCGAAACCACCAAGGTGGACGGCACTGACGTTACCTGGCAGAAAGCTGTTGCCGCCATGAACACCGCCTTGCAGAGTGCAGGCTCAGGTTGGCATTACGTACTCAACGGAGCGCTGCCGACATTGGAGGAAAAATAAACCGTCGGACGGGATTCCGGTTCCATCCGAAAAAGGAATCTTTGAAAGATAAATAATTAACAACTTAACAGAAAATAGTTCAAATGAAAAAAGCAAACATTTTGGCAACAGCAGCGCTGGCCACCCTTTTGGCAGCCTGCTCCAACGACAGCGACGTATTCAATACGCCCGACTATGCCGACACGCCTATCGGACTGAATGTGAACGTAGGCCCGATGGCAACCCGTGCCGGTTATGAACAGGGAGCATTGACCGAAGGAAGTTTCGGACTTTATCTGACAACGGATGGCACGAACAGCGACGAACGCTACAACTGCACGAACCGGGAAGTGAAATATGACAATGGCTGGACGATTCAGGGCGGACAACTCCTGTGGAAAAGCAATGATGCAACAGTAACCTATTACGCTTATCTGCCCTATACAGGAACAGTGGGCGATGCTGCAAGCTATGCCTTTACGGTGAAGACCGACCAGAGCGATGAGAGCAACGTCAAGGCTTCCGACCTGCTTTATACCGGACAGCAACCCGCCACACCCGGAACGGCACTCGACATTACATTCAAACATGCGCTGTCCAAGCTGAACGTGACACTGGCAAAAGGCTCTGAGCTTGAAGACGGACTGACCTTCACATCGGTAAGGCTCTCCAACTGCGCCACGGCCACTACCGTGAATCTGACTGCCGGAACAGCCGGTACCGCCACCAACAGCGGACAGACCATCACCATGTATGCTGCAACGCCAAGCGAGCAATACGAGTGCATCCTCGTACCGCAGACCTTCGCTCAGAGCCTGAAGGTGGAAATCACCGACAACAACGGAAAGGTATATACATTCACATCCAACAAAGACCTTACGTTTGCCAGTGGTGAAGAATACACGCTGAATCTTACCGTAGGCCGCGACAAAGTGACGACGGGCACCATTTCTGCCGACCCATGGGGTGAGGAACAGCAAGGCGGCGACTTAGTAACAGAATAAAAGTAAACAACGTTCATAAACATAACAAGAATGAAAATAGCAAAATATATTCCGGCTGCCGCCCTCGCACTGGTGTTGGCAGGCTGCCAAAGTGAAGATGATTTCATCTCTTCCGACTATGCCAACGACCCGATGGCCGTACACATCCGTGCAGGCATCGAGGCTCTGCAGACTCGTGTGAACACGGCAGGAACAGGCGACGCATGGGAAACAGGCGACCTGATTTCGGTAGCCAATACCTCGACAGGTGCGGTAACAGGCAAGGACAAGGCGGTTTACAAATACAACGGCGGCACATGGGAGCCGTCAGGAGCCGACTACATGGTCTGGGCTGACGATGTAAACACCTTTGAAGCCTATTATCCCGTCGTGGAAGGGAAAACGGACTCCTACACGCAGTTTGAACTCCCGGCCGACCAGAGCAGCAGCAATCCAACTGAAACCAATTACATAGGCCGTGCGGACTATATGACGGCGGCAGCGTCACAAAGTAAGAGCGATGCGCTGAACCTGACATTCAAGCACCACCTGACCAAGGTTACCGTGAAGATAAGCGGTTACGGTGACCAGTACGCCACACAGAAACCTGTATTCCAGGCTCCTACATTCACGGTACCTACCACAACGACTACAGTCGATGGAAAGACACTGACCGTTGCCGGCAATGGAACGACAGTAACCGGACTATTCAGCGAGGACACTTCGGCAGAAGCCAAACACAGCTTCACCGCCGTCCTGCTGCCGGGCAAGTATGCTGCTGACGATACGTTTGTCCAGCTGAACATTCAGGGCGGCACTCCGCTTATCGTCAAAGCCAACGAGCAACTGACTACCGGTTTGGAATCGGGCAAAGCCTATACCTTCAACGTGACCGTAGGTAAGGATGGTGCCACCATCAACAGCGTTACGGTTGGCGACTGGGGTACCGACGGCTGGACGGAAAGCGGCACGGCAGACGAGGAGACAGGGCCTAAGGTGAATGCGGACACCCATACAATCAGTTTGAGTGATGTCGGACAATTGAATACTGAACTCATAGGGCAAGCCTTGAATGGCGAGACAACGAATGTACCTCTCACCATTCAAGGCCCGATGAACGAAAATGACATTGCCGCCTTGAATAAATATCTGAAAGATAATTCCGATGCAACGCTCTCACTCGACCTTAAGGGGGCAACGCTCGCCTCCATTCCAGACCTGGCTTTTTCTCAAATAAAAGGATTGGTTTCCATCGAGCTCCCCGAAGGGTTAACAAAGATTGGTAATTCTAATTCTTGGAATGGTAGTGTGTTCTATGGATGTACAGGATTAGAGTCTGTGAAATTTCCATCCACACTGGAAGAAATGGCTTTCAGTTCTTTTTTTGACTGTACAAACCTGGAAACGATTGACTTGAGTAAAACGAAAGTCGCCAGCATAGAAGCTGCCTTATTTCGCAATTGTAGCAGTTTGACAAGCGTATCATTCGGACCGAAAACCAGTGTATTCAATAATAAAGTTTTCGTCGGGTGCAGTTCTTTGACAACCATAGACCTGTCTCTTTGCGAGGCTGTACCGACCTTCAATTATACTCAAGGTTCGGATGCCGAGTCGCCTTTCTATGGTCTCGAAAAGAGCAAGATAACCATTTATGTGAAAGATGCAGACATGAAGACCGCATTTGAGGATAGCGAGTGGGTATCACGGGTTGGATTTACTGCAGATAATTTTGTAGTCAAGAATAATCAATAAACTCTCATTCCGGGCGGGAGCATCAGTGCCCGGTAACATCATACAGAATCGCAGCCCGCTACCGCAAGGTAAGCGGGCTGCATTTTCATAAGAGAAATTATAAACAAAATGAGGTAAACCGCATGAAACAGAAAACAATAGCAACCAGACACCTGCGCACCAAGATAGCGGCAGGATATGTGCTGATACTATTACTTATTTTCGGCATTGTATATATCTGGCTCAACGAACAGCAGAGGCGACAGGAAATAGAGACAACAAGCAACAAGATAAGATGCTTCCGTAAGGACGTACACGAAGTGTATGTGAAGGTGGTTGACTTATCCCTGATTGGTGAAACCGTGCTGGACTGGAACGAGGAAGACATGGCGGCATACCATGAGAAGCGTCTGGAAGTGGACACTCTGCTCAGCCGGTTCAAGTCGACCTACCGCAGCGAACGTATAGACAGTGTCTGCCGGTTGCTGTCTGAAAAGGAAAAGCTGCTGAACAAAATCATGCTGGTACTCAATGAACAGGAAGAAATAAAGGACAAAATAGCCCGCCGTGTTCCGGTGATAGCCCGCAAAAGTTCGCAGGAAGAACCGCCCAAAAGGAAACGGACAGGTTTTCTGGGTCTGTTCGGGAAAAAGGAAGAAGCGAAACCGACCGCAACGACCACCATGCTCAATACGTTGAACAGTGACGTGATAGCCCGCCAGAAAGAACAAAGCGAAAGGTTGAGCCAATACACCGACAGCCTTTCGGTGAGAAACAGGAAACTGAACTGCCAGTTGCAGGGCATGATCAAGAAAATGGATGCGAGAATACGGACAGACCTGCAACGGCAAGAAACAGAGTTAGCCGCCATACGCAGGCAATCGTCGGTGCAAGTAGGCGGACTGACTGCCATCGTAGCCTTTCTTCTGCTGCTTTCGTATGTTGTCATTCACCGGAACGTGAAACGTATCTGCAGGTACAGGAAAGAAACAAACGAGCTGATAGACAAGCTGCAAAAGACTGTGCAACAGAACAGGCAACTGCTCTCTGCCCGCCGGAAAATCATGCTGACCGTCACGCATGAACTGCGCACTCCGCTCACTGCCATCAATGGTTACGGAGAACTTCTGACACATACTGAAAATGAGAACAAAAGAATAGAATATACCCAAAACATAAGACAGGCAGCCGGCAGAATGACAGATATGCTGAATACCCTGCTGAACTTTTTCCGGCTTGACAGCGGGAAAGAACAGGCAAACGCTGTCCCCTTCCGCTTGAAAAATGTGATTGAAATACTTCAGACAGAATTTGAGCCGAGAGCTGAAGCCAAAGACTTGACCCTGCACATAAGCGGATGCAGCGACGTCATTCTGATGGGCGACCGCAACCGGCTGATACAGATAGCCAACAATCTGCTTGGCAATGCCATCAAGTTTACGGAAAGCGGTACGGTAGGACTGGACATGACCTATGAAGCCGGGAAACTTGTCCTGACCGTGCAGGATACGGGTACGGGCATGAACAACGAACAACGGGAAAAGATATTTGAGCCCTTCGAGCGTCTGCCGAATGCCGCCGTCGAGGACGGCTTCGGACTGGGGCTCCCGATAGTCAAGAACACAGCCACTCTGCTGGGCGGAACAGTCGCAGTTGAGAGCGAGGAAGGCAAAGGCAGCCGGTTTACCGTGAGACTGCCGATGCCCCTTGCCGACAATATCATAGAGATAGAAAAGCGCAAGGCCGGAATTTCAGCCAGACGCCATGCGGCTTTTTACTCCGTTCTGGTTCTGGACAATGATGAAATGACACTGGCCATGACCAAAGAAATGTATGGCAGCTGCAATATACGCTGCGACACATGTACCAATACTTCAGACCTGATGGAAGCCATACGGGAACGGGACTATGATTTGCTGATAACCGACCTGCGAATGCCTGAAACAAACGGATATGACGTGCTGAAACTGCTGCGCTCGTCGAATGTGGGCAACTCACAGACCATTCCGGTAATCGTCACTACGGCCTGGGGGAACTGTGACGAGCAAAGCCTGCTCGACTTCGGTTTTTCGGGCTGCCTCTTCAAGCCATTCTCATTGCCAGACCTGCTGCAAATATCCGAAAAATGTGTCGGTATAAAGGAACAGGAATACTCACCGGACTTATCCCCCCTGCTGGCTTACGGCAACAAGGAGGAAATGCTGGATACACTGACCCAAGCTACGGAAAAAGAAATGCAGGGAGTGAAACAGTCCGTCATGATGAAAGACTTCAAGGCTCTGGACGAATGGGTACACCATCTGCGCAGCTCATGGAGCGTTATCCGTGCCGACAAACCATTATGGCAACTTCACGGGGTTTTACACAAGGAAGGCGGCAGTACGGAAGATGAAATCAGCCGTGCCGTCGATGCCGTTGTCCGCATGGGGCATAGTATCATAGAACAGGCAAAAAAAGAAAGGAGGGTACAGGATGAAGGTTTTTGTTGTTGAGGACAATCCGGTCTATTGCAAATATGTATGCAACCTGCTTGCCAAGGAAGGATTTGAAACGGAAACCGCTTCATCGCTGTCAGCCGCCCGTAAGCTGGCGGACAAGATGAAGAGTGAGGACATCATACTTGCCGACCTTCGCCTGCCCGACGGTGAATGTACCGGACTGTTGCTGTGGATGCGCAATCAGGGCAAACGGCAACGCTTCATCGTCATGACCGATTACGCCGAGGTACATACGGCAGTGGAAAGCATGAAACTCGGCTCTGAGGACTATATCCCGAAACGGCTGATAGAAGAACGGCTGCTGCCACTCGTGCAGACCATACGGAAAGAACAGGAACGCACAAGACGTGCCCCCATTTTCAGACGTACCAGCGAGGCGTATCTTTCCGCAAAGCATCGCGCCAAGATTGTCGCGCCGACCAATCTGAGTGTGATGATTCTGGGCGAGAACGGAACCGGAAAGGAGCATTTCGCCCAGTATATCCACGAAAACAGCAAACGGGCGGACAAACCGTTTGTCGCGGTGGACTGCGGTTCGTTGTCCCCGGCACTGGCACAGTCCGCCTTTTTCGGTCATGTGAAAGGGGCGTTTACCGGTGCGGATGCCAACCGCAGCGGATTTTTTCAGGAAGCGGAAGGCGGCACGCTGTTTCTGGATGAGGTTGGAAACCTCATGCCTGACACCCAACAAATGCTGTTGCGTGCCATACAGGAACGGCGTTACCGTCCCGTCGGCGGCAAAGAAGACAAGACAGCCGACGTGCGCATTATAGCAGCCACCAACGAAGACTTGCAGAAAGCCGTATCGGAGAAGCGTTTCCGTCAAGACCTGCTTTACCGCTTGCAGGAATATGCTGTAACAGTACCACCACTCCGTGAAAGCAGTGATGACATCATGCCTCTCTCGGAATTTTTCCGTGAACAGGCTAATGTGGAACTGGAACGCGATGTGAAAGGATTCGACCAGTCGGCACGCAAAGCCCTGCTCGCCCATTCATGGCCGGGCAACGTGCGTGAACTGCGCCTGACGGTACAGGCAGCGATACTGCATACGGCAGGAGATATGGTGTCTGCAAAAGATTTGGAAATGAACCGTGAACATATCTGCACTTCTTGTTGTTCTACCTTAAAAGATGAGGAACTTGAAAAAGAACGCATCTTGCGTGCATTGGAACAAGCGGAAGGTAACCGGAACACGGCTTCACAGATATTGGGTATCGGACGTACGACATTATATCGGAAAATGATGGAATATGGGCTGAAATACGGTGAGAAATAACTCAAAAATGAATATTTCCGCTGTAAAATAATACATTATCCGTACAAATTCCTATCTTTGCGGAGAAGTTTAGGAATAAAACAGGCAGTCGGATCATGTCCGGCTGTCTGCTGATATAGACATAAGAACGCAAGGTGTCTTCAGGCGTAAATCTGGACAATTGAAACTGAAAGAAGCAAATTGCGTGATGCTTATGCTATGCATTGTCATAGCGTGCATTCACGTATATTTCTTTCAGGGGGTGTCCAGCCCTACGCTTGAGATAGCGTGGATAGCACGCTACTTTTTTCTCCAAGCGGGCTGAAAACCAATAAAATCTGATTATGGCGAAAATACAATTGCTGGCAATACTTTCAATGGATGGATGCTTGTCTGATATGGAAACAGAAGGGCGTTGGTGTCTCCGCCCCGACTGGCATGGCATAACGGACATATATGAAAAAGCGACCTTCGAACTTTCACCGGACTATTCCATGACCACATTGATAGCCGAACATGAGAAGCAAGACGACAACACCGTTTATCTGATTGAAGCGACAATTCATAATGCGACTTTTGTCAATGCAATGCTGAACATGCGTATCATTGATGAAATTATCATCTATACCGTACCGTTCATAGCCGGTACCGGTCTCTTCCTGTTCCAAAAAGAACTGCCAATATCTTATTGGAAACTCACAGAACAAACAAGTCTGCCGGGAGCCTTGCGTCACATATACCATAAGGTAGATGTAGAAGAAAATTAGCCGTACCGTGTTCCAAAATGGAACGTGAAATGCGGATTCTGTTGTTCCAAAATGAAACGTGGTTTCATCTTGAAACCGATTTTTGGCCGTTTATGCAATGGCTGAAAAATATTTTTATCTCTATTCTATTGTATAACAGCAGGATACAAAATCCTGCCGTTTTTTTTCTGTTTGCGGAAAAGCATTTGTACTCATAGTTCATGTGCGCACACTGATAATCAAAGTGTATCATTCAAACAGAAAAAAATATGAATTACCTTATATTGACAGAAACCGAGTTTTTCGGTCTTATAAACGGAAATGATGAGACAATCAATCTGAATGCCGCCTATGAGCGTTTTGTCAAGGCGGTTGTCGAACTGCTGTCCGATAACGATACGGACGGTGTAAAGATTGCACTGGCGTATGCCGAGAACGAACTGGAATATCACAACACGCAGTATCTTGCAGGTGGGGTGAAAAGCCATACCGACCTGTTTGTCCGCAAAGCCTTGTCTTTTGTCCGCAAGATGCAAAAGCAAATCTCCACAAGCCGCTTACAAGTGCCACCACTATCTCCTTCCTATCCAAGTCCCCCTTCTACTGCCCATTCAGTTCCTACATTGAAATGGACCGGCAATGCCATTGACCTTGTGGAAATGATTTACGGTATCAGCGAGATGGGCTGCATCAATGACGGGGAAATTCCGTTGAAGGAACTTGCACCTGTCTTATACTCTTTTTTCGGCGTAAATTCCAAAGATTGCTACCGCTTCTATACGGACATCAAACGCAGAAAAAATGACAGCCGTACTTATTTTCTTGACCGTATGCAAAAGAAGCTGAATGAAAAAATGCAGCGGGATGACGAGCTGGAACGCATGAGGAGATAAACTCCGTTTCCAGAATGTTTTTAAGGGATTGCATCACGCAATCCTTTATTTTTTGCTGTCTGCAAAGAATTTCCGTCGTTCACCAAACGGATTGGGAAGGCAGATAGGATGAATTTATCTTTGCCATGTAGGTTTACAACGGAGGGTCCGAAAATCCGAATATTAAATAGAGTAGGAAAAAAAGAAAATAAAAATGGAACTCACAAAAGAGATATTTGACCAGATATACAATGGTTGGGATTCTACCGGAAGAATTAACTGGAAAAGTGTAAACAAAAGTACATTGAAAAAATATTGCCAGTTTATTATAAATAGTGGAATATTGCCGATGTTGAATGATTTGGGGATAAATCCCATTGCCCAAAAAGTTCATGCAGACAATGTATATGCGCTTGATAAGGAAACCTTCTCAAAACTCATGATTATCACCTTCCCTGAAGACGAGGAAAATAAGGGTTTCTATGATAAGCGTAACGAAATTATCAAAAACGGTGTCAAAAAAGAACCAGAATATATACTTCCATTATGCACGGATGAAAAATTAAATATAAAGAGTATAATACCATTGTATGAGGAGATTATGAAACTTAAGGGAAATCCTTATGGAAGTTTGATTTTTGATGAATGTCAAGTATTTCAAGGATACGCATACAAAAAAAATCTAATTATCAATAAAGATTCTGCCTTTTCAGAGCTTGGTTTACATTTGCTATGTCATGAATTGATGCATACAATGGCTAATGAAACAAGTGTCTGTAAATTAAGACAAAATGCAGAATGTTTAGGAGATGAAGATGTTAATGAATATTTTGCCAGACTTTCTTCTTACTATTGTATGAAATCAGATAATGCGGAAACGTATAAGGACGTTTTAGGTGGAACAACAACAGAAGAAATGAAAAAAAGCAAGGATAAATCACATGGCTTAAACGGAAGTTATGGAGTCCTTATAAAAGAAAGGAAGAGATTCGACAAGATGACAGTAGATCGGTTAAAAGAGATTGCTCGCTTTTATTTTAAGGGTGAAAAAGCTCCTGAAAATTTCATGAATATTATAAAGTAAAAGATAGGTGTAATCATTGTCATTCTGAACTTGTCGAATGTTCCATTTATAATGGGAAGTGATTCTTTTGGGCAAGTTCAGAATTTAAGAGGTGGCGGTTCTATGGATTCCGCCACCTCTTTTTGATTATTTCTGTTGCAACAAATGGCTCAGGTTCTCGTCACCCGCGATGCGCACCAGCTCGTCGGCGACAATCTTTTTCACCTCTTCCTTGATGCGGTTGTAGTTTTCCTGCACCTTTTCCTGCATACAGTCATTGCCGTTCTCGTCGGTAAAATCCGTAATGACGGGAATAGGCTTGTAAGCCTTCGTTTCAGCCGCCACCTTCGCATTGTCCACGACAATCTCCGCATGGAAAATCTTCTGTTCGATACGCTCGTTGAAATTGTCGGACACCGAACCGACAAACATACCCTGCGTCAGGCCGGAAATCTTGCTCGGCGGGATAAGGCTGTCCATCTGTGTGTTAATCGAGGTGGAGACATCCTGCCGGTTGATGGATATGGACTGACGCTTCTGCAAGACTTTTCCGAACCTTTCCGAAAGCGTCTTGGCGGTCTCACCCACCACCTGACCGGAGAAGATGTTGCCGACAGTGTTCATCACCACCTTCGCCTCCTTGTCCCCATAGTCACGTACAAGCTGTGAGAAATCCTGAAATCCCAGACACACGGCGACCTTGTTGCTTCGTGCCGTGGCAATCAGGTTGTCCAGCCCCTTGAAATAGATGGTGGGCAGCTCGTCAATAATCACCGAAGACTTGAGCATACCTTTCTTGTTTATCAGCTTGACGATACGTGAGTTATACAAGCCCAGTGCCGCGCCGTAGATGTTCTGACGGTCGGGATTGTTCCCGACACACAGGACTTTCGGCTCTTCAGGGTTGTTGATGTCGAGCGTAAACTCGCTATCACTCATCACCCAGTACAGTTGCGGCGAAATCATGCGTGAGAGCGGGATTTTCGCCGATGCAATCTGACCCATCAGCTGCTCGGCAGCCCCTCCCAGCCATGCATCCATAAAGGGACTGAGGTAGTTCTCCAGCTCCGGATATGAGGTAAGGATGGGGAAAATGTCCTCGTATCTGCGGTTCAGGAACTCAATGGCATGGGGAAAGGTACAGTATTTACCGTTCTGATAGATTTTGAGGTACCATATAATCGCTGCAAAAAGGATGATCGGTGACTCCACAAAGAAGTCCCCCTGCTTCTGCACCCAACTTTTATTGAGGTTGAGCATGATGGTATAAGCAGATTCATAAGCATCCGAAATGTCCGTCATGAAGTCCGGATGAATGGGATTGCAGCGGTGGCTCCTTCGCGGGTCATCAAAGTTTATCACATAGAACTTCGGCTTTACCCTGTATGCGTCAAGGTGGTTGAGCAGGTGGTTATAGGCAATCGTTGAAAGGTCAGGGTATTTGAAATCATAGATATATTGACTATACCCCTTCTCAATCTGCTGCTTGATGAAGCTGTTTACCACGGCATAGGATTTTCCGGAACCCGGAGTACCCAGCACGATGGTTGCACGGAACGGATTGACCACATTGATCCATCCCTGATGCCACTTCTTCCTGTAATAAAAACGGGTGGGCAGATTCACGGAATAGTCATTCTCCAGCAGACGGGTTTCCTGCATGAAACTCTCGTTCTCGTTGTTGAACACATCGTCCATGAGATTGTGCTTCAGCAGGCGTGACATCCACAGTCCGCCCATCAGCAGACAGATATATCCTGCCGAAAGGGTAAGGATATACAGAAGGGCGACCGTCGCGACATGAAACGGAAGCTCCAGTATCCACCAGTTCAGGAAAAACAGCACAAAGCCTGCGGCAAGAGCCGTCCATATCCTGTGCCAGGTGATTTTCTCACCTTTCACGCCCTTGGTTCCCAGACACGAGAGTGCCAGCAGAAGGACAGCAAACAGCTTCGTGTAGAGGACGGAACGGAACAGTCCGGCGGTACGGTTGAAATTCACCAGTATCCTGTCCGCCACGCCGATGTCAATCCCCCAGAGGCGTATGGCCTCATAGCAGAACCAATAGACGTTCATGACCACTAAAATAATACTCACGGCACGAAGAAAATCCATGATTTTCGCAAGTGCCCTCAAATCATCTTCCTGTTGTGACATAAATGTTGATATTTTTTGAATTTGACATATATTTATTGTATATAAGAACCATATAAAATGGAAGAATTTTATAAAAGAAGGTTCAATCTTGAGTACTCCTTGCGACTGATAAATCGCATGAGAGCATTGGGCCTAATGCCATAGTTGCATTTTATCAAATAGCTGCATCGTAAAGTTTTAATTACGATGCAGTTTTTTTATAATCCTAAGCCCCTGCGCTTCTTTTTTTTCTTCTTGCGCTGCATGGCTCGGATAAAGGTTTCCTCTTCGGCATTGACCGCCGGACCTTCGGGAGTGAACAGCCCCATGCCGCCCGGATAATCTACACCATCGGAAGCATCGCGCGTATAAGCCGCTTCGCGTTCTTCCACCGGAACGGAGAGCCGGATCGGCGGGAGTCCTGCATACGGCAGGGTGAAATGTTCCTGCAAGGCGTTAGCGGAAAGTTCCTTGCCCATGCGTGAGCCGTTAAGCACACAGCCGGTGCGGTGGTCGATGAAGGTGGCTCCGTAGATGCGCCCTCCCTCCGTGTAGCGCAGCACGGTGTCGATGCCCTTCTCTTTGAGCCGGGAAATGAACTTCTCCTTATCATACGTTTCTCCCAGTACGGCAAGTACGGTGCGTTTTGTCACGTCCGCCAGCTTCCTGTCCCTGATGTCCTGTCCGGAACGGGCGAACTTCTTCTGCACGGCATCATAGCCGACCGTCTTTCCGAAGAGCGAGGACTTGAACGGATTGCCGACCTTGTTCCCCTTGCTGTCCGTGGCGGAATAGACCAGTCCGCGGTACTCACGTCCGCGCACGTTTCCCTGAGTTTCCTCGACGGTCACATTATAAAGGGAAAGAAGGGCACGGTATTCGCCCATCGTCTGGAAACGGTATTGCCTGCATACCGCCTTCACGGTGTTGCCGACCTGCCTCTTGACATCACCGGCGGAAACGTCCACCCCGCGCAGCGGATTTTCAAGACGCTCGCTCCGGCGTTCTGCCGGACGAAGCCCGTATTTCTCCTCCAGCTCACGGCGTATGCGGTCACTGCGGCGAAAAAGGAAATCGCAGTTGAGCCGCCTGCCGTTCTCATCCACATTGACCGTCACGATATGCACATGGTGGCGGTCTATATCCTCGTGCTTATATATCATATAAGGCTGCTCCCCGAAACCGAGCTTCTCCAGATATTCCCTTGCGATGTTCTGCAGGTCCGTATCCGTGAGCCTGTCCTCCGGGTGCGGATTGAGCGATATATGCACCACCGGTTTCTCCACCCTTGTCTGTGAGGGCATGTAAAGCAGAAAGTCGTTCAACGCACGTCCGATGTCCACCGTGCCCGTACCGTCGTTATAGATTTTATTGGTGGCAAGGAGCTTTCCCCTTGCCTCGTTGATTTTCTCCCCGTTGTAGGCAAGTGCGCCGTACAACGAGCTTCCCATGCTGATTTTTGCTACCATCACCCCTGATTCTTGTCGTTCTCCAATCCCGTTTCCATGACGGCATTCTTCGCCGCCCATTCTTTCAGTTCCTCAGAAAGCCCTACAATCTGACGGCTCAGCTTCACAAGTTCGATGGTGTCCTGTTCCAGCCGGAAGAGCAGAGCCATCGCCTTCTTCTCAGAAAAGTGCATCCTCAGTTCCTTGACCACCTGATTGTAATTGGTTCCCACTGCCCGGAACTGGGCATGAAAATCGGACAGTCTGGTGCAATATTCCACCAGAGTCTTGTCCACTTTCAGCACCTTGAACGGTCTTCCGAAGAAGTGTTCCTTGAGGAATACGGATCTGGCATAGACACCCGATTTCTCGAACATGGCGAGGAAACGGTTGTGCTCCACCTCGTTGAAACGGACGGTGTAGCGGTACACCGCCGGGTCGATTTTGGGATTTCTCCCGG
This sequence comes from Barnesiella sp. ET7, assembly GCF_024733785.1. NCBI lineage: Bacteria > Pseudomonadati > Bacteroidota > Bacteroidia > Bacteroidales > Barnesiellaceae > Barnesiella > Barnesiella sp. ET7. The sequence goes on from NZ_JANRHM010000018.1 coordinate 64,510, forward strand.
TCTTTCCGCCCTTTTTCGGCGGACTGTTCTTCTTTTTCTCAATCATATTACTTAGGATTTAGCGGTTACACGGCACAAGCCCCGCTTTGGGGACATTCCACCGCAGGTTTTTCAGGCTTCCCGACTTCGGAGAGGAAGCCCGCCCCCTGCAAGGGCAAGTGCTTTTCAGGGATGCTCAAATCATTTTGAGCCGCTGAAAAGACATCTTGCTGTTGGCTGGAGCCAACAAAAATCCGTCGGGGACGGATTGGAAAGGAAACCTTCAGACCCACGGCTTCGCCCGTAGCGGGAAACCCTGCCGTTCGGGGGCAAAGTTACGGTTATAAACAGTTGTGGAATAGTATATTAAGTAAGCCAATCGCTGCCTATCGGCGCAACATGCTGCCAGTTGTCCGGGAAGTGATACAACTTCCATTATTTCCATGTTTATTTGCATCGTGATTCAAAAAAACAGTGATTTGAAGATATGAGAAATGACATCATCCAATACCCGAAAATTCAAACCGGCAGACATTTGCCGAAACGGTTATCCGGTTCAGCGGATAACTGCATATTCAATGACCCGGTGACTTACAGATTCAATGATTTCATGACGTACTGTCGTCAGTCACCAATTATCCGAAACATTGTTTCACCAATGAACCGGATACGTGATGAACCGCCTGTTTGCAGATTCATTGAAGCGGAAACGGAAATCACCGGTTCTGTATGGAAACAACAAATCATTTTATCAATAACTTAAATATCTATGACAATGAGTAATGAAATCTTCGTTGCATTCGCAACACAGAAAGGCGGTATCGGAAAATCCACCATTACGGCGCTTGCCGCCAACTATCTCCACAACGTGAAAGGTTACAATGTAGCCGTGGTAGACTGCGATGCCCCGCAGCACAGCATCTACGGACTCCGTGAGCGCGAAACAAAACTGATTGACGAGAGCCGGTACTTCAAGGCACTCGCCTGCGAGCATTTCCGCAAGCTGAAAAGGAATGCCTACCCGGTCATTGCCAGCGATGCGGTAAACGCCCTTGATGACGCGGAAAAGCTGATAAGCGGGGAAGCGGTCAAGCCGGACATCGTGTTTTTTGACATGCCGGGAACGCTCAAAAGCAACGGCGTGGTGAAAACCCTGTCGCAAATGGACTATATCTTCGCCCCCATGAGCGCCGACCGCTTTGTCGTGGAAAGCACGCTGCAATTCGCCGCTATGTTCCGTAACAACCTCATGACGACGGGGCGGTCGAAAACCAAAGGACTGTACCTGTTCTGGACGATGGTGGACGGCAGGGAGAAGAACGGGCTGTATGATGTTTATGAGGACGTCATAGCGGACATGGGGCTTTCGATACTCTCGACCCGTCTGCCGGACAGCAAGAAATTCCGACGCGACCTTTCGGAAGAACGCAAAAGCGTGTTCCGCTCGACCATATTCCCCACTGAGGCGTCACTCCTGAAAGGGAGCGGCATCCGCGAGTTTTCGGAAGAGATATGTAAAATCATTACCGGGCGTTGAGCATGGGCAGCAGGAAAGTGAATACGGAGGACATTGACGAGGAACTGTTGATCGCCTCTATCGGCAGACGCACGCAGGACGGCAACACACGGCCTGCACAGGAACCTCCTGCCGTTCCGGCCGAAGAAAGTACAGGCGGAACGGAACCGCCGGCGGCAAAGGAGAAAACGTCAAGGGAAAGCAGCCGACGGAAACGGCAGGAGGAAGACTATATGATGTTTCTGCGCCGCAATGAGCTGAAAACCCGCCAGTGTGTCTATATCAGCCGCGACGTACACAGCAAGATTCTGAAAATCGTGAATGACATTGCCGGACGTGAGATAACTGTCGGCGGCTACGTGGACACCGTACTGCGGCAACATCTGGAACAGCACAAGGAACAGATCAACGAACTGTACAAGAAACAAAGAGAAGATTTAATCTAAAAATCAACGACAATGGAACATAAAAAAAGAAAAGCAAGACCGCATGACAGCGGCAAGGAAATGATTACCGTCGGGATACAGACGAACGTGGAAATCGTGTCGTCCTCACCGGCAAGGGGCAAATACAGCGAAAAGGAGTATGAACGGCTGTTCATCCGGGAGTCCGGGATGCGGGCACGCGACGGGAAAATGACATATATACGCCGTGATTACCATAACCGTATCAGGCGTATTGTACGGGTCATCGGACATGACCGGCTCTCGATGTCGGCCTACATCGACCATGTGCTGACCCTGCATTTCGGGCAGTCCGACGAGGCAATAAAAAGCCTGTACGAGAAGAATTATGAAAAGGAATATCAACCATAAGAATGAAACGATGAAAAGAAGACAGGAAAACAGAAAATGCGCGAGTGAGAAACATAAGTCCAACATAAACGACGGAAAACGCCCATGAGCCTGACCACAATCCTATTGACCGTATCGGTCGCCTGCAACGTATGGTTCGTGTTCCTGCTCATGTATGACCGGCTCATGGAAACGAGGCTGTTCCGCTTCTTCGGGAAACTGGCAGGCATCTGGAAGTCACTCCATGCGGAGGAAAAGGACAGCAGCCCGGAGGCGGATGCGTCCGCCACCGCCACGGCACCGGAAATCATCGGCAAGAGCCGTTTCAGAATGACGGTAACCCGGACAATGACTACCGTACCGAAGCCACAAGCTGCCACTTCGGATAAAGGCGAGGAAGTGCAGAGTGATGATGTTACCTTTGCCGACGAAGCCGAAAGGAAGACGGCACGGGTACCGGAAGAGAAGTTCGACGAAGTATTCAGCAACATACCTCCTGAAGAGGTTGAGTACGGCGAAGGTGAACCGGAAGAGGAAACCCCGGACAGACGTCAGGCTTCCGGCAGCAGCTTTGACGAGATTGAAAAGGCCGTCAAGACCGCCCGAAATCCAGATGCGACACGGACGGAACGTGAACAGGCTGCAAAGGTATTTGTCGAAATGGAGGGTACGGAGCTGTATGACATGCTTATGGAAGGTTCCACCGAAATGAGCGTCCGTATCAAGGGGCTGATTGAAATCCGGTTGAAAGAGCAGGAAGTCGAGTTTCTGGTACCCGACAACATCGACGAGTTTGACATCCGCAAATATGCAACGACAACCAAAAAGGAATGAAGAAAGAACAGTAGTACCGACCCCCGGAAAGCGGATACAAGGTAACCGCCTGCCGGAACGGACAATCCCAAGTCCGTGGAACCAAAAGGGAGACCACTAAACCAAAAACAAAATCAGTATGAACCGCCGGAAGAAGGACTATCCACCCTTTGACGGCACAAACAAAAAGTATTTATGAACAGAAACATCAAGAACAGCAAGAAAATCATTCTTTCGGCAGCACTTCTCATCGCTGCCGCATCATCCGCTTTCGCACAGGACAACGGACTGGCAGGCATCAACGAGGCCACTTCAATGGTCACTTCCTATTTTGACCCCGGAACGAAGCTGATATACGCCATCGGCGCCGTTGTCGGTCTGATAGGCGGCGTAAAGGTCTATGGCAAATTCTCGTCCGGTGATCCTGACACCAGCAAGACCGCCGCTTCGTGGTTCGGTGCGTGTATCTTCCTGATTGTGGCGGCGACAATCCTCCGTTCATTCTTCCTTTAATATACGGTATGGCTGAATATCCAATCAACAAGGGTATCGGCCGTTCGGTTGAGTTCAAGGGACTAAAGGCACAATACCTGTTCATCTTCGTGGGCGGGCTTCTGGCCCTCTTTGTCCTGTTCGTCATCCTCTATATGGTCGGAACCGACCAGTGGATATGTATCGGCATCGGTGCGGCAGGCGCCTCCGTCCTTGTATGGCAGACCTTCGCGCTGAATGCCCGGTACGGCGAACACGGGCTGATGAAGCTGGGTGCCGCAAGAAGCCATCCCCGTTACCTGACCAACCGTCGGCGCATTGCCCGGCTGCTTAAACGAAAAAGAAAGGAAGAGAAAATATGAGAAACGTATCAAGAATAACTACACTGGAAAACAAGTTCCCCCTGCTTGCAGTGGAACACGGCTGCATCGTATCGAAGGATGCCGACCTGACGGTCGCCTACGAAGTCGAACTGCCGGAGCTTTACACGGTCACGGGTGCGGAGTACGAGGCGATACACGGGTGCTGGTGCAAGGCCATCAAGGTGCTGCCGGACTTCTCCATCGTCCACAAGCAGGACTGGTTCATCCGTGAGACGTACAGACCGGAACTGCAAAAGGAGGACATGAGCTTCCTCTCGCGCAGCTTCGAGCGTCATTTCAACGAGCGACCCTATCTGCGCCACACCTGTTACCTGTACCTGACGAAAACGACCAGGGAACGCAACCGGATGCAGAGCAACTTCAGCACGCTGTGCAGGGGGCACATCATCCCGAAGGAACTGGACAGGGAAACATCGGAAAAGTTTCTGGAGGCAACAGAACAGTTCGCCCGTATCATGAACGACAGCGGCTTTGTCCGACTGCGCCGGCTCGGTACGGATGAGATAGTCGGCACAGACGACAGGAAGGGAGTGTTGGAACGCTATTTTTCGCTGATGTCTGAAAACGACGTCGCCCTGCAGGACATCGACCTTTCGGCAAAGGGGATGCGTATCGGTGACAATTACCTGTGCCTGCACACGCTTTCCGACACGGAGGACCTGCCCGGCAAGGTGGCTACCGACAGCCGCTATGAGCGTCTTTCCACCGACCGCTCGGACTGCCGTCTTTCGTTTGCCAGTCCCGTGGGACTGCTGCTTCCCTGCAACCATGTCTATAACCAGTATGTGATACTGGACAACAGCGAGGAGAACCTGCGTAAGTTCGAGAAGTCCGCCCGCAACATGCAATCCCTGTCCCGCTATTCAAGGAGCAACAGCATCAACCGTGAATGGATAGACCAGTACCTGAACGAAGCCCATTCCTACGGGCTGACCTCGGTACGCGCACATTTCAATGTCATGGCGTGGAGCGATGATGCGGAGGAACTCCGGCACATCAAAAATGACGTGGGCAGCCAGCTGGCAAGCATGGAGTGTATGCCCCGGCACAACACCGTTGACTGTCCGACCCTGTTCTGGGCGGCCATACCCGGCAATGCCGCCGATTTCCCTGCCGAAGAGAGCTTCTACACCTTCACCGAACAGGCGGTATGCTTCTTTACGGAAGAGACCAACTACCGCAGCTCGCTTTCGCCTTTCGGCATAAAGATGGTGGACCGTCTGACGGGAAAGCCGCTGCACATCGACATTTCCGACCTTCCGATGAAACGCGGCATCACGACCAACCGCAACAAGTTCGTGCTGGGACCGAGCGGCAGCGGCAAGTCGTTCTTCATGAACCATCTTGTCCGGCAGTATTATGAACAGGGAACGCACGTTGTCCTTGTGGATACCGGAAACTCGTATCAGGGATTGTGCGAAATGATCCGGCGCAAGACACACGGCGAAGACGGCGTGTATTATACCTACACGGAAGAAAAGCCCATTTCGTTCAATCCGTTCTATACGGACGACTATGTGTTTGACGTGGAGAAGAAGGACAGTATCAAGACCCTGCTGCTGACCATCTGGAAATCGGAGGACGACAAGGTATCAAAGACCGAAAGCGGAGAGCTGGGCAGCGCCGTGAACGCCTACATAGAGCGTATCAAGGCAGACCGGAGCATCGTTCCCTCGTTCAACACCTTTTACGAATACATGCGCGATGACTACCGCCGTGAACTGGCCGGACGTGAAATCAAGGTAGAGAAGTCCGACTTCAACATTGACAACATGCTGACCACCATGAGGCAATACTACAGGGGCGGACGCTATGACTTCCTGCTGAACTCGGAGGAAAACATCGACCTGCTGAACAAGCGGTTCATCGTGTTCGAAATTGATTCCATAAAAGAAAACCGCGAACTGTTTCCGGTGGTGACCATCATCATCATGGAGGCGTTCATCAACAAGATGCGCCGCCTGAAGGGAGTGAGAAAACAGCTGATTGTGGAAGAAGCCTGGAAAGCACTCTCGTCGGCGAACATGGCGGAATATCTCCGCTACATGTACAAGACGGTGAGAAAGTATTTCGGCGAGGCGATTGTCGTCACGCAGGAAGTGGACGACATCATCTCATCGCCCGTAGTCAAGGAGAGCATCATCAACAATTCCGACTGCAAGATACTGCTTGACCAGAGGAAGTACATGAACAAGTTCGACCAGATACAGACCCTGCTCGGACTGACGGAAAAGGAGAAGTCGCAGATTCTTTCCATCAACATGGCGAACAACCCGTCGCGGCTCTACAAGGAGGTGTGGATAGGGCTTGGCGGTACGCAGTCGGCAGTCTATGCCACGGAAGTGAGTCCGGAGGAATATCTGGCTTATACGACGGAAGAATCGGAAAAGACGGAGGTTTACCGCCTGGCGGAAAAACTGGGCGGTGACATAGAGGGAGCCATCCGGCAGCTTGCGGAAAGAAGGCGAGAAGAACGGAAAGGCTGAAAAATGAAAAAGATTCATGAATAAAAAAACTGACAATATGGATATGGACAACGCATACATGAGAGCCGAACAGAAAAGGCAGGAAACGGAAAGACATGCCACCCGGCTCAAGGAGTTCCTCATATACGGTGCCGACATACCGGAAGACATCCAGAAACAGTACGGCTTTTCGGAAGACTACCGGCTGTATAAGGAACTTGAGGAAATGGACGGCAGGCAGTACAGCGAGAAAAGACAGAAAGGGGAAGTCCCGGATGCCGGAAAAGTCGGCGGAAGACTTACCCGTGCAGTGGAAAAGGCATACGAAAGCATCTGCGGCAGTCCTTCGAGAGTGTATATCGAAGGACTTTACAAGGAACTTCTGCTGCTCGGAGGCATGACCGTAAGGAAAGATTATGACGACCCGGTACATTACAACCCCGGCTTCTTTGATAAATACGGGATCGACCGCAAGGCTCCCCGCGAAACCATTCTCAGGCAGGTGGAACAGGCATACAGGGAACTGGACAGCCGCTTTTCGAGAATGACGGGCAGAAGGTCGGACGCGGACGAGCTGTTCGGCAAGCCGAAGGAGAAACAGGCGGTACAGCCAAGGAAGGAAAATCCGGACCGCCCTGCATCGGGTATCCGCCCTTGCAGGCCGAAAGGCAGGAGAATGGGCTTCTGAACCGGAGCAAATAACAAAGAAAACAACAGTAACATCAAAAAAAAGAAAAAGTATGGACATTCAGATTACAAAATCCCAGCTCAGACTGCTTTGCGGCGGTCTGATAGGACTTGCATCACTGGTGATGCAGGCATGTGACATGGAACAGGACAAGGACGTGCGCGAAAGCATCTGCGGTAACTGGGAAAGCGTGGAAAGCAAACCCGACCTGCTCATTTACAAGGAAGGAAATGCGTACAAGGTGACCGTATTCAAACGCAGTGGCATAAGCCGCAAGCTGAAGCCGGAAACATATCTGCTGCAGATGGAAGACAACGGAAACCTGTTTATGAATACCGGATTCCGCATAGATGTGGCGTACAATGATGAAACGGACATCCTGACCTTCTCGCCGAACGGGGACTATATAAGGGCCACTCCCGCAGCAGACAACGCGGAAGACAGACAATGAAACCGATAATGACCACTAAATCCAAAGAAAGAAAATGAGAATAAAAATTCTGACAATCTTCTGCCTGTGCCTGCTTTACGCAGGCAGGGCAAGCGCACAATGGGCGGTCATAGACCCGTCCAACATTGCGCAAAGCATCATAAACACCTCGAAGAATGTGGCGCATACCTCGACCACCGCAACGAATATGGTCAAGAACTTTCAGGAGACCGTCAAGATCTACGAGCAGGGAAAGAAGTATTATGACGCGCTGAAATCGGTGAACAATCTTGTAAAAGACGCCAGAAAGGTGCAGCAGACCATCCTGATGGTGGGCGACATCACGGACATCTATGTGAACAGTTTCCAGAAGATGATGTGTGACGAGAACTTCACCGTGGAGGAACTCGGAGCCATCGCGTTCGGATATACCAAGCTGCTTGAGGAAAGCAATGACGTGCTGACGGAACTGAAGAACGTGGTGAACATCACCACACTCTCGATGACGGACAAGGAACGCATGGACGTGGTGGAACGCTGCTACTCGAAAATGAGAAGATACCGGAACCTTGTCGGCTATTATACCAACAAGAACATTTCGGTAAGCTATCTGCGTGCGAAAAAGAAAAACGACCTTGACCGCGTGCTGGGTCTTTACGGAAATGCAAACGAAAGATACTGGTAGCCTATGGACTTTGAAAACCTTCATCAGATACTCCGCTCGCTTTACGAGGAGATGATGCCCCTGTGCGAGGACATGGCCGGTGTCGCGAAAGGGATTGCCGGTCTGGGTGCGCTGTTCTATGTCGCCTACCGTGTGTGGCAGTCACTTGCCAGGGCGGAACCGATAGAGGTGTTCCCCATGCTGCGCCCCTTTGCGATAGGATTCTGCATCATGCTTTTCCCGTCGCTTGTTCTGGGAACGCTCAACGGGGTCATGTCGCCCATCGTTCAGGGAACGGCAAAGATACTGGAGGCGGAAACGCTGGACATGAACGAATACCGCAAGCAGAAAGACGAGCTTGAACATGAGGCGATGATGCGCAATCCGGAAACCGCCTATCTTGTCAGCAACGAGGAATTTGACAGGCAGCTGGACGAACTGGGCTGGTCGCCGGAGGACGTGGTGACCATGACGGGAATGTATATCGAACGTGGCATGTACAACATGAAAAAGTCCGTGCGTGACTTCTTCCGCGAGATACTCGAACTGATGTTCCAGGCTGCCGGTCTTGTCATAGACACCATACGCACGTTCTTTCTCGTGGTGCTGGCGATACTCGGTCCGATAGCCTTCGCCATATCGGTATGGGACGGTTTCCAGAGCACGCTGACGCAGTGGATCTGCCGCTATATACAGGTTTACCTGTGGCTTCCCGTATCGGACATGTTCAGTACGGTGCTGGCAAAGATACAGGTACTGATGCTGCAAAGCGACATCGAACGTATGCAGGCGGACCCGAACTTCTCACTTGATTCGAGCGACGGCGTGTATATCGTATTCATGATAATCGGGATTATCGGATACTTTACCATTCCGACCGTATCGGGCTGGATCATTCAGGCCGGAGGCATGGGCAACTACGGACGCAACGTCAATCAGGTAGCCGGAAAATCCGCCGGATTCACAGGCAGTGTTGCCGGTGCCACCGCCGGAAACGTGACGGGACGTGTGGGCAAGCTGCTGAAATAAACCAACAGAACAACTAAAAACAGATAAAGTAATATGGAATTCAAGTCATTGAAGAATATTGAAACATCATTCAGGCAAATACGCCTGTTCGGTATCGTCTTCCTGTCACTGTGTACCGTGATAACGGTGTGGAGCGTATGGAGTTCCTACCGCTTTGCGGAAAAGCAGAGGGAAAAGATTTATGTGCTGGACAACGGCAAGAGCCTGATGCTGGCTCTCTCGCAGGACCTTTCACAGAACCGTCCTGCGGAAGCCCGCGAGCATGTACGGCGCTTTCACGAACTGTTCTTTACCCTGTCACCGGAGAAGAGCGCCATCGAGCACAATGTGAGACGTGCCCTGCTGCTGGCAGACCGCAGCGTGTATAACTATTACTCGGACTTTGCGGAAAAGGGCTACTACAACCGCATCATTGCCGGCAATATCACGCAGGTGCTGAAAGTGGACAGCGTGGTGTGCGATTTCGAGCATTATCCCTACCGTGCGACCACCTATGCCACCCAGCAGATAATCCGTCAGAGCAACGTCACGGAGCGCAGCCTCGTGACGACCTGCCGCCTACTGAACGCCTCGCGGTCTGACGACAATCCCAACGGATTCACGATAGAGGGGTTCACCATCATAGAGAACAAGGACCTGCAAACCGTCAAAAGATAATGGAATGAAAGAAAAAGCAATGAAACCGCTGCGGATGGCACATGAGAAAATCCGCGGTACAAGAGAGCGAATAGTTTCCGGACTGAAGGACTATCTGGACGGACTTCCGCAGAAGACAAGGAAAAGAATCGTACTGGCTATGCTGGCCGTATTTGCCACGCTTGCCCTTTACACGTTCGGAAAGTCGCTGTACGATATAGGACGTGATGACGGGCGGAAACTGAATATCGGACACGCCGGACAGCTCCCCGTAAAGGGAGAATGCGGCGGCAAGATTCATCACAATTTTATTAAACAGTATAAGGATGGAAAATAAGGAAACAAGAAAAGAGAACGGGGACAGCCCCGAAAAAAAGAACAAGGAACGTACACCACTGACGGAGGCGCAAAGGCTGAAACGTCAGAAGATGATAGTCCTGCCTGCTATGGTTCTGGTCTTCATCGGTGCCATGTGGCTGATATTCGCTCCCTCTTCCGACAAGGAGGAACAGCCGGGTGCGACGGGCTACAACACGGAGATACCGGATGCGGACAAGGACAACAGGAAGATTATCGGTGACAAGGTCAAAGCCTACGAGCAGGGAGAAATGGAGGAACGCAGGGCAAGCCGCAACCATGCCATGCAGGAACTCGGCAGCATGTTCGACCGGGAAGTTTCCGTGACCGGGGACAATCCGGACTTCGACCTTGCCAGTCCCGGTGGCGGAAGTGATACGGATACGGCATCATCGCCGGCTTCGCAGACAATCAGGTCATCGGCCACCGCCTACCGTGACCTGAACGCCACACTCGGCAACTTCTATGAGCAGCCTTCGGGAAACAGTGCTGAAATGGAGGAGCTGATGGAGCGCATATCCTCACTGGAAACGGAACTTGAAAGGGAAAAGGAAAAAGGTTCCTCGATGGACGAGCAGGTGGTGCTTATGGAAAAGTCGTATGAACTGGCATCCAAATACATGGGCGGTCAGAACGGACAACAGACAGCACAGGCATCGCCAGTACGGAAGGCGGAAGAACATACGGCAATGCCGGTCAAGCAGGTTACCCGACAGGTGGTTTCCTCCCTTGCACAGCCTATGAGCAATGCGGAATTTGCCGCCATGTATGCACAGGAGCGCAACATGGGTTTCCATACGGCAGTGGGAAGCCGTACGGTATCGGACAAGAACACCATATCGGCATGTGTCTATGGGGCACAGAGCGTGACGGACGGGCAGGCTGTCCGGCTGCGGCTTCTGGAGCCGATGGCGGTTGCGGAGAAAATCATCCCACGCAATGCCGTACTTGTCGGAGCGGCAAGGATTCAGGGTGAACGTCTCGGCATAGCAGTCACTTCGCTGGAACATGAGGGGACGATCATTCCGGTTGAGCTTTCCGTTTACGACACGGACGGACAGGAAGGAATCTTCATCCCGAACTCGATGGAAATGAACGCAGTCCGTGAGGTAGCCGCCAATATGGGCGGATCGCTCGGCAGCAGCATCAACATCTCCACCGATGCGAAGGCCCAGCTCGCCTCCGATCTGGGCAAGGGGCTGATACAGGGCACAAGCCAGTATATAGCCAAGAAGATGCGTACCGTCAAGGTACATCTGAAAGCCGGATACAGGGTCATGCTGTATCAGGACAGAAATTAACAACAAAAAATTATCAATTTATTATTACCACTAAATCCAAAGTAAAATGAAAAAAGTAATTATGATGTTCGCCCTGTTTATGGGCATCGTATCTGCCCAAGCGCAGGAAAACAAGACCGTCGAAGAAAACGGAAGTGACAGACCGGCTCAGGAAGTGAAGCAGGAAGAGGGTCAGGAACTCTCTCTGAGCAAAGAAATCTATCCGCAGAAAGAGGCGGACGGCGACCTGTATCACGGTCTGACCCGCAAGCTGACCTTTGACCGCATGATACCGCCGCACGGACTGGAAGTGACCTACAACAAAACCGTGCATATAATCTTTCCGTCAGAGGTGCGCTACGTGGACCTGGGTTCACCGAACCTTATTGCCGGAAAAGCGGACGGGGCTGAGAATGTGATAAGAGTGAAAGCTACGGTAAGAAATTTCCAGAACGAGACGAACATGAGCGTCATTACGGAGGACGGCGGCTTTTACACCTTCAACGTCAAATATGCGGAAGAGCCGCTGCTCCTCAATGTGGAGATGTGCGACTTCATCCACGACGGTGAAGCGGTGAACCGTCCGAACAACGCGATGGAGATTTACCTGAAGGAACTGGGGAATGAAAGTCCGATGCTGGTGCGTCTTATCATGAAGTCCATCCACAGACAGAACAAGCGTGAGGTGAAGCATATCGGCTGCAAGCGTTTCGGTATCCAGTATATCCTCAAAGGCATCTATACGCATAACGGACTTCTGTATTTCCATACGGAAATCAAGAACCAGAGCAACGTCCCGTTTGACGTGGACTATATCACATGGAAAATCGTGGACAAGAAGGTGGCAAAGCGTACAGCCGTGCAGGAACAGGTCATTCTTCCGCTCCGTGCGCAGAACTATGTGACCTGCGTGCCGGGAAAGAAAAAGGAACGTACCGTGTTCACGATGTCCAAGTTCACCATTCCGGACGACAAATGCCTCGTGGTGGAACTGCATGAGAAGAACGGAGGACGTCACCAGTCATTTACCATAGAGAACGAGGATCTGGTACGAGCCACAACGATTAACGAACTTCAGGTACGATGAACATGAGAAAGTACATGATAGCACTGGCAGCGTCGCTTGCCCTGTTCACGGGGCGGGCGAACGCCCAGCGATGCCTGCCGGGAATGCAGGGCATCGAAGTGAAGGCGGCAATGACGGACGGTTTCAGGATGGGCGGCAATGACGGAGGGCACAGTTTCGGGGCGCTTCTTTCGACCTATACGAAAAACGGCAACAAATGGTCGCTGGGCGGTGAATACCTGTTGAAAAACAGTCCGTACAATGATGTGAAGATACCGGTGGCACAGTTTACCGCCGAAGGCGGCTACTACTTCAAGGTGCTTTCCGATGCCCGCAAAATCGTGTTTCTCTATGCCGGCGTTTCCGCTCTTGCCGGATATGAAACGGTGAACTGGGGCGACAAGGTGCTGTATGACGGGGCGAGGCTCCACGACAGTGACGCCTTTGTCTATGGCGGTGCGGTGACGCTCGACATGGAGGTGTATGTGGCTGACCGTCTGGCTCTGCTTGCCAGTCTGCGCGAGCGTTGTCTTTGGGGAGGTGACACGAGAAAGCTCCACACGCAGTTTGGAATAGGTATCAAGTTCATCATAAATTAGGACGGGTATGGATATAGCTGAAATGAGGCAGATACCGATTGCGGACTTTCTCCGAAGGCTGGGACATGAACCGACAAGAAGAAGCGGAAACGAATTGTGGTATTCGGCACCTTACAGGAGCGAAAGGACACCGTCCTTCCGTGTGAATGTGGAAAAGAATGTCTGGTACGATTTCGGGTTGGGCATAGGCGGTGACATCTTCAATCTTGCTGGAGAGTTTATCCACAGCCGTGATTTTCTCGCACAGGCAAGGTTCATATCGGAAAGTGCCGGTGTGCCTATGGTGCAGCCGGATGCTTCCACCTTCAGGAAAAAGACTTCCGAACCGTCCTTTGAGGACGTGGAGGTCTTGCCCCTGCGGTATCAGGCTTTGAAGAAATATCTGGTGGAACGTGGCATATCTCCCGATACAGCGTCCTTTTACTGCTGCCAGTTGAACTACTACGTCCACAAGAAGAAATATTTCGCCGTCGGCTTCTCCAATGTGTCCGGCGGTTATGAACTCCGGAACCGGCTTTTCAAAGGGTGCATACCGCCCAAAGACATATCCCTGATAAAGCGGAAGGACGGGCAGGCTGAAAGTTGCAGCCTTTATGAGGGCTTCATGGACTTCCTGTCCGCCGTGACGCTCGGCATGGCGGAGGACGGCGACAGCCTTGTCCTGAACTCGGTCGCCAATGTGGACAGGAGTTTCCGTTATCTGGACGGTTACGAAAGGATACGGTGCTACCTCGACAACGATGAAGCCGGACACCGGACGGTGGAAAAACTGCGGATGCGGTACGGTGAGAAAGTGTCGGACTGCCGTGGGTTATACAAAGGCTGCAAGGACCTGAACGAGTATTTGCAGCAACGGATAAACAAACAGAATAACAACAAACTTAAAATCAGATAAGATGATGAAGATTATGAATAATAACAGCAACAGAGGCAAATCAATTTTCAAGGCAGTGGCAGTCTGCATGGCTGTCCTGGCTGCGGGACTTTTTGCGTCCTGCGATGACGATATGGACATACAGCAGAGCTACCCGTTTACGGTGGAAACCATGCCGGTCCCTCACGATGTGGCAAAGGGGCAGACCGTGGAAATCCGCTGTGAGATGAAGAAGGAGGGCAATTTTGCCAATACACTCTATACGATACGTTACTTCCAGTATGAAGGTAAAGGGACACTGAAGATGGACAACGGTACGGTATTCCTGCCGAACGACCGTTACCTGCTGGAGAACGAGAAGTTCCGTCTGTACTACACCTCGCAATGCGATGAAACACAGAATTTCATCGTGGTCGTGGAGGATAACTTCGGCAACTCCCATGAAATGGAGTTTGATTTCAACAACTCCAACACTTCAGAAACGGAAAGCGACAGTGTGCCAGCCGTCAGTCCGTCCACTTCCAAACAAATCCGTGAATGAGGTACAGGATGTTGTTACTGCTCTGTTTCCTTTCGTTGGGCTGCACTTTGTCGGCACAGGAACCTGAAAGGGAAACAGCCAAGGAAGCAAGGATTTTCAGGTTGCCGGAATTTGAGAGGGCATTTTTGTGTGTGCGCTATTTTGAGGGTTGGCACTCGGAAAAGAACCATCCTTATGTCGGCTGGGGGCATTGCCTCCAGCCGGGCGAGAAATACTCGGCACGCACCATGACAAGACAGCAGGCTGACGAGCTGCTGCGGAAAGACCTTCGGAAGTTCTGCGCCATGTTCCGGCATCTGGGAAAGGATTCGCTGCTGTTATCCGAAATTTCGGATAAC